>CACYZN010000001.1 GCA_902778925.1 uncultured Bacteroidota bacterium
CGACTTTGTTTGTTCAAAATCCACAGGGGAACGGGTATACGTGCAAGTGTCTTATATTGTAGCCGACGAAGCGACACGCGAGCGTGAATTTGGCAACCTGCGGAAGATCAACGACAACTATCCCAAATATGTCATATCCATGACACCTTTGGTTTCCAAAAATGACGACAACGGCATCACACATCTTAGTTTAAGACGTTTTCTCTTGGAGGGGCTGTGATTTAATGAAGATTGACTTTCTATACTCGACGGATTTTCTGGCGATGAATGCGCCGGAGCTGGGGCACACCTGCATGCACCTGCTGTGCAGGGCGGGGGAAGGGAGCTTCGTGTTCAACGAGCGGTGCTACCACATCGTGAAGAACGACCTGGTGGTGCTGCCGAACCCCACACGGGCGAAAAACCTCGCGGCGGCACCGGGGATGGAAGTGGAGTGGTTCGCCGCCAACAACAAATTCTTGCATAGCCTACTGCCGTCGAACAACTACAGCATCGGGGGCAGCATCAGCCTCAACCAGAACCCCGTCATCAAGGTCGACGACCGTCAGGCGGAAATCCTATTAGAGGACTTCCACCGCCTGTGCGACCGCCTCGACGACCGCTACCTGCTCTTCTACCGCGAGATGATGGGGAGCCTCTGCCTGACGATGATGTACGACATCTTCGAGCTCCACGCCCGGCGCGACGCCACCGACACCCACAGCGACCGCACCGCCATCATCGTCCGCCAGCTCACCGACCTGCTCGCCACCGGCATCAGCCGCACCGAGCGCGACGTCAGCTACTACGCCGAGCGGCTCAATGTATCGACCAAATACCTCTCCGCCACCGTCAAGCGCGTCACCGGTCACAGCGTCAGCAGCTTCATAGACCGCGCCACTGTGCCCATCCTGAAGAAATACCTCAACGACGAACGCCTGTCGCTCACGCAGATAGCCGACCGCATGAACTTCACCTCGCTCTCCTACTTCAGCCGCTACTGCACCAAGCACCTCGGCCAGTCGCCCAGCGACTATCGCCGCAGCATCCAGCCGAAAATATAGAAGACAGCTATTATAGACAAGCCCCTGCGACCCAAAGGCCGCAGGGGCTTGTTTTTATGCCCTTGCAGGCGACAGATTACTGCTGCTGGGCGGTGATGCGCTCGAGCCATTTGAGCATGCCGAACATGACGCTCATGGCTATGATGCAGATGATGGCGAAGGTAATCCAGGTCATCCACAGGCTCGGGAAGCTGTTGAGCATCTTCACACCGAGGAAGATGATCAGGTTGCCGAGGGCGGTGGCGCCGAGCCAGAGACCCTGGCAGATACCCTGCAGGTGCTTCGGGGCAATCTTCGACACGAAGCTCAGACCCAGCGGACTGATGAAGAGCTCGGCGACGGTGAGGAAGAAGTAGGTGACGATGAGCACCCATGCACCGCACTTCTGGTCGGCGATGGTGGCGGCATCCTGGGCCATGAAAGCGGTGCCCGAGGGATAGCCCACGAACATGCTGAAGATGGTGAGGAAGATGTAGGCGCAGGCAGCGAAGCCCATACCGACGGCAATCTTCTTAGGCGTGCTGAACTTGCGGCCCCACGGCGTGGCGAAGAGCCACATGATGATGGGCGTAAGCACGATGACGAGGAAGGGGTTGAGGAACTGCCACACCTCGGGAGCCACCTGGTCGGAGTTGACGAAGTTGCGGGTGAAGATAGTCAGCGACTGTGTGTTCTGGTGGAACGAGAACCAGAAGAAGATGACGATGCCGAGCACGGCGTAGAGACCGGCCATGCGCTGCTTGATGTCCTTGGCCATGGCCACGCGCTCTTCGGCGGTGTAGTTGGCAGTCTCTTTCTTCTCCTTCTTGGCAGGAGTGGGGTACATCTTCTTGGTGACAAGGAAGATAACGAAAGAGAGGAGCATGGCGGCAATGGAGGCGATGAAGGAGTAGTGGACACCGGTATTGAAGACCTCGAGGTAGCTCTCGCAGGCGGCGGCCATGTCGGCGCCGGCTGTGAAGTTGTGGTTGCTGGCTTCCATCCAGGTGTTGAGGTTGGCCATCTGCACGTCGGTCATGCCGGTGGCATCGTTGAGGTACTGGTGGCAGAGAGCGGGCAGGTCGCTGTTGTAGGCCATGTCGAACTTGGCCAGCCAGGCCTTGCGGATGTTGGGGGCCACGAAGGGTGCGAACACACCGCCGAGGTTGATGAAGACGTAGAAGATCTGGAAGCCCGGGTCGCGTTTGCTCTGGGCTTCGGCCAGGGCCTCGGGGCCTTTCTTGGCGGCCTCGGCCTCCATGTTGTCGTACATCTGACCCACGATGGCCTGCAGGTTGCCCTTGAACAGACCGTTGCCGATGGTGATGATGAGCAGGGCGGCGCAGATAAGCACCAGCATGCCGATCTTATTTTCGGGGCCTACGGTAGTGGGCACCGAGAGCATGGTGTAGCCCACGGCCATCACTATGAGGCCGGCGGCGATAGTGCCCTTGTAGTTCTGCAACTTGTCGGCCACCCAGCCACCAGGCAGGGCCATGATGTAAATCATGAAGTAGAAGACCGAGAAAATCAGGCCTGCTGTGTCATCGGGAATACCGAACTTCGAACAGAGGAACAGCACCAGGACGGCATTCATAATATAGTAGCCAAATCGCTCGCCCATATTACTCAGAGCAGCCCAGATAAGTCCTTTAGGATGTCCTTTGAACATAATGTGTAATGTTTTGGTTTATAATTTATTGAATTGTAATATTCGACACTTTTGCCATTAAAACAATATGCAAAACTACAAAAAAAAAATAACCTGAACAAACTATGATGCTTTTTTTTCGTACTTTTGCACTGTGAATGCCGACGAAATAGTGCTGCAAACGGTCGACGCCCTTCGCTCGGGCCGGACCATACTCTACCCCACCGACACCATCTGGGGCATAGGCTGCGACGCCCGTCGGGCCGACGCCGTGGAGCGACTCTACAGCATAAAGGAGCGCGACCACACGAAGAGCATGCTGGTTCTGGTACGGAGCATGGAGGCCTGTGGCATGGAATTGCCCGAGGCACCCGACGGACGGCCCACGACCTACATACTGCCCGAGGCCATGTGGCGCCGGCTGCTGGGCAATACGGTGGCCGACAATCTGCCGGCCGCCGACGGCTCGCTGGGCATACGTGTACCGCAGCATCCCTTCTGCCAGGAGGTGATGCGCCGCCTGGGTGCCCCGTTGGTGAGCACCTCGGCCAACCTCAGCGGCCACCCCTCGCCGGCCACCTATGCCGACATCGAGGAGGCCCTGCGTGCACGCGTCGACCACTGTGTGCCGCCGCTGCCAGAATTCGAGAGCCACGAGAGCCGCGGAAGCCGCATAGTGAAGCTGGAGGCTGACGGCCGACAGACCGTGATCCGCCCGTAGCCTCACCCCTCCCACACCCCGTCTTACCCCCATCGGCGACCGGCACCCCCGGGTTGCGGCATGGTGTTTTTTTTCACCCCGGGCCGTTTCCCCCCGCTTCCTCTCCCCCACCCCACCCCGTCCGCTCCCCTTCCCCTCCGCTATTCCTCCGGTCGTTGTACTATCGTTGTACTATTGTTGTACTATCGTTGTACTATTGAAAACATAAGAACGATAGTACAACGATAGTACAACAATAGTACAACGGTGGCAAAATCACCATTATTGGTTAGTGGCCGGATGGCTGGGTTTGGCTACCTTTGCAGCACGAAAAACCGATACTGATATGCAACTAAGTCATTACTTATCAACGCTTTGTGCGGCGTTGCTGCTGTGCGGCGCCGCCACCGTCGAGGCCCAGCAGGCCGACACGACGGCCGCCAAGAAGGGCAGCCGCCTGACGCTGGGCGGCTACGGCGAGGCCGTCTACAGCCACCATTTTTATTCCAACAACGTGTTCCGCTATTCGCGGGCCGAGCAGTACAAGGACGACCCCGGCTTCGGCCGCTTCGACCTGCCGCACGCGGTCTTCATGGCGGGCTACGACTTCGGGCACGGCTGGACGTTCGGCGCCGAGGTGGAGTTCGAGCACGGCGGCGTCGAGGCCGCCATCGAGCGCGAGACCGACGAGGCCGCCGAGGTGGAGCAGGAGGTGGAGCGCGGCGGCGAGGTGGCGCTGGAGCAGTTCTGGGTGCAGAAAAGCTTCTCGCGGGCCTTCAACGTGCGCGCCGGCCACATAGTGGTGCCGGTGGGCATGACCAACAACGGGCACACGCCCGACCGCTTCTTCACCGTGTTCCGGCCCGAGGGCGAGAACACCATCATGCCGTGCACCTGGCACGAGACGGGCCTCAGCCTGTGGGGCCGCCTGGGGGCCTGGCGCTACGAGGTGCAGCTGCTGCCGGGGCTGAACAGCAACATGTTCAACGACGGCGGCTGGGTGCACGACGGCTCGGCGTCGCCCTACGAGTTCCGGCCCGCCACCCGATTGGCCGGCGCGGCCCGTGTGGACTGGAGCGGGCTACGCGGAGTGAGGGTGGGCCTGAGCGGTTACGTGGGCAACGCCTTCAACAACGACTTCATCAACAGCAACTACCGCAGCGGCGCACGCTACAGCACGGTGCGCGGCACGGTGGCCATTGGGTCGCTCGACTTCAGCATACAGAACCGCTGGTTCATAGTGCGGCACAACCTGGTGTACGGCACCCTGGGCGATGCCGACAGCATATCGCGCTTCAACAAGAACCAGACCACCATGAGCGGCAACCCCTACGCCCACACCGAGGTGGGGCGCGCCGCCTGGGCGGCAGGGGTCGAGGCCGGCGTCAACGTGCTGGCCGGCTGCCGTACCGACAAGAAACTCTACATATTCACCCACCTGGAGCACTACGACAGCTACGTGCCCTACGAGGGCATGGTCGACAAGGAGTGGTGCGAGCGCTCGCTGGTGACCGCCGGCGTGAACTACTGCCCCGTGCCCGAGGTGGCCATCAAGGCCGAAGGCGGCGTGCGCCTGCTGGCCGAACAATACAACGACGAACCCTACGTGGCCGTAGGCATCACCTGGACAGGTTTCTTCAAGAACTGAGCAAGGATACGAAGAAAGCAACAAATAAACTAAATAAAAACAAACTACCATGAAAAAGACCTTCAAACAAACTCTCGCCGCCGTAGCGATGGGCGCCCTGCTGGTGGCCGTCGCCGCCTGCGGCAAAGACAACCCCGAGCCCACCCCCGCCGGCAACGACACCGACGAGCAGGCCGCCAAGATAGCGGCCCGGTTTGTGGACTACACCGTGGCGCCCACCTACAGTGCCCTGGCCCAGCAGACCGAACAGCTGGCCAACGAGCTGGCAGCCCTCAAGGCCAACCCCACGCAAGCCGCCCTCGACGCCGCCTGCACCACCTTCCTGGCCGCCCGCGCCGAGTGGGAGAAGAGCGAAGCCTTCCTCTTCGGTGCCGCCGGCGACTTCGGCATCGACCCACACATCGACTCGTGGCCCTTCGACGAGAGCTACTTCAACGCCCTCATGGCCAGCCCCTCGATGATAGCCAAGCTCGACGCCGCCAACGGCGACGAGGAAGCCTACAACACCCTCAGCAACTCGAACCTCGGCTTCCATAGCCTCGAGTACATCATGTTCAAGGACGGCCATCCCAAGGACGTGGCCCTCATCACCGGCAGCGAGTGGATCTACGCCGTGGCCGTGGCCGGCGACCTGCGCAACAACTGCTACCGCCTGGAAGTAAGCTGGCTGGGCGATGCCGCCCCCGAGAGCCACATTGCCAAGCTCGACGACCTGGAGTGGGCCTACACCGTGGGCAGCGGCGACCTGAGCTACGGCGACAACATGAAGCGCGCCGGCCAGCCGGGCAGCACCTACGCCAGCCGCGTGGCCGGACTGATGGCCATAGTGAGCGGCTGCGTCGACATAGCCGACGAGGTGGGCTCGAGCAAGATCAACTCGGCCTACGCCCTCGGCGACGAGACCTACATCGAAAGTCCCTACAGCCAGATGTCCATCACCGACTTCCACAACAACATAGTGAGCATCAAGAATGTCTACTACGGTGGCGTGGAAGGCCAGCGCGACGAGAGCCAGTCGCTCCATAGCCTGGTACACTCGGTCAACGCCGAGCTCGACGGCCGCGTGGTGGCCGCCATCGACGGTGCCCTGGCCGCCATCGACGCCATGCCGCACCCCTTCGTCAACAACATACACGCCGCCGAAAACGGCACCGCCGTCGAAGCCTGCGCCACCCTGAGCGAGGTGCTCGACGAGGTGGTGGAGACCCTTGGCAAACTATAATAAAACAGATACCGCTATGAAGACAAGACTAACTACCCTCGCGCTGCTGACGGGCGCCATGCTCGTGGCAGCCTGCAACAACGAGCCCGAGGACACAAAGCCCACCCCCCAGACCGACCCCAACGACACCCTGGCGTGGCTGCGCGAAGAGACCCTCGCCGGCGGCGAGCTGGGCACCACCTTCAACCAGAGCGCCTCGGCCTACGAAGACCCCGCGCCCGCCGTCGAGCTGGCCGGCATGGTCAACCAGTTCAAGTACGGCGAGTTCTTCTTCGAACACACCATCACGCAAGACAACAGACCCTTCAACGGACTCGGCCCCGTATACGTGCGCAACTCGTGCGAGGGCTGCCATCCCGGCTACGGCCACGGCCGCCGCATGGAACGCTACAACGCCGACGACTGGGGCAACGGCTACCTGCTGGTGGTCTACGACCGCACCAACGACAAATACGAGACCTCGGTGACCGGCATGCCGCAGACCCGCGCCGTGGCACCCTTCGCCAACCCCATCGAGGAAAGCGGCATACACCTCAGCTGGCTCAACTACACCGACGAGTGGGGCAACCGCTTCCCCGACGGCGAGACCTACGAGCTCATCTACCCCGAGCTGACCATCGACGAGGACGCTTTCTATGCACCGCTGGGCGTGCCCTACGGCAACCTGGCCTTCCGCCTCGAGAGCACCATAGGCATCTACGGCACCGGATTGATCGACGCCATACCCGACGACTCGCTCAAGGCGCAGTACCAGAAAGAGAGTGCCGACGGCTACTTCGACCTGAACCCCGCCATCTGGAGCGGCAGCGACTGGACACCGGTGAGCGGCTACTACGGCGGCAGCGAGACCAACCCCACCGGTAGCGGCCATCCCAAGCGCTACACCTACGCCCTCACACGCGGCCCGCTGCAGGATGCCCCCGGCAGCAACGCCATCTGGAACATCACCAACGTAACCCGCAGCAACAAACGGGCCCACTACATCACACGGGCCTACGCACTCAAATCGTCGCAAGACCCCGCCGTCCAGGCACGCTTCTACGACTACTTCCCCGAGTGGCGCAGCGACACCACCGATGTGGAGCACGACATCTACAACTACCTGATGAGCACCAACCTGCCCGCCGAGATGAGCGACGACGACTATGTGAACTTCATGGTGTGGCACCGTGGCCTGGCCGTGCCGGCCGCCCGCAACCTGCAAGACCCAAAGGTGCAGCGGGGCCGCCAGCTGTTCCGCCAGATTGGTTGCGCCTACTGCCACCGTCCCAGCTGGAAGACCGGCGACGACCGCTTCACCGACCCCACCCACTTCTTCAGCGACGCCGACGCACGTCTTCCCCGCTTCCCGCAGCAGACCATCTGGCCCTACAGCGACTTTGTGCAACACCGGCTCAATATGCCCAACGACATACGCACCGGCTGGTGCCGCACCACCCCGCTCTGGGGCCGCGGACTGGCGCAAATATGCTCGGGCCACAGCGACCGCCTGCACGACTGCCGCGCCCGAAACACGATGGAGGCCATCATGTGGCACGGCTGCCAGGGCAGCGACGCCCGCCACTCGCTGGAGCAGTTCCGCGCCCTCTCGAAGGCCGACCGCGATGCAGTGGTGAAATTCATCGACGCAATATAACACATACCAATGAACAAAGCAAGAACTGCACTGATGGTGCTGGTGGCGATAGTGCTCGCCGCCGGCACCATTTTGGAAAGAGTAAACGAAACAAGCATCTACGGCCAGTGGTGGTTCGTGGTGCTGATGGCGCTGGTCGCCGTAGCGGCACTGGTCAGCATAGTGCAAGGCAAGATGTGGCGGCAGGCAGACCGGCTGCTCGTCCATGCCTCGGTGGTGCTGATACTGCTGGGCGGAGGCCTCACCACCTGGACCGGCAAAAGCGGCGAGATGCAACTGACACCGCAGCAGGCCAACCGCACCGTCGACAACGAGGACGGGTCGCAGTGGGAGTTGCCCTTCGACATCACCCTGGGCAGCTTCGAGGTGCTTACCTACCCCGGTACCCACACTCCGATGGACTTTGTGAGCCACATCGAGTGCGAGGGCGAGGCATTCGACATCTCGATGAACCACATCTACCGTCACCGCGGCTACCGCTTCTACCAAAGCGACTACGACCCCGAGGACAACTCGATACTGAGCGTGGCGCACGATCCCTGGGGCATAGCCTTCACATACGTCGGCTACATAGTGCTACTGGTGGGACTGGGCTGGATGCTTACGAAGCGCAACGGACCCTTCCGCCAGCTGCTGCAAGGCATGACGGTGGCGGCACTGCTGATGCTGCCCGCGATGGTGCAGGCACAGCCGCGCACCCTGCCGCGCGAGTCGGCCGACAAGATGGGCGAGATGTACCTACTCTACAAGGGCCGCGTGTGCCCGGTGCAGACTTTTGCCAAAGACTTCACCACCAAACTCACCGGCAAGGCGACCTACCGCGGCCTCACGGCCGAGCAGGTGCTGGCCGGATTTATGTTCTACTACGACGAGTGGGCCTCGGAGCCTCTGGTCAAGGTGAAAGGTGCCGGCACATGGCAGATGGCCGACGGCGAGCACACCGTAGACCGGCACTCGAGCGTGCGCCAGCTGGCATTCCTCGAGTATGAGAAACTGGCTCCCACGGCCGACAAGAACCAGCGCGCCGCCCAGGAGAAATACAACCTGGTGCGCATGCTGAGCAACGGCAAGTTGATGAAGCTGTTCCCGGTGGCCGACTCGGCGGGCAACATCTCATGGTTTGCACAGAACGACAGGCTGCCGCTGAACATTCCGGACGACGAGTACCTCTTTGTACGCAACAGCCTTGGCTACTGTCAGGAGCTGGTGGTGAAAGAAGACTATGCCGGGCTCGACAAAGTGTTTGCCAAGACCCTGAAATACCAACAGGAGAAGGCGGCCGATGTGTTGCCCTCGGCCGGGCGCACACGTGCCGAGCGTCTCTACAACGCACTCACCACCGGTCGATGGCTGGCCATGATGTGCATCACACTGGGTCTGCTGGCATTCGCCTATACACTGGTATTGATGGCCCGCAACAAGGAAGTGCCCCGTGTGCTGACGGTGGCCGAAACTATTTACCTGGCAGTGCTGACGGCATTCCTGCTGCTTATTTTCATACTGCGCTGGGTGGCTGGCGGCCATGTGCCCATGGCTGGCGGCTTCGACAGCATGAACCTCATGTCGATAGCCGTAGGCGCGGTAGGACTGCTCATGGCACGACGCAGACCGATAGCGCTGCCTATAGGTATGCTCACCATGGGTTTCTGCCAGCTGGTGGCCATGATGAGCGGCAGCAATCCGCCGGTAACCAACCTGATGCCAGTGCTCAACTCGCCGCTGCTCTCGCTGCATGTCACGGTAATCATGTGCTCCTATGCCATGTTTTTCGCCGTGGCGCTGTGCGGCCTGGCCGGACTGCTCACCACACGCCACACCGACGTACCGCTCAGGCTACAGCGCATGAGCCTCACCATGCTCTACCCGGCCGTGACATTGTTGGCGCTGGGCATAATGATTGGCGCCGTATGGGCCAACATCTCGTGGGGCAATTACTGGTCGTGGGACCCCAAAGAGGTGTGGGCACTCATCACACTGATTGTCTACACGCTCCCGCTCCACAAAGGCAGTGGCCTGCAACGTACCCCCCGCTGGTTCCACCTCTACTGCCTGTTGGCCTTGGCAAGCGTGGCCATCACATACTTCGGAGTGAACATAATACTCGGTGGGATGCACTCTTACGGTGGCTGAGGCGTCATTCCGGAGTGCCACTCCCTCCGACTCTCCTCCGTATCCCCTCCGTATCCCCTCCGTATCAGGTCCGACTCCCGACGCTCCGCTTACGGCTCACACGCTATTTTTTTACACCCGATATGCGGGTCGATACACAGCATGGCGGGCGCCATTTCCCTTGTCTTCCCTCCAAAAAGAAATACGAATTGGCCTGCAGCAACCGTAGATTTGCTAGCGGTTAGTTAATGGTACTTTGTGCTTTACAAGAATATTTTTCGGCTACCGACGTGTATTTTGCAGAATTTATGTATATTTGCAGCGCAAAACAAGATAGGAACCAAACATACAACCACCATGAGAAATAGGATATTTGCCGTTTTGGCCGCCGTCCTGCTGGCCATACCCGCCACCACCAAAGCCGACGAGGGCATGTGGATACCCATGCTGCTCGGACGCAATGAAGCCGCCATGCAGAAGGCCGGCATGCACATCTCGGCCAAGGACATATACGATGTGAACAACGCCTCGCTCAAAGACGCCGTACTCCTGTTCGGGGGCGGCTGTACAGGCGAGTATGTGTCGAACGAGGGACTGGTGCTCACCAACCACCACTGCGGCTACAGCTACATCGTGAAACACTCGACCGTGGAGCACGACTACCTGACCAATGGCTTCTGGGCCATGACCCGTGCCCAGGAAATTCCCTGCCCCGGTCTGACAGTTACACGGCTGGTGCGCATGGAGGATGTCACAGCCCGCGTGCTCGACGGCGTGGACGACAACATGAGCGAAAGCGACCGCGAGACCCTGGTGGAGAACAACATCAAAGCCATCTGCGACGAGGCCACCCGTGGCACACACTACAAAGCCGTGGTGAAGCCCTTCTACTACGGCAACCAATACTTTATGTACATCAACGAGGTGTTTACCGACGTGCGCCTGGTCGGAGCCCCGCCCTCGAACATAGGCAAGTTCGGCGGCGACACCGACAACTGGATGTGGCCCCGCCACACGGGCGACTTCTCGATATTCCGCGTCTATGCCGACGCCGACAACAAGCCCGCCGACTACAGCAAGAGCAACGTGCCCTACCGCCCGCTGAAGCACCTCGAGATTAGCCTCAAAGGCGTCGACGAGGGCGACTTCACCTTCGTCTTCGGCTATCCCGGTACCACCCGCCGCTATGTGACGCACGACTACGTGGACCTGGCCGCCAATGTCGAGAACCCCATACGCATAGCCCTGCGCGACATACGCCTCTCGCACTACAACACCGCCATGCAGCGCTCGGCCGCCCAGCGCCTGAAGTACGCCTCGCGCGTAGCCTCCATAGCCAACGGCTGGAAGAAATGGCAGGGCGAGAGCCTCGGTATCGACCGCCTGGACGGCGTGGAACAGAAAATTGCCCAAGAGCGCCAGTTTGAACGCTGGGCTGCCGACAAACCTCAGTATGCCAGTGTGCTGCTGGAGCTGGAAGACAACTACGCCCGCCTGCGCGAGGTCGAGCTGGAGTGGGTTTACTTCAGCGAAGCCGCGCTGGCCAGCGACTTCATGCTGCGCGCCTATCGCCTCTACCGCATGATGGACCTCGATGGCGAGCAACTTGAGGCCGCTGCCGCCAAGATGCTCAACGACAGCCGCAAGTACTTCGAAGACTTCGAGCAGCACTCACCCATCGACAAGGCCATCTTCACCGAGTGCTTCATCTACATGTGGGAGCATGGCTATGCACCCTACCTCAACAGGCGCTACTCGACCGCCGAGGAGGTGAACGCCATGCTGGAACGCTACTACGACAACAACATTCTCAACAACCCCAAGAAACTGGAGAAGCTGCTCACCCTGCCGGCCGACAAACTGCACAAGAAACTGCTGCAAGAACTGCCGAGCAAAGACCTATCCCTTATCGGCCAAGCCTACACCTTTGCCTACAGCAATGCCAAACGGCAGCAATACAACGAGGCCGACGCCAACATACAGCGCCTGATGCGCACCTATGTCCGCGGCATGATGGAGCAGTATCCCGACAGCAACTTCTTCCCCGACGCCAACCTGACGCTGCGCGTCGCCTACGGCCACGTGGAAGGTTTCAAGCCCAAGGACGCCATCTACTACACCCACTACTCTACCCTCGACGGCATCATGGAGAAGGAGAACCCCGACGTGTACGACTACCGCGTGGAGCCCCGCCTCAAGGAACTCTGGCAAAAGAAAGACTATGGCCAGTATGCCAACGCCCGCGGCGAACTGCCCACCTGCTTTATCGCCACCAACCACACCACCGGCGGCAACAGCGGTAGTCCCGTGCTCAATGCCGACGGCCAGCTGGTGGGTATCAACTTCGACCGCTGCTGGGAGGGCACCATGAGCGACCTGCTCTTCGACCCCACCTTCTGCCGCAACATTTCGCTCGACATACGCTACTGCCTCTTTATCATAGACAAGTATGCCGACGCCCACCACTTGATTGAAGAGATGACCCTCGTCAACTGACCTGGGACATAAATGCAACGCCCCCTCTGTCCTAAGGCAGAGGGGGCGTTTTGTATAGCGTAATCTACAGCGTCACTATTCTTGGTCGCTATTCTGTTCCTGCGACTGCTCCTGCGATTGCACAGCCTCCTCCTTGCTGCCGAAGGCTCCCAATTGCTTTAGGAGCATCCAGTAGACAAAGATGAAGAGGGCCGCCATCATGATGTCGCCAATGCCCAGGAAGCCTTTTCCCAGGAAAAGCAGCGGCACCAGTATCAGCAACAGGCGCGACATGGTGTAGCAATGGAAGCCCGACGGGCGCAGGTTCCACATCAGCACGCCGCCTATCACCTCGAGCAGGTAGAGCAGACCCGAGGCAAGGAAGTAGCCGCGCGGCACATCGAAGTAGGTCTGCATGGCGGTACGGAACTGCTCGGGCAACACTTCGGGGTGCGCCACATAGTACTGCTGCAGCGAAGGTTGCAGCAGGCTCATCAAAAAGTTCGACATGCACGAGATGCCGGCGAAGATGAATGTTATAACCAGCAGTACGTGCAGGAAAGTCTTATTGCTCATAACACGGCAGCCATTTGTTGTTGCAGTTTCTGGGCTTCGCGGGCGGCCGCCTCGGCAAAGTCTTCGCCATTGGAGGCATAGATGATGCCACGCGACGAGTTGACGAGCAGGCCGCAGTCCTTGTTTAGGCCATAGCGGCACACCTCTTCGAGGCTACCGCCCTGGGCACCTACGCCGGGCACCAGCAGGAAGGCGCCGGGCACGATGCGGCGCACGTCGGACAACATCTCGGCCTTGGTTGCTCCGACCACATACATCATGTTGTCGTCGTTGCCGCCCCACTGGCGCGAAGTCTCGAGCACCCGTTGGTAGAGGGGACGTCCTTCTGCATCAGTCGTAAGCTGGAAGTCGTAGGCTCCCTTGTTCGAGGTCAGAGCCAGCACAATCACCCACTTGTCGGGATATACCATGAAGGGCTGCACCGAGTCGGCACCCATGTAGGGAGCCACAGTGATGGCGTCGAAGTTGAAGTCGCCCTGTGGGTCGAGGAAAGCACGTGCATAGCGTTCCGAGGTGTTGCCTATGTCGCCACGCTTGGCGTCGGCGATGGTGAAGACCGGCTTGCCGAGGCCATGGATATAGTCCATGGTAAGCTTCAACTGGCGCAGACCGTCGATACCGAGAGCCTCGTAAAAGGCGATATTGGGCTTGTAGGCCACGCAGTGGTCGATGGTGGCGTCGACAATGGCGCGGTTGAAGAGGAATATGCCGTCGCGCTCGCCGCGCAGGTGGGCAGGCATCTTGGCGGGATCGGTGTCGAGGCCGACACAAAGGAACGAGCGACGCTCGTGGATAAGGTTGATTAACTCTTGTCTATTCATAACGTTACTGCATTGTTAGCTTATGGAACTGCTCGGTGAGCTTCTTGGCGTTGAGGCCGCTCATGCTCTCGTCGGCCACTATGCGGCCATGGTTGATGACGATGGCACGCGAGCACATGGCCTCGACCTCCTGCATGATGTGGGTCGAGAGGAGCACCGCCTTGTCGCGCCCAGCCTGCCGTATCACCGAGCGGATGAACTCCAGCTGGTTGGGGTCGAGGCCGGTGGTGGGTTCGTCGAGTATCAGCACCTGCGGGTCGTGGATCATGGCCTGGGCCAGACCCACACGCTGGCGGTAGCCCTTCGAGAGCTGGCCTATGCGCTTGTTAGCCTCGGGCACAAGGCCAGTAAGCTCAATCATCTCGTCGGCGCGGCCCTTGGTATCCTTCACTCCGCCCAGGCCGGCCACAAAGCGCAGGTACTCGCGCACATACATGTCGAGGTACAGCGGGTTGTGCTCGGGCAGGTAGCCTATCGACCGGCGCACCGCCAGGGTGTCGTCGTAGATGCTGTGGCCGCACACCGTTGCCTCGCCCTCGGTGGGAGGAATGTAGCAGGTGATAATCTTCATCAGCGTCGACTTGCCGGCACCGTTGGGACCCAGCAGGCCAACTATCTCGCCCCGCTCCACGTGGAACGTGGCGTGGTCTACGGCTCGCTGTTCACCGTAGAGCTTGCTTATATCTTTAACGTCTATCATGTCTACTTGCTTTTCTTCTCTATCTGTGCCGCACGGTCCAGACCGATGCGCTGGCCGTTGTATATGGCCACCACAAAGGCGTCCTTGAAGGATGTCGACTGCTGTATCTGGCGGCAGCGTGTCTTGGCCTCGGCCAGGGTGGCGTAGTCGCCAGCGGTATAGACAAACACCTTGCCCGACGGGGCGATGTGGAAGTCCTTGATGCCTTTGAGGTCGGGGTCACCCGCTTTCATGCGGCGTGTGGCGGTGCAGAACTGCACGCGGTAGGTCAGCTTGCCCTGAGCTGCGGGCTTGGCCTCGGTGGTGGCCGGTTTGGTGGTGGCCACCTCGGCCTGGGCGGGTTTGGGCGCCTCGGCCTCGGTGGTGGTTACAGGCTCCTTGCAAAGGAATACCCACGCATCCTTGAAGGGGGTGGCAGCCCGCAGGTGCTCGCAGTAGTCGCTGGCCTCCTTGAAGGTGCGGAAACGGCCTGTGGTGTACACATACGACTGGGCCTTGTGGGCGGCGCTGAAGTCGGTGATGCCGCCCAGCTGCGATGCGCCAGCGCTATAGAGCACCGGCGCCACGAGGAACTGCACCGTATAGTATTGCGATGCGTTGGTTGCGGCGGTGTTGGCCGGAGCACGCAGCGCCGGAACCGGCGTCGGCACCAGCGTGGTCTCTTCTTTGGGTTCGGGCCTGGCTTCCTCCTTGGGGGCGGCGGGCAGGGTTGCCACGGGAGTGGGCTTGGCGGTCGGGGCGGCCGAAACCGGCACGTTGGCCACAGCCACTTCGGACTTGGCAGGGGCAGGGGCTGCGGGCTCGGGAGCAGCAGGGGTCACAGCCGAGGCGCTGTCGGTCACCGTTGCGGCCACCGGCTCGGGAGCGGGCACAGGCTCCGGCTCGGGAGCAGGCTTGGCGGCGGGCTTGGCATTGTAGCCCTCGATGTTGTACTTCAGGTTGGCGGGCTTGTCGCTACCCTCTTCGGTCGCCTTGTAGTTCACAAAGGCGTCGAACAGGCACACCGCTATCTTGGCCTGGCCTTCGGTGCTCAACATGAAGGCCTCCTCGGTGGGATTGCTGATGAAGCCTATCTCGGTCAGCACCGACGGGCAGGTGGTCTTGTAGAGCACATAGAGCTCGGCCTGTTTCACCCCGCGGTTTATGGTCTTCAGGTTCTTGCGGTACTGTGTCTGTATGGCCTGCGCCAGATTGAGGCTCTTGTCGAGGAACGAGTTCTGGAACATGGCGAGCATCACGTAGCTCTCCGGCGAGTTGGGGTCGAAGCCGCTATAGTCCTTGTTGTTCTGGTAGTCGGCCTCGAGCAGAATGTCGGCATTCTCCTTCTTGGCCACCTCAAGGTTGGCCTTGCTCTCGGAGAGTCCCATGACGAATGTCTCGACGCCGGTGGGCGATGATGTGGGGTGCGAATTGGCGTGTATCGAGATGAAGAGGTCGGCCTTGTTACGGTTGGCTATGCGTGCGCGCTCGGCCAGCGAGATGTCGGCGTCGTTGGTGCGGGTGTAGATCACCTTCACATCGGGATAGTTGTCCTCGACCAGCTTGCCGAACTTCTTGGCCACTGCCAGGGTGATGTCCTTCTCCCACGAGCGCGACCCCTGGGCACCGGGCTTGGCACCGCCATGGCCCGGGTCGACCACCAGCGTACGCACGCGGTAGGTCTCTTTTTTTTGCGAAAAAACACTGCCGGCAGTAAGCAAAAGTGCAATAAATATAACCAATATCCGTTTCATACTCAAAGTAATATATTTTTGTTTTCCGGTATGCCGAAATCTTTCTTATTTTTGCAAACCGAAATGCAAAGATACAAACTTTTTCGCGATGCCGAAAAATAAAATGATGTGAAAGGCGCTAACCGACATATAGTCAGCACGCTGTTGCTTCTGCTACTACCGTTGGTCGGCGCAGCCCAAAGCGATATCGACACCCTGATGCGAGTGTCGAAAGATGCTGTAGGCAGCGTGATAAAGTACAAGGCTCGCGACTCGGTGGCGATGGACCTCCAGACGCGGCGCGCCTACCTCTACACCGAAGGACATATCGACTACGACAACATGACCCTCGACGCCGACCGCGTGGAAGTCGACTTCGAGCACGAGACCCTGCACGCCCACGGCACCAGCGACACGGCCGACGAGGTGCACGGCCGCCCCTACTTCAAGCAGGCCGAGGCCGAATACCATGCCGACACCATCACCTTCAACTACCACACGCAGAAGGGCATCATACAAGGCGTCATTACCCAGGAGGGCGACGGCTACCTGCACGGCAAGAAGGTGAAGAAGGTGAACGACTCGGTGATGTACCTCAGCGGCGGCAGCTACACCACCTGCAACTACGCCCACCCCCACTTCGCCATCAACTTCACCAAGTCCAAGCTCATCACCGGCGACAAGATTGTGACCGGACCGGCCTGGCTCACCGTCGAGGACGCACCCACCCCCATAGCGCTGCCCTTCGCCTTCTTCCCCATCACCCACAACCGCGCCTCGGGCGTGTTGCTGCCCTCCTACGGCTGGATGAACTACCGCGGCTACTACCTGAAGGACGGCGGCTACTACTGGGCGGTGAACGACAACCTGGACCTGGCCCTGCTCACCGAGCTCTACACCAACCTCTCGTGGGCCGGCGAGCTGAAGAGCAACTACTACAAGCGCTACCGCTACAAGGGCACCCTCGACGCCCGCTACGGACGCACCTTCACCGGCATACGCGGCGACACCAATACCTTCAACGCTTTCAACGACTTCAAGTTCACCTGGCAGCACTCGCAGGACCCCAAGGCGAACCCCTACAGCCGCTTCTCGGCCAACGTGAACCTGCAAAGCCGCAACTACAGCCGCAACACCACCAACCGCAACGATTACTTCAACTCGACCACCACCTCGTCGATCAGCTACAACACCAAGCTGGGCTCCTACTTCAACCTGGCCGCCACGGCCCGCGAGTCGTTCAACGCCCAGACCGGCGTGATGAACATCAAGCTGCCCAGCATCACCCTGAACAGCATCACCATCTACCCCCTGCGGCGGCGCCACCCCTCGGGGGCCTACCGCTGGTGGGAGAATATCTCGCTGAGCTACGTGCTCAACGCCGAGAACAACATCACCGCCCAGGACACCGACCTCTTCAAGGCCAGCACCCTCGACCAGATGCAGTACGGCGTGCAGCAGTCGATACCCCTCTCGTCGAGCGTCAAGGTGCTGCGCTTCTTCAACTGGACCAACTCGCTGACCTACAACGAGCGGTGGCACTGGAGCACCATCGAGAAGAGCTACGACGACGCCACCGGAGCGGTGACCACCGACACGGTGCGGGGCTTCCGGTCGAACCGCGACTTCAGCATCTCGTCGTCGCTCTCCACCCGCATCTACGGCATGTTCCAGTTCAAGTGGGGTCCGCTGAAGGCCCTGCGCCATGTCATAAACCCCTCGCTCTCGTTCACCTACCGGCCCGACTTCGGCAGCGAGCGCTTCGGCTACTGGCGCCAGTACACCGACAGCACGGGCTACGTGCACCGCTACTCGATATTCCAGAACTCGCTCTACGGCGGCCCGCCAGACGGCCGCAGCGGCAGCCTGCGACTGAGCATAGGCAACAACCTTGAAATCAAGGTGCAGAACCCCTTCGACACGGCCGCCGAGTTGAAGAAGATACCCCTGCTCGAGAGCTTCAACCTGAGCGCCAGCTACGACCTGGCCAAGGACTCGCTCAACATGAGCAACCTCTCGGTCACCGGCCGCACCACCCTCTTCCGCTCGCTGGTGCTCAACTACAGCGGTTCGTTCTGCCCCTATGTGGTCGACTCGCTGGGCAACATGCACAACCGCTTCCTGTGGACCGAGGAGCGGCGCCTGTTCCGCACCCAAAGCTCGACCTGGAGCGCCCAGCTCTCGTTCAGCCTCAACGAGCGCACCTTCCAGAAAGAGGGCACCGAGGCCGCCAGCGGCTCGCAGGGCCAGCCCCTCTACACCCTGCTGCAGACCCCCTACAACAACAGCCCCGTGGCCATGATGGGCGGCTACGTCGACTTCAGCGTGCCGTGGAACATCAGCCTCAGCTACACCTTCAGCCACGCCAGCAACTACGTGGCCCGCGAGCTCAACCTGCAGCACCAGGTGATACAAAGCATCACCCTCAGCGGCAACGTGAGCCTCACCAAGAACTGGCGCATCGCCGCCTCGACGGGCTACGACATAGCCAACCACGGCATGTCCTACACCACCGTCGACATCTACCGCGACCTGCACTGCTGGGAGATGCGCTTCTCGTGGGTACCCTTCGGCTACTACCGCAGCTGGTTCTTCCAAATCAACATCAAAGCCGACGCCCTGCGCGACGTGAAATACGAGAAACGCGAGAGCTACCTCGAGAACCAGGGCTACTACTCCTACTAGGCTTCGGCAACACGCATTCAGGCATCAGAGAATACAGACACCATGGACAACAAGCTCTACCATTCTATCGGCGAAGTGGCCGCCCTGCTGGGCGAAGCGCCCTCGACCCTGCGTTTCTGGGAGACCGAGTTCCCCCAGATCAAGCCCGTCAAGAACAGCCGCGGCAGCCGCAGCTACACGGCACGCGACATCGAGCTGCTGCGACGCATACAGCACCTCACCCGCCAGTGCGGCTACACCCTCGAGGGTGCCCGCGACCAGCTGCGCCAGCGTCCGGTCGACGACCCCAAGGCCGAGCTCGCCGCCAACCTGGCCACCCTCCGTCGCTTCCTCGTCGACCTGAAAGAGACCCTCTGACGCCCCTTCCCCTCCCCTTCCGGTCCGGCCGTTCTTATGTACTTCTTATGTATTTCTTATGTTGTATTTATGTTTAAAACATAAGAAATACATAAGAAATACATAAGAAGTACATAAGAAATACCGGACACGATGCGGAAAGCCATGCGGCAATGAGGGGAAAAAGTGGTTTTTTTGCGGAAGAATTGTCCGCATTCGAAAAAAATGCTTATCTTTGCCATGCGTACATCGCCGCCGCCCGGCACCGATGGTGCTGAGTATGTGTGATGTATGTGCCATAAACACGCTGAAAACAATATAAAAAGCATACACAATGAAGAGACAAATCACACTTTTGGCCCTGCTGGCGGCTCTGCTGTTGCCGGCGGTGGGCGCCAGTGCGCAAGAAGAGATGACCGTGGCCAACGGCACCACGACCAACAGCAACCTACCGGTCTGGGGCCTGTGGCTCGACAACAACACACACACGCAGTCCATCTACCCGGCATCGATGCTCGACGAGCTGGTGGGCAGCAACATACAGCAGCTGACATGGTACCTCAGCTCGTTGCCGGACTCGGTCTGGAGTTCGCAGTTCACCGTGCGGCTGATGACAACCACAGCGTCGTCGTTCACCACCACCTTTGCCGACGTGAGCGACGCCACGGTGGTCTACACCGGCACGCTGACCGTCGAGAATAGCCAGATAACCATCGAACTTGAAGAGCCGTTCACCTACGATGGCGACAATCTGCTGGTCGACTTCCAGTCGGTGGCCGGCAACTACTCGTCGTGCGCCTTCTACGGCACCGACCCTGGCAACTACACCTCGATATATGCACGCGGTTCAAATGCCCCCACCTCCCAGGCATTCCTGCCCAAGCTGACCATCGGCTACACACAAGGCAGCGTCGCCATCTGCCGCAAGCCGAAGAACCTGACGGTGAGTGACATCGCCACCGACGGGGCCACTTTCAGCTGGGAGCCGCAGAACGGGGAGAGCAGCTGGCATGTGTACCTCGACGATGTCGAGGTGGCGGAGAGTCCCGTCACCAGCACCTCCTACACAGCCTTGGGGCTGGGCGCCTCGTCGAACCACACCTTCGGCGTGAGCGCCGTGTGCGACGACGGGTCGACCAGCGGCACCGCCTCCACCACGTTCCGCACGCTGTGCGACGTGGTCAGCCTGCCGTGGCAGGACGACTTCGACAGCTACCAGACCGGCTCGGGCAACCGTCCCGACTGCTGGGCGCTGCTCGCCAGCTACAGCAGCTATCCGTATATATCCACCTCGAACAACAACAAGTGCTACTACATGTACTCCAACTTGAGCACGCCCATCTTCGTGGCCACCCCCATGACAGCCGCAGCCGCCAACCAGCTGCACGTCATGTTCCGCGCCTCGGTCAGCAGCTCGGGCACCACCCGCCTCTTTGAAGCAGGCATCATGACCGACACGGCCGATGCCAGCACCTTCATACCCATGATCACCCTCAACGGCAACAGCTCGACCTGGACCGAGTACGAGTTCTACACCGATACCGTGCAGGCCGCCGGCAATGCCTGTGTAGCCTTCCGCTGGACCAACTCGAGCGGCAATTCAGCCTACATCGACGATGTGGCCGTCGAGGTTGCCAGCGACTGCCGTCGGCCCGTCAGCGCCGGCACCTCGCTGGTCACCTACGAGGGCGCCAACGTCCACTGGGTCGACAACGGCACCGCCGCCACCGGCTACACCGTGCGCGTGGCCACGACCAACGACGTGCAGGCAGCCACTGCCATCGACTACTACGCCGTCTCCAGCCCCTACACCATCACCGGCCTGGCCGGCAACACCACCTACTATGTATGGGTGAGCACCAACTGCGGCGACGAGCAGACCTTGTGGCGCTCGGCCGGCAGTTTCCAGACCCTGCAGGACTGCTACCCGGTGGTCGACCTCACCGTGGGCGACATCAACAACACCTCGGCCGTGGTTACCTGGAACTACAACACAGCCCTCGGACGCGACGAGAGCGGCGTCAACCTGCTCGTCATCGACAAGAGCGTCACGCCCAACGACACCGTCGAGGCCTTCGCTACGGGCACCTACCACTTCCTGCAAGGACTGCAGGGCGGCCACAACTACACCGTGGTGGCCACCACCGCCTGCGACACCTTCACCTCCTACAGCTCGCCCTACATCAACTTCACCACAAGCACCTGCGGCCGCATCGAAGGCACCCAGACCAGCGGCAATTCGCCCTTCAACGGCTACTATAAGTACGGCTACACCCAGACCATCTACCCCGCCAGCCAGCTGCAGGGCCTCTCCTCCATCAGCGGACTGCAGTTCCGCCAGGCGTCGACCCCGTCGGGAGTGTACAACCGCCCCATCAATGTGTGGATCGGCCATACCGACCAGGCCCTGCTCGACACCAACAACTACGTCGACATCAACGACCTCACCCTCGTCTATAGCGGCAACATCAACGTGCAGCAGACCGGATGGAAGACACTCAACTTCACCGAAAACTTCGAGTGGGACGGCACAAACAATGTCGTGGTCGCCGTGCAGAACCTCACCGGCGAATACAACAACTTCAGCTGGGGCGCCCACACCGCCACCGAGGGCAACACCGTCTACTGGTACCGCGACAGCGACACCATACATCCCACCAACCCCAATGCTCCCTACAACCAATCCATCCCCTCGCGCGGCCAGAACACCACAGTGCCCGACATCACCTTCCTGGGCGAGTGCAGCCAGCCCGACTGCCTGGCCCCGATAGCCGCCGTCACAGGCACCACCGAGACCTCGGTGAGCCTCGTGTGGATAGCAGGCAGCCAGGAGACCGCCTGGACTGTGCAGTATCGCATCGCTGGCGACACCACATGGCAGACCGCCACCGCCTCGGTAGCCACCACCAGCTATACCGTCAGCGGCTTGCAGAGCTCCACCCTCTACCAGTTCCGCGTAGGCTCGCTCTGCACCACCACCCTCTATGGCAGCACACTTCAGGCCCGCACCGCGTGCGGCACCATCAGCCTGCCCTACACCGAGGACTTCGAAAGTTGGAACAATGGCGACTTCCCCGCCTGCTGGTACAAGACCGCACCTTTCAACAACTATCCCTATGTCAATGTGAGCACCTCCAGCACCGCCTCCCACAGCGGTACCGGCAACATGTACATCTACGGCAGCAACGCCACCGGCATGTTCACCTCGCCACTGGTGCCCACCAATGCCGACAATATAAAGGTCACCTTCTGGGCCAGCAACTCCTATGCCAACCCTGGCAACGGCACACTGAAGGTGGGCATCCTCACCGACCCCACCGACGAGGGTACCTTCCAGGAGTGCACTGCCACCGCCACCGGCATGACCAGCGGCAGCTGGCGCGAGTGGGTGGTCTATACCGACGACGTCAACGTCAGCGGCCAGGTGCATGTGGCCTTCCTGTTCCAACTGAACAGCAGCACCACGCAGGGTAATGTGGACGACATCACCATCAGCGAGGCCGGCAACTGCCGCCGCCCCACAGCTCCGTCGGTGAGCGATGTGAGCTACTACAGCGCCATGCTGCACTGGAACGACGTGAACCACGGCGCGGCGGACTACCAGGTGTGCTACAACACCGTCAACGACCTGGCCACCGCCACCCTCTTCGGCCAGACCACCAACGAGGACAGCATCATGCTGACCGGCCTGCACAACGGCCATCAGTACTATGCTTGGGTGCGCCAGACCTGCAGCACCGACGACGAGGACTGGCTGCCGATGCCCACCTTCACCACCGCCGTGAGCTGCTACCCCGTGCAGAACGCCACCATGGTGGGCTCGACCCTGAACACCATCACCGTGTCGTGGGACTACAATATCGCCCAGGGCATAGCCCCGCAGGGCGCCCTGGTGAGCTTGATGAACACGGTGGACAGCAGCTGGGTGGTCGAGAACGCGTTCACCTCTGACGCGGGCTACGTGTTTACCGGCCTGACCGAGGGCACCGTCTACCGCCTCTACATTGCCACCCAATGCTCGCCCGACACCTCGACGGCCGTGCAGCTCAACGTGAACACCCGTCTCATCGTCTGCGGCGAGATTGCCGGCACCAGCAGCATCAACAACTCCAACGTGCCCTACGACCGCTATTACGACTACAGCTACTGCCAGATTATCTATCCCGCCGAGCAGGTGGCTGGCTTGTCCACCATCACCGGCATCAACTTCTACAGCAACACTGTCTCCACCAAGCAGTACCACCTGGATGTGTGGATTGGCACCACCGACCGCACCACCTTTACCATATCCAGCTACGAGTCGATAAGCGGCCTCCAGAAGGTGGCCACCGACTTTGTGCACACCTCGCCCGCCATAGGGTGGACCTCCATCACCTTCGACTCGGCTTTCACCTACGACGACACGAGCAACCTGATAGTGGTGATCAACAACCTCACCGGCAGCTACAACGGCTCGGGCTACAACTGGAGCCACCATTCCGCCCAGAGCCAAGCCATATACTGGCGACGCGACAACACACCCTACAGCCCCACCGCCATTACAACAGGCGGCACAGTGCTGAACTCCGTGCCCGACATACAGTTTGTCGGCCCGTGCGACGCCAGCGCCATCTGCCTGGCCCCGGTGCTTTCCTCTACCGGCAATACCACCACGAGCGTGAGCCTGCAATGGGGCGCCGACGCCACGTCGGGCTTCACCGTGCAGTACCATGCCATGGGCGACACCACCTGGATCGAGGCCGCCACCAACCTGGCCACCAACAGCTACACCGTGTCGGGCCTCGAGGCTTCGACAGGCTACCAGTTCCGCGTGGCCTGCGACTGCAACGGCAGCCCTGCATGGTCCAACACCGTGGAGTGCTATACCTCGTGCGACGCCTTGAGCGTGCCGCAGACCTTCACCTTCAGCTCGCCACTCTCGCCCTGCTGGACGCTGACCAACGACAAGGTCTACCTGAACAGCAACGCACTGTACTTCAGCTACAGTTCGTCGAACATCGGCCGCGCCGTGCTGCCCGAGCTGACCGAGCCCGTAGGCACCCTCATGGCCGTCATCCGCGCCCGCTACAGCTACTACAGCGGCAGCAACTACAACCTGCTGGTCGGCGTAGGCAACGCCCAGGGCGGCAACGTGGTATGGGTCGACACCATCACCCTCGCCACAACCTACAACGACTACTACGTGTACTTCGACAGCTATAGTGGCACCGACAACCGCATAGTGCTCTCGAAGGACGGCTCCAACTACATATACATTGAAAGCATCGAGGTAGGCCTCGACAACGGCTGCCATCCCACCTCGGCCATCAACGTCGGCGCCGTCACCGCTAACACCGCCACCCTGAGCTGGAGCCACACCTCGGCCACCACCTTCGAGGTGCAGTACAGCCTCGACGGCACCAGCTGGACCAGCCAGACGGTGAACGGCACCAGCGTCACCCTCACCAGCCTCAACAGCAGCAGCAGCTACAGCGTCCGCGTGCGCGCCCTCTGCTCGGACACCGACAGCTCGCTCTGGAGCTCTGAGGTCTCCTTCACCACCGAATGCGGCGAAGTCAGCCTGCCCTGGGAAGAGAACTTCAACGGTTGGGGCAGCACCCTCAGCCAATGCTGGCACCGCCTCAGCGGCAGCTTCGAAACCGGCGGCAGCACCAGCACCTACGGCTGGAGCGTAAACAGCAGCTACGGCAACATACCCATCGACGGCAATGCCCTGACCATGAACGTCTACTACACCAACTGCTACTGGGTCGTCAGCCCCCTCATAGACATCGACTACGCCAGCGCCACACTCACCTTCCAACTGGCCGGCGAGAAATGGAGCAGCTCTACCGCCAACTACTTCGACAACGACGACCGCTTCATCGTGGCCATCTCGACCGACGAAGGCATCACCTGGACCCCCGTCTACGAACTCGGCACCTCGGCCACCGCCGACGGCGCCCTCACCGACCTCACCAGCGACTTCAGCACCCACACCGTCGACATCGATGGCTACAACGGCCAAACCATCCGCATAGCTTTCTACGGCGGCAGCGAAGCCTCGGGCGGCGACAGCCGTCTGGCGCTCGACAACATAGCCCTCGTCGGCAACGGCAACCCCGTAGTCGAGACCTGCGACGTGCCCACCAACCTGCACACCCTCGTGGTCGACAGCACCTTCGCCACCATCCAGTGGACCCCCGCCGGCTCCGAAAGCCAGTGGCAGCTGATAGTCGACAACAACAGCTCCAACATCATCACCACCGCCAACACCACCTACACCCTGAGCAACCTGGCCCCCGGCACACTGCACCGCGTCAGCGTACGCGCCATCTGCAGCGCCACCAGCCAGAGCGACTGGAGCACCGAGCTCACCTTCACCACCGCCGCCTCGGGCGGCCAACAGGGCATAGCCGACGCCACGGCCGACGCCATACTCCTCTCGCCCAACCCTGCCTCCAACCAGGTAACCATAGGCGGCATAACAGGCACAGCCTCCATCGCCATCGTCGACCAAAGCGGCCGCACCGTCTACACCGCCACCCACGTGCACGGCAGCCACACCGTCGACCTACGCACCATGGCCAAAGGCGCCTACTTCGTGCGCATCGTAGGCCCCCTCGCCACCACAGTGCGCAAGCTGATAGTCAAATAGGCCAACCCGCACGCCGCACCCACCGAGCCCCGCACGGCAACGGCACCCACCACCGGTACCACCCCGTGCGGGGCTCTCCATATATACACCCCATCCCCACCCCATCCCCTCAGGTCCTTCTTATGTATATCAACGATAAAAAAACATAAGAACTATCATTGAACTGTCGCTGAAATACATAAGAACACCCGGACCGTGACCGGCGGGGGTGGCGACCCGAGGGGATGGCAACCCGTGGGAAAACACCCCTTGCAAGCCGTAAAAAATTGCCACGAAAAAGTTCGAAAAACGCCCCAATCCGGTGCGGAAACAGCCCGTTTGCGAGCCGCTTCACGCCCCCTTAAGCAAAAAAAGTCGACAAAACAAATGTTGAATATCAACAAATTATGAACAATCAACAACAAAAATGCAAAAAAAACTTTGCCGGTATTGGAAAAAGTAGTATTTTTGCAGCCTCAAACGACGGAAAAAAGTCGCAAGAAGAGAGCGAAATTGAAAGACTGACAAACGCCGATGTAACTCAGTTGGTAGAGTAGCTGATTTGTAATCAGCCTGTCGGGGGTTCGAGTCCCTTCATCGGCTCGGGGTCCGGCACCCAGTTCGACTGAGCGAACGGACACAAAAACAATCGGGGGAGTCGCATAGCGGCAATTGCAACAGACTGTAAATCTGTCCTCGGAAGAGTTCGGTGGTTCGAGTCCACCCTCCCCCACGAAGCCAAACTTCACACACGCGGAAGTAGCTCATTTGGTAGAGCGATAGCCTTCCAAGCTATAGGTGGCGGGTTCGAGCCCCGTCTTCCGCTCCAGAAAAGCGGAGACGCAGCCGAGACACCGCGCCCCGCCGAAAGAAGAGGAATTCTCAAAAGAGAGAGTGAGAAAAAAACAAGCCGCAGTAGCTCAGTGGTAGAGCGCTTCCTTGGTAAGGAAGAGGTCACGAGTCCGACTCTCGTCTGTGGCTCTCTTTAATGCAGAAAATGCAAAGAAGAAACAGCAACCGAGGACGAAAGCAGCAATGCCCGCCCTCTTTGAACATGAAATATTAATTGTAACATTTAATACGTATTAAAAATGGCAAAAGAAAAATTCGATCGTTCCAAACCGCACGTCAACATCGGTACCATTGGCCACGTTGACCACGGCAAGACCACTCTGACCGCTGCTATCACCAAAGTGCTGGCTGAAAAAGGTCTCTCCGAAGTAAAGAGCTTCGACTCCATCGACTCCGCTCCCGAAGAGAAAGAGCGCGGTATCACCATCAACACCGCTCACGTCGAGTACCAGACCGAGACCCGTCACTACGCCCACGTCGACTGCCCGGGCCACGCCGACTACGTGAAGAACATGGTTACCGGTGCTGCCCAGATGGACGGTGCTATCCTCGTCGTCGCCGCTACCGACGGTCCCATGCCCCAGACCCGTGAGCACATCCTGCTCGCCCGTCAGGTCGGTGTGCCCCAGCTGGTGGTGTTCCTGAACAAGTGCGACCTCGTCGACGACCCCGAGCTGCTCGACCTCGTCGAAATGGAAATCCGCGAGCTCCTCAGCTCCTACGACTTCGATGGCGACAACATCCCCATCATCCGCGGTTCCGCCCTTGCCGCTCTGAACGGTGAGGCCAGCGGCGTCAAAGCCGTCGAGGAACTCATGAACGCCGTCGACACCTGGATTCCCCTGCCCACCCGCGCTGTGGATAAGGACTTCCTGATGCCCATCGAGGACGTCTTCTCCATCACCGGCCGCGGCACCGTCGCCACTGGTCGTATCGAGACCGGCGTCGTCCACACTGGCGACCCCGTCGACATCATCGGTATGGGTGCCGAGAAACTGAAGAGCACCGTCACCGGTGTCGAGATGTTCCGCAAGATCCTCGACGAAGGTGAAGCTGGCGACAACGTAGGTCTGCTGCTCCGCGGTATCGACAAGAACGAGATCCGTCGCGGTATGGTCATCGCCAAGCCCGGCTCGGTGAAACCTCACCACAAATTCGAAGCCGCTGTCTATATCCTCAAGAAAGAGGAAGGTGGCCGTCACACCCCGTTCCACAACAACTATCGTCCCCAGTTCTACTTCCGTACCACTGACGTCACCGGTACCATCATGCTCCCCGAAGGCCGCGAGATGGTCATGCCTGGCGACAACCTGACGATCACTGTGGAGCTGATCTCCGACATCGCCCTGAACGAGAACCTCCGCTTCGCTATCCGCGAGGGTGGCCGCACCGTTGGTTCGGGTCAGGTAACCAAAATCATCGAATAATATCGATTGACACCACAGGGCCGTGCCGCGCACGGCCCTGTTTAGGGGCATAGTTAAATGGTATAATGGCGGTCTCCAAAACCGTGGTTGGGAGTTCGATTCTCTCTGCCCCTGCCAAAGAAAAAGATTGTAAAGAAAATGTCGAAATTTGGTGAATATGTGAAGTCAAGCTACGACGAACTGGTGCATAAAGTGTCGTGGCCTACATTCAAAGAGTTGCAAAGCAGCGCCGTCGTGGTCGCCATCGCAGCTCTCGTCATCGCCCTTGTCGTCTTTGTGATGGATGTCGTCTTCGGTGTCCAGCCATGGGGATGGAAAGGTGTGCTCGGATACTTCTATCAGCTGCTTGGATAACAACGCCCGATGGCACCTAATCCGGAGCGAGTCTTGCTTCCCAAATTCCTTTTGAGACTCCCCGTGGCATCCATCCCGTTCAGGCAGAAGTAAAGTATATTTCACTGTCCTTTTTCAAACCGAAAACAATGGAGCAGCAGGAAAAGAAATGGTATGTCGTCAGAGCAATCAGCGGCAAGGAAAAAAAGGCTAAGGAATACATCGAAAGCGAAATGGCCAAACGCGGCTGGAGCGACAATGTACCCACTGTGCTTATTCCTACAGAACAGGTAGTCGCCATTCGCAACGGTAAGAAAGTCGTCAAAGAACGCAACTACTTCCCGGGCTATGTGATTATCGAAGCCGACCTGCGTGACGAAATCATTCCCGTCATTCAAAACATCCCCAACGTACTCGACTTCCTCCGCGAACGCGAAGGCAAGCCCATCCCCATGCGCAAGGCTGAAATCAACCGCATCCTTGGCAAGATGGACGAGCAGATGGACGGTGCCGACATGATGGACCGCTACATCATTGGCGAGAACGTGAAAGTCATCGACGGTCCCTTCAACAGCTTCATTGGAGTGGTCGAAGAAGTCAACGAGGAAAAGAAAAAATTGAAAGTTACGGTCAAGATTTTCGGTCGCAAGACCCCCCTCGAACTCAGCTTCTCGCAAGTGGAAAAAGAGCAGTAACCCAAACAACTAACCCTATTTAAAATTTAAATCAATGGCAAAAGAAGTTGCAGGATTGATTAAATTGCAAATCAAAGGCGGTGCTGCAAACCCCGCTCCTCCCGTAGGCCCGGCTCTCGGTGCCAAGGGTGTGAACATCATGGAGTTCTGCAAGCAGTTCAACGCTCGTACACAAGACCAGGCCGGTAAAGTCGTCCCCGTCATCATCACTGTGTACACCGACAAGTCCTTTGACTTTGTACTTAAGACTCCTCCTGTCGCTGTCCAGCTGAAAGAGATGTCCAAGGCACAGAAAGGCTCTGGCGAGCCCAACCGTGTCAAGGTCGCCTCAGTCACCTGGGAGCAGGTGCGCCAAATCGCCGAAGCCAAAATGCCCGACCTCAACTGCTTCACTATCGAAAGCGCAATGAGCATGGTGGCCGGTACAGCGCGCAGCATGGGTATCACCGTCACTGGTGAAAATCCGCTGAACAAGTAAAAAAGTATTAACAGTGGTAGCACAACCACCGAGTTGTGCGTTGACCACAAAAACAAGAAAAAATGGCAAAACTTACCAAGAAACAGAAAGAGGCAATAGCCAAATTCGATGGAAGCAAAGTCTACTCGCTCGAAGAAGCTGTGAGCATCGTGAAGAAAATAACCTTCACCAAGTTCGACGCTTCGGTCGACATCGACGTGCGCCTGGGTGTTGACCCCCGCAAGGCCAACCAGATGGTGCGCGGCAGCGTCACCCTGCCCCATGGTACGGGTAAAGTAGTCCGTGTCCTCGTGCTCTGCACCCCAGACAAAGAGGAAGAAGCCAAAGCCGCTGGCGCCGACTACTACGGCCTCGACGAGTATATCGACAAAATCAAAAAAGGTTGGACCGACGTCGATGTTATCATCACCCAGCCCAACTGCATGCCCAAAATCGGCGCCCTCGGCCGCATCCTGGGTCCCCGTGGCCTGATGCCCAACCCCAAGACCGGCACCGTTACGATGGAAGTAGGCAAAGCTGTCCAGGAAGCCAAAGCCGGTAAGATTGACTTCAAGGTCGACAAATTCGGTATCATCCATACCGCCGTCGCGAAGTGCTCCTTCGACGACCAGAAGATTGTCGAAAACGCCCGCGAAGTGCTCCAGATGATCATGAAGCTCAAACCCAGCGCCGCCAAAGGCACCTACGTGAAGAGCATCGCCATCAGCAGCACCATGAGTCCCGGCGTCAAAGTGGACACCAAAGCCGCTACCTTGTAACATTTAAAATCACCGAAACATTATGAGAAAAGAATTGAAAGACCAACACATCGACTCTTTGTGCGAGGAGATTAAGGCCTACCCGAGTCTGTACATCGCCGACATCGGAGGTCTGAATTCGGTACAGACCAGCAAACTGCGTCGTGCCGCTTTCCGCAAAGAAGTGAAGTTGGAAGTCGTCAAGAACACCCTTCTCATCAAGGCTCTCGAAAAGTCGGGCTTCGACTACAGCGAGCTCTTCCCCGTGATCAAGGGTGAAACCGCCATAATGCTTTCTACCACCAACAATGCGCCCGCCAAACTCATCAAAGACTTCCGCGCTGCCGAGAAGAACGCTACCAAGCCCATCCTCAAAGGCGCCTACGTCGAAGAGTGCTTCTACATCGGCCACGAGCATCTGGACGAACTGGTCAACATCAAGTCTAAGAACGAACTCATCGCCGACGTCATCGCATTACTGCAGTCGCCTGTCAAGAACGTCATGTCGCAGCTGCAGTCGGCTGGCAATACCATTACCGGTGTGCTGAAAACTTTGGAGGAGCGCGAGGCATAAGCACGCGCACAAAAGGTTTGGCCTACCTTAAAAGGCTGAAATAAAACAAAACAAACAAAAAAGTAAAACAATTTAAAACAATAAAGTCATGGCAGACATTAAAGCTATCGCAGAAGAACTGGTTAACCTTACCGTTAAGGAAGTTAAAGAACTCGCTGACGTCCTGAAAGAGGAGTACGGCATTGAACCCGCCGCCGCCGCTGTTGCAGTTGCCGCCGCCCCCGCCGCTGGTGGTGCCGCCGCCGCCGAGGAGAAGACCTCCTTCGACGTTATCCTGAAGGGTGTTCCCGACATGACCAAGAAACTGGCCGTTGTGAAAGCCGTCAAAGATATGGCCTCCCTCGGTCTGAAAGAGTCCAAGGAACTGGTCGACAACGCCCCCAAGACCGTTAAGGAAGGCGTTTCGAAAGACGAGGCTGAGAGCCTGAAGAAAGCCCTCGAAGAGGCTGGCGCCGAAGTCGAGGTCAAGTAAGGTATACCCAACCTTCTCATAAACACGAGGAATAGGGCCTCCGGTAGAGTCCGGAGTGCCTATTCCTTGTTGCTGTGGAATTGCATTCCATAAATGCTTTGCCCCTAAAACCCGCGTAGGGTACTCTACCTCTCACAAAGAAAGTTGATAGAAAAAGATAAATAGTTCAGTCCCTTGGCAAAAAAAGAACCTACAGTAGTAAATTTCGCGTCGGTACGCAAATTTGATTACCCGGACTTTCTCGACATTCAGGTCAAGTCGTTCAAAGACTTCTTCCAAATTGAGACCAATCCAGACAACCGCTTGGACGAAGGCCTCTACAAAGTCTTCAAAGAGAATTTCCCCATCACAGATGCGCGAAACAATTTCGAACTTGAATTCTTGGATTACTATATCGATCCTCCACGCTACACCATTGAGGAGTGCATCGAACGTGGTCTCACCTACAGTGTACCACTCAAAGCCAAGATGAAACTCAGCTGCAAAGACCCCGAGAACGAAGATTTCCAGACCCTCGAGCAGCACGTCTATTTGGGCATGATTCCATACATGACCCCTAAAGGCACGTTTGTCATCAATGGTGCAGAACGTGTAGTAGTGTCTCAATTACACCGTTCTCCTGGCGTGTTTTTCGGCACACAGTTTCACTCAAACGGCACACAACTCTATTCAGCAAGAATAATACCGTTCAAGGGCTCGTGGATGGAGTTTACTACCGACATCAACAACGTGATGTATGCATATATCGACCGCAAGAAGAAACTGCCCATCACCACGTTGCTCCGTGCCATTGGATATGAAACCGATAAAGACATACTTGACATCTTCCAGTTGGCTGAAGAAGTCAAAGTAAACAAAAACAGTCTTAAAAAAGTAGTTGGCAAGCAGCTTGCTGCCCGTGTGGTAGAAGCTTGGACCGAAGACTTTGTCGACGAAGATACCGGCGAGGTCGTATCTATGGAGCGTACAGAAGTTATCATCGAACGCGACGTAGAACTCACCGAGGAGCATATCGCCAAAATACTGGAGCTCGACATCAAGTCGATTCTTATTAAGACTGAGGACAAAGACGGTATTGACTATTCAGTGATATATAACACATTGAAGAAAGATACCGCAAACAATGCCAAAGAGGCCTGCGAATACATTTACCGCCAACTGCGCAATGCAGAACCCCCCGATGAGGAGACTGCCCGCAGCATCATTGAGAAACTCTTCTTCTCTGAAAAGCGTTACGACCTTGGCGATGTAGGTCGCTACAGAATTAATACGAAACTCAACCTTAATGTACCCGACAACGTCAGAGTACTTACTAAGGAAGATATAACCTCTATCATTAAATATCTGGTTGAACTAATTAACCAGAAAGCCGAAGTCGATGATATTGACCACTTGTCGAACCGTCGCATCCGCACTGTAGGGGAGCAACTGTCCAACCAATTCGGGGTTGGGTTGGCTCGTATGTCGCGCACTATCCGTGAACGTATGAATGTCCGCGACAACGAAGTCTTTACTCCTACAGACTTGATAAACGCCAAAACTCTCTCGTCGGTCATCAACTCGTTCTTCGGCACCAACCAGCTCAGCCAGTTCATGGATCAAACCAATCCACTGGCCGAGTTGACCCACAAGCGTCGTATCTCTGCTCTTGGCCCCGGTGGTCTTTCACGCGAACGAGCAGGCTTCGAAGTCCGTGACGTGCACTATACCCACTACGGTCGTCTATGTACTATCGAGACTCCTGAAGGACCTAACATCGGTCTTATCTCTTCGCTCTGCGTTTACGCAAAGATTAATGAGCTCGGCTTTATAGAGACTCCATATCACAGAGTGGTAAACGGACAGGTTCAACTGAACGAAGCACCTGTGTATCTGTCGGCTGAAGCAGAAGAGAACAAAACCGTAGCACAAGCTACCACCCCACAGGACGAGAACGGAAACATCACAGTCCCGCGCGTCAAGGCTCGCCGTCAGGCCGACTTCCCCATCGTTTCGCCAGACGAGATTGACCTCATGGATATTGCATCGAACCAGATTGCATCCATAGCAGCATCCCTTATCCCGTTCCTGGAGCACGACGACGCCAACCGCGCCCTCATGGGATCCAACATGATGCGCCAGGCTGTGCCGCTTCTCAATCCTGAAATCCCCATCGTAGGCACCGGCATCGAAGAGGCCGTTGCACACGACAGCCGTGTCCTACTGAATGCTGAAGGCGATGGTATTGTGGAGTATGTCGATTCCACCAAGATAGTCATTCGCCACAACCGCACAGAAAAAGAGCGCTTGGTGTCGTTCGACGACGACCTTAAGGAATACCGCCTGACCAAATACCAGCGCACGAACCACTCCACTGCAATAAACCTTCGTCCTATCGTCAAAAAAGGCGATAAAGTGAAGAAGGGTCAGGTGCTTTGCGAAGGATATGCCACACAGGGTGGCGAGCTGGCTCTTGGCCGCAACATGATGGTGGCCTTCATGCCGTGGAAGGGTTACAACTTCGAGGATGCTGTGGTTATCTCCGAACGCGTAGTGCGTGAAGATATCTTCACTTCTGTACATATCGAAGAGTTCACCCTTGAAGTCCGCGAAACCAAGCGTGGCAATGAGGAACTCACCCGCGACATTCCCAACGTCGGTAACGATGCAACCAAAGACCTTGACGAGAACGGTATCATCCGCATTGGCGCCGAGGTTAAAGAAGGCGATATCCTTATTGGCAAGATTACCCCGAAAGGCGAATCTGATCCAACTCCGGAAGAAAAGTTGCTGCGCGCCATATTCGGCGACAAAGCCGGTGACGTGAAGGATGCCTCCCTCAAGGTTCCGCCCTCGCTGCACGGTGTCGTTATCGACAAGAAACTCTTTGCCCGCGTAATTCGCGACCGCAAAGCCCGTGCCAAAGAAAAAGAACTGCTTGCCAAGCCCGAGGAAGAGTACCGTTTCGAATGCGAAGAGCTTAAAGAAAAGCTCATCGCCCAACTGCTGGTCATCCTCAACGGCAAGGTGTCCAACGGCGTCTATACCAACCACCGCGAAGAACTCATCCCCAAGAAGGTCAAATTCACTGCCAAGACCCTAAAGGCCATAGACTACACCGAGGTAAGCCCCAACAAGTGGACCACAGACAAAGAGACCAACGCCCTTATTAAGGAACTCCTCAACAACTACAATATCAAGTTCCGCGAGATTTCCGGTCGTTTCACCCGCAACAAGTTTGCCCTCACCGTTGGCGACGACCTCCCAAGCGGCATCGTCCAGATGGCCAAAGTCTATATCGCCATGAAGCGCAAACTCCGCATCGGCGACAAGATGGCTGGTCGACATGGTAACAAAGGTATTGTGTCGAAGATTGTCCGCGCCGAGGATATGCCTTTCCTCGCCGACGGCACTCCTGTCGACATCGTCCTCAACCCTCTGGGTGTGCCTTCGCGAATGAACCTGGGACAGATCTACGAGACCGTCCTTGGCTGGGCTGGCAAGAAACTCAACAAGCGCTTCAAGACTCCTATCTTCGACGGTGCCACACTTGAACAAATCAATGGCTACATGCGCGAGGCCGGCCTGCCCGAGAACGGCAGGACATACCTCTACGATGGCGAGACCGGCGACCGCTTCGATCAACCTGCAACAGTAGGTTACATCTACTACCTCAAGTTGCACCACATGATCGACGACAAGATGCACGCCCGTTCCATTGGACCCTACTCGCTGATTACCCAGCAGCCCCTTGGCGGTAAAGCCAACTTCGGTGGCCAGCGCTTCGGCGAAATGGAGGTGTGGGCTCTTGAAGCTTATGGTGCCTCCCATGTGCTACAAGAGGTTCTTACCGTCAAGAGCGACGACGTAATGGGTCGAGCAAAAGCTTATGAAGCTATCGTCAAGGGCGACAATATGCCAGTACCCGGCATACCTGAGTCCTTCAACGTGCTCGTCCACGAACTCCGTGGTCTTGGCCTTGAGGTAACATTTGATTAAATAGATTCCACCGTTGATAAGCATAGAGAACAATGGCATTTAAACAAGAATCACAGTTAAAGACCGATTTCAACTCGATTACCATCAGCCTTGCGTCGCCTGAAGCCATCAAGCGCCGCTCCTATGGCGAGGTAACCAAGCCCGAAACCATCAACTACCGTACATATAAACCAGAACGCGATGGTTTGTTCTGCGAACGTATCTTCGGTCCAACCCGCGACTGGGAGTGCCACTGCGGCAAATACAAACGCATACGTTACAAAGGAATCGTGTGCGACCGTTGCGGCGTTGAGGTGACGGAAAAGAAAGTCCGTCGCGAACGTATGGGTCATATCGAACTCGTGGTACCGATAGCACATATTTGGTTCTTCCGTTCGTTGCCCAACAAAATAGGCACCCTCCTCAATATCCCGTCCAAAAAACTCGACCAGGTAATCTACTACGAAAAGTACATCGTCCTGCAGCCTGGCAAAGCCATGCTCAACGAAATGCCCGTGCAGAAACTGGACCTGCTCACTGAAGAGGAATACTACATCATACAAGACAGCCTGCCCGAAGACAACGCCCAGTTGCCCGACAGCGACCCCAACAAGTTCATTGCCGGCATGGGCGCCGAAGCTCTCTACACCCTGCTCTCGGAACTAGACCTTGATAAGCTTTCATACGAACTGCGCGCCAAGGCCTCGCGCGAGACCGCTGTGGCCCGCAAACAGGAAGCTCTGAAGCGCCTCAACGTTATCGAGTCGTTCCGCGAATCGCAGCGCTCCATGCGCGAACGCGGTATGGACAACCGTCCCGAGTGGATGATTATGAACATCATTCCCGTCATTCCTCCCGATCTCCGTCCCCTTGTACCCCTCGATGGTGGCCGCTTTGCCACAAGCGACATCAACGAGCTCTATCGCCGCGTGATAATCCGCAACAACCGCTTGAAACGCCTTGTCGAGATTAAAGCCCCCGAAGTGATTATGCGCAACGAGAAACGCATGCTCCAGGAGGCCGTCGACTCGCTGTTCGACAACAGCCGCAAGGTATCGAGCGTGAAGTCCGAAAGCAACCGCGCCCTCAAGTCGCTCTCCGACGCACTGAAGGGCAAACAAGGCCGCTTCCGTCAGAATTTGCTTGGTAAACGTGTCGACTACTCTGGCCGTTCGGTCATCGTAGTTGGTCCTGAACTGAAGATGCACGAATGCGGTCTGCCCAAAGACATGGCCGCTGAGCTCTTCAAGCCCTACGTCATCCGCAAGCTCCTCGAGCGCGGCCTGGTAAAGACCGTCAAGAGCGCCAAGCGCATCGTAGATCGCAAAGAGCCCGTCGTGTGGGAAATCCTCGAGAATATACTGAAAGGCCATCCTATACTGCTCAACCGTGCACCAACGCTGCACCGTCTGGGTATCCAGGCCTTCCAGCCCCGCTTGGTCGAAGGCAAGGCCATCCGCCTGCACCCCCTTGTGTGTACCGGTTTCAACGCCGACTTCGATGGTGACCAGATGGCTGTCCACGTGCCCATGGGCAACGCCGCCATCCTCGAGGCCCAAATCCTCATGCTCTCGACCCACAACATCCTAAACCCCGCCAACGGTGCTCCTATCACTGTGCCGTCGCAGGATATGGTGTTGGGTCTGTACTACATGACCAAACCGCGCCACACCACCGAAACTGAGACAGTGCACGGCGAAGGCCAACGTTTCTACTCTGCCGAGGAAGTCATCATCGCCTACAACGAAAAACGCGTCGACCTCAATGCCTGCATCAACATGCAGTTGCCGATACCTGAGGGCAAAGACGAGTACACATACATCAAGTCCGATAAGACCTTCATGGAGGTCATCAAGGACAAGAAAGGCAACGTGCTGACCGACATCGATTGCAGCACCCCCGCCGAGGTGGCTCTGCATAGCCGCACCGAATACGAGGTGAAACGCGACCGCGACGGCAATGTGATTGTCGACGCCAACGGTCACTATATCAAGACCAACCGCTTGCGTACCACCGTCGGCCGCGTCATCTTCAACCAAGTGGTGCCCAACGAGTACGGTTACATCAACCAGGTGATGGGCAAGAAGTCGTTGCGCGACATTATCGGCGACATATTCACCGAGTGTGGCAACGCCGTGACGGCCACCTTCCTCGACGACATCAAGAACATGGGCTATCGCCAAGCTTTCCGTGGCGGCCTCTCGTTCAACCTGGGCGACGTCATTATCCCCGCCGAGAAAGAAAGCCTCATCGAGAAAGCCAACGAAGAAGTCGAGGAGGTTATGGCCCAGTACGCCATGGGTCTTATCACCAACAACGAACGTTACAACCACGTTATCGATATCTGGACCAACACCAACAACCAGCTCACCGAGACCCTCATGAAGCAGTTGAAGGCCGACAACCAGGGCTTCAACCCCATCTTCATGATGTACGACTCGGGCGCTCGTGGTAGCAAGGAGCAGATACGTCAGCTCTCCGGCATGCGCGGCCTTATGGCCAAGCCCCAGAAAGCCGGTGCCTCGGGCAACGAGATTATCGAGAACCCCATCGTATCCAACTTCAAGGAAGGCCTCTCCGTGCTTGAGTACTTCATCTCGACCCACGGTGCCCGTAAGGGTCTGGCCGATACCGCACTGAAGACGGCTGACGCTGGTTACCTCACCCGTCGTCTAGTCGACGTGGCCCACGACGTCATCATCACCGAAGAGGACTGCGGCACCCTACGTGGACTGCCCACCACGGCCCTCAAAAAAGGCGAGGATATCGTGCAGAGCCTCGGCGAGAAGATTCTCGGCCGCACCTCGGTCCACGACATCTACCACCCGCAGACCGGAGAACTCATCGCCCGCGCTGGCGAAGAGCTCACCGAAGAGATCTGCCGCAAGATTGAGAACTCGCCCATTGAGGAAGTCGAGATCCGCTCCGTGCTCACCTGCGAGTCGAAGCACGGCGTCTGCGCCAAGTGCTACGGCCGCAACCTGGCCACCGGCAAGATGGTACAGAAAGGCGAGGCCGTCGGCGTCATCGCAGCCCAGGCTATCGGCGAGCCCGGTACACAGCTCACCCTGCGTACCTTCCACGTCGGCGGTGTGGCCGGTGGCAACATCGGTACCACCTCGAGCCTGCAAGCCAAGTACGAAGGCCGTCTTGTCATCGACGAGCTCCGCTCAATACCCTATACCGACAGCGAAGGCAACAGCTATCACGTCGTCATGGGCCGTTCGGCCGAGATGCGCATCGTCGACACCAACACCGACGTCACCCTCTTCTCGTCGCTCCTGCCCTACGGTGCCAAGCTGTACAAGGCTTCGGGCGAACTGCTCAAGAAAGGCGACCTCATCGCCGAATGGGACCCCTACAACGCAGTCATCATCTCCGATGTGGCCGGTCGCGTCTCGTTCGAGAACGTCATCGAGAACGTCACCTTCCGCGTCGAAAGCGATGCCCAGACGGGCCTGCAAGACAAGGTCGTCATCGAAAGCCGCCAACGCACCAAGAACCCGACCCTCAACATTGTCGATTCCGAAGGCAACATCCTCAAGGTCTACGACCTGCCCGTCGGAGCCCACATCGGTGTTGAACAGGGTCAGGAATTGCATGCCGGCGACATCATGGTCAAGATACCGCGTTCGTTCGGCAAGGCCGGCGATATCACGGGCGGTCTGCCTCGCGTCACCGAGCTCTTCGAAGCCCGCAACCCGAGCGACCCCGCCATCGTGGCCGAAATCGACGGTATCGTCTCTATCGCCAAGAAACTGAAACGCGGCAACCGCGAGATTACCATCACCTCGAAGACCGGCGAGCAGCGTTCCTACCTCATACCCACCTCGAAGCAGATCCTGGCCCAGGACAGCGACTATGTCAAGGCCGGCACCCCGCTCTCCGACGGTGCCATCACTCCGAGCGACATCCTCGCCATCAAGGGTCCGATGAAGGTGCAGGAATACATCGTCAACGAGGTACAGGAGGTCTACCGCCTGCAGGGCGTGAAGATCAACGACAAGCACTTCGAGGTCATCGTGCGCCAGATGATGCGCAAGGTGGAAATCGAAGATCCGGGCGACACCCGCTTCCTCGAAGGCGACTTGGTGAACCGTCTCGACTTCAACGACGTCAACGACCGCATCTTCGGCATGAAGGTCGTCGAGGACGCCGGCGACAGCGAGAAACTCTCGGTAGGCCAGATAGTCACCGCCCGCGAGTTGCGCGACGAGAACTCGGCTCTGCGCCGTCAGGACAAGAAGCTGGTCACCGTGCGCGATGCCCGTCCCGCCACCTGCCGCCAGGTGCTGCAGGGTATCACCCGCGCCTCGCTCCAGACCAAGTCGTTCATCTCGGCCGCCTCGTTCCAGGAGACCACCAAGGTGCTCACCGAAGCCGCCATCAACGCCAAGCGTGACACCCTGATGGGCATGAAAGAAAACGTCATCGTCGGCCACCTCATTCCCGCCGGCACAGGCCTCCGCGAGTACCAAGACCTCGTGGTCGGCAACGCCCCCGCCATGAGCGCCGCCAAGGAGAAATAAACACCCTCCACATCACCCTTCGAGGCGAGCATCCCTGCCAGCAGAGATGCTCGCCTCCCTTTTTATCACCACCACTCCCCCACCCAGTCGACGACACATTTCGAACCGAAACTGACAGCATTTCAGTACATTAAGCACACAAAAACTCACAACAATCTCACAATCAGATCCTTCAAGCCACCAAGTCCGTATCAAGTCCGTATCAAGTCCGTATCTGGTCCGTATCAAGTCCGACCACAGCCGGTGTTGATACGGTGGTGGTGCGTATGAAAAACGACTGTGGAGCGCCGAATGTGACGCTGACACAATAATAGAGGCAGCACGGCGTTATGAAATAAAAAACAGAATAAAATGGCAACACAGAAAGAACAAAAGAACAACCTGAAACTCAACATCGACAATCAGGTATCGACCGGCACCTACAGCAACATGGTGGTCATCAGCCACAACCCGACCGAAATCATACTCGACTTCGCCCAGATACTGCCCGGCATCGACGGTGCCACCGTGCGCCAGCGCATCATCATGAACCCCATACATGCCAAACGCACCCTCGCTGCCCTCAACGACAACCTGAAGAAGTTTGAGCAGCAGTTCGGGCCCATCACCGAGCCCCACATGGAGAGCGATACCGTGCCCTACGACATCATAGGCAAGGCATGACCCCGAGGGTAGAATGGCGGGTGAAAAGCGGCGCCTGGCACAGCCTCGCCGAGCAGCGCCAGGCCGCCTACAGCCTGCTGGCCGAGGTGGTGGGTGCTGCCGTGACGGTAGACCACGACGCTGCCGGCGCACCATTCCTACCCGACCATCCCGAGCTGCACGTCAGCATAAGCCATTGCCCAACCGCCGTGGCGGCCGCTGTGGCCCAAGGCCGCAACATAGGCATCGACATCGAAAGCCGTCGACGCATCGACCCGTCACTCGTCATGCGAGTTTGCATCCCCGACGAGGTGGCAGCCATTCAGGCCGCGGCTGACCCTACCATGGCATTCCTTCGCTTCTGGACCCGCAAGGAAGCCGTGCTCAAATGTCGCGGCACCGGCATCAAAGGCTTCGGCAGCATGCTCGAAGCCGCGTCGCCCACTGACTGCACACTGCACGACATCGATACACTTTTGCCCGACACAGTAGCCTCGGTAGCCTTGGCCAACGAGTGTCCAAAACCGGATAAAAGCTCCAGCCAGACCCCAAAATTGCAAGCCTAGCCGGCCAAAGGTGTTAAAAAAGTATAAAACATACAATATTTGGTATCAAATAATTAAACAGAACACAGCAGCAGGGAAATGTTAAAATATGTTTATATGTCAGAAAAAATTCGTTTCTTTGCAGCCGATTTTAACCTTTAAAAAGAGAAGAAAATGTCAGAAATTGCAACCAAAGTAACCAGCATCATTACCGACAAACTCGGTGTTGAAGAAAGTCAAGTAGTTCCCGAGGCCAGCTTCACCAACGACCTGGGCGCCGACTCGCTGGACACCGTAGAGCTGATTATGGAACTCGAGAAGGAATTCGATCTCTCCATCCCCGACGAGGAAGCCGAGAAAATCGTTACTGTTGGCGACGCCATCGCCTTCATCGAGAACGCCAAGAAGTAAGCACTTCTGCAAGCGTTGATAGCCAAATAGATTAACATATTGACGCGTGCATATAGCAGGTGTCAATATGTTAGTCTGTTGGTATATCAAGCAATCAATACAACTGCACAAGAGAAACTATAGAGAATACTATAATGGAGTTGAAAAGAGTCGTCGTAACAGGCATAGGTGCCCTCACACCAATTGGCAATAACGTGCCCCAACTGTGGGAGAGCCTTGTAAACGGAGTGAGCGGTGCCGGCAAGATAACGCACTTCGACGCCACGAAGTTTAAATGCCAGATTGCCGCCGAGCTGAAAAGCTTCGACCCACTCGACCACTTCGACAAAAAGGAACTGCGCCTGCTCGATGGATACACCATCTACGGCATCGTCGCTGTCGACGAAGCGCTGCGCGACGCCGGGCTCACTGACTCCAATATCAACAAAGACCGCATGGGCGTCATCTGGGGCTCAGGAATGGGCGGCGTAAAATCACTGCAAGACGAGATAGTCGAATACGCCACCCACGACTTCGTGCCGCGCTTCAGCCCCTATTGGGTGCCCAAAGTCATTGTCGACATCTGCGCCGGCCAGATAGCCATACGCCATGGTCTGCGGGGCCCCAACTACTGCACCGCAGCAGCCTGCGCCTCGTCGGCGGCAGCCATCAACGACGCTTTCAACCTCATACGCCTCGGCAAGGCCGATGCTATGGTAGCCGGCGGCTCGGAATGCGCCGTCACCGAAGTCGGCATCGGCGGATTTGGCAACATGCGTGCACTATCTACCCGCAACGACGACCCGCAGACCGCCTCGCGCCCCTTCGACCGCGACCGCGACGGATTCGTGCTCGGCGAAGGCGCTGGCACCATCATCCTCGAGGAACTAGACCATGCCTTGGCCCGCGGCGCAAAGATATATGCCGAAATCACAGGAGCCGGCCTTTCGGCCGATGCCTATCACATCACAGCCTCGCACCCCGAAGGTCTCGGCGTCATCAACGCCATGCGCCAGGCTGTGGAGGAATCTGGCATGCAACCCACCGATGTGGACCACATTAATACCCACGGCACTTCGACCCCTATCGGAGACATCTCCGAGCCCAAAGCCCTCGTGGGCTATTTTGGCGACCACGCTTACCACATGGCCATCAACTCGACCAAGTCGATGACTGGCCACCTGTTGGGCGCCGCCGGTGCCGTCGAAGCCATTGCCACCATCCTCACTATCAAGAACGGCATCATACCTCCGACAATCAACCATTTCAACGACGATCCCGAGATACCGGCCCTCGACTTCACCTTCTGCAAGGCCCAAAAACGCGACGTGAATTTCGCGCTCAGCAATGCCTTCGGTTTTGGTGGCCACAATGTGTGTCTCGCTTTCAGAAAATACTAATTGCGCCGTGAGTCTGTTGCGCCCCAAAAAAGAGAGTCCTGAATTCTATCGTTTTTTCAAAAACGTTCTCGGCTTCACACCCCGTCGCACAGAACTTTACCACACAGCATTCATCCACCGTTCGGTAACTGCCACCCACGAAGGTCACCGCATAAACAACGAACGCCTGGAATACCTCGGCGACGCCGTGCTGGGTGCCGTGGTAGCCGAATACCTGTACAAGAAATACCCTGTGCGTGGAGAAGGCTTCCTCACCGAGATGCGGTCCAAGATCGTGAGCCGCAAAAGCCTCGGCCAGTTGGCAAGAAAGATTGGCATGGTCGAACTCATCGAGCACCAACGCGGCAAGGACGGCGACTTCAAATCCATCGGCGGCGATGCCTTGGAGGCTCTAATTGGGGCCATATATCTTGAGAGAGGCTTCCGCTTCACCCGCAAGCTCATCGTAAAGAAGCTCCTATGCACCTATATTGATATTGACTCGGTGGCACAGACCGACTGGAACTTCAAGAGCAAGATGATTGACTGGGGGCAGAAAAACCACAAAAAAGTCACCTTCGAGATTGTACGCTCATACGTGCACAACAACGCCGGACGCCGCGAATACGAATGCCGCGTGAATATCGACGGCAAACCGCAGCAATCGGCCATAGAATACACTATAAAAGCCGCCGAGCAGCTGGCCGCAGAAAAGACCTACAAGGCCATACAAGAAGCACTCAACACCCAGCCTGCAGAACAAGACAATTAAACCAATAGCAATATGAAACACTCAAGAAAAAAAGTACTGACCTTCATACTCACTGCCTTGGTTCTGGCCACCGGAAGTGTGGCTATCGGATGTAGCAGCACCCATCGCGGCTCGAAAAGCGACGGCGTCATGTACGAACGCAAGCAGAGCAATCGGGGCAACAAAGTGAAATCGAACATCAAGGTACGTGGCAACAACAAGGCCAACGGCCACACCACCCGCTCCTACTGATGCAGTCCAAGTTGTACCCCCTCAAATTCCTCCCTCTGTACAAGAATGTCATCTGGGGAGGTAATCGCCTGCGCGACTACGGCTTCAACTACGACCCCCTACCCAACTGCGGCGAGCTGTGGGTCCTCTCGTCGGTCGAAGGCCATGAGTCGGTTATCGCCAACGGTTTTCTGGCAGACAACACCCTCAACGAAGCCATCGAGGTGTATATGGGCGATCTTGTCGGCGAACGTGTTTACAATCGCTACGGCACCGAATTTCCACTGCTACTCAAAGTCATCGATGCCGCACAGGACCTCTCTATACAGGTGCATCCCGATGATGAACTAGCACAACGTCGCGGCATGCCCCGTGGCAAAACCGAGATGTGGTACGTCATGCAGGCCGACCCTGAGGCTCGCTTGATAAGCGGCTTCAAACACGATACCACTCCCGACGAGTACCTAGCCGCCCTGCACGACGGCCAGTTGCCCACCTTGTTGCACTCAGAACGCCCCGTGTCGGGTGACGTGTATTTCATCCCTGCCGGACGCGTACACGCCTTGGGTAAAGGCCTTATGGTGGCCGAGATACAGCAAACTTCTGACTGCACCTACCGCATCTACGACTACGACCGCGTAGACAAAGATGGCAAGCGCCGTCAACTGCATACTGCCGAAGCTCTCAATGCCATAGACTTCTCGGCCGTCGACCACGCCAGCACCCGCTACCAAGCACGCCCAAACGAGAGCACCACAGTGGTCCATTGTCCCTATTTCACCACACGCCTCATACCACTCGACACTCCCATCCGCAAAAACCTCGAGAATGTCGATACGTTTGTGATATATTTTTGTGTAGAAGGACTTGCCGCTGTAAAGAGTATGGAGACTATCGTACCCTTGCACGCTGGAGAATGCGCGCTGGTACCCGCCGTGGCCGACCAAGTGGAGTTATTCTGCGAAGGTGCCGCCAAGCTGTTGGAAATCACTATCAACACCAGTGACTGGGACGACACCCCTCGCGAAAATAACGACTGGGTAGCCCAGTTTATAGGTGACGCCCGCTAACTATTCCTTCTTCTTGTCCTTGTCAGGCCGTGCCTGTGGCTTGTCGGAGACGACCTTGGTGTCGTAACCTATCTGCTTCATGGCGGCCTGCAGTTTCTTGACATCGGTCTTGTTGGCGTCGTATGTCACGGCGACGGTCTGATTAGGGACACTGGTTTCTATCTTCACCACGCCCTTCTCGAAGCGGAGGTTCTTCTTGATTTTGTTCTCGCAGTTCTCGCAGTGCATCTGCGGCGTGGGAGTCATCACCAGTACGCGGAGGTCTTTGCCTGCGCCCATTAGCATCAGGGCAGAAAGGATGATTAAAAACAGTTGTTTCATGATATTCTATGTTGTTATATTTTCCAGAAGTTCATTCGTATGCCAGCATAAGCCATGATACCGTGTACTGGTCCCCATATGAGTGTAGGGTCGAATGTTGACGACCACGGATTGGAGGCATTGACAATGGGGTTGGGCTGGCGGTAGTTGGTCAGATTCTCGCCACCGACATAGAGTGAGAAGTGGCGGAATTCGCGCGTTACCTGCAGGTTGAGCTGTGGGTAGGCAGGGAACTCTTCGCCGCTGACCAGCGTGCCGTCGGCGTCGAGATAGGCGGGAATGCGGCCGCCACCATTGAACTGCAAGGTGAGGTCTATCTGCCACAGGGCCAGCATGGGCTTCCAACTGAGGGTGACGAGGCCTTTGTAGCGGCTCTGCAGCGGTTTTTCGAGCAACCGACCATCGTAGGTGCAGCGCACATAGTTGTAGCGGAAAGCGGCAAGAATGTTGAGGTCTTCAGTGATGTCGTAGGTGGCGTCGACCTGGGCGGTGTGCGAGAAGGAGCGTCCAACAAGGTCGGCGATGACGATACGCATGGGGTCGCTGTCGTAGTCGACCACGGCCTGGTTGATGAAGTCGGTGTAGTAGTATTCGGCATTGAGAGTCACGGTTCGGTCGCCGGCAGGTATGTAGAAAGCCATGCTGAGACCGCTGTTCCAAGCTTCCTCCTGTCGTGTGACACTGTCGACGAGCTGGCGGCCGGAGGTGAGCAGGTAGTGGTTCTCGGCCAAAGCGTGCGGCGTTCGGTATCCCTTGCCAGAAGAAGCACGGATGGTCATCCAGTCGAAGGGCACCCACTTGATGTGCAGGCGCGGGGTGAGATAGGTGCGAGCGTAGAGGGTGCTGTGGTCGGCACGCAGGCCCGCCATGGCAGTGAACTTATAAGAAGGCTTGTATGTATACTGCACGTAGACGCCCGGTGTGTATTCCAAAGTTGAAAGTTGAAAGTTGAGAGTTGAGAGGGTTTCGTCCACAAGGTCGGTATTGAAGCTGAGGCCAGTGGAGAGATTGTGGATGTCGTTGAAGTCGTGCTCGAGCACCAGCTGGGCATTGAGGCTCTGCTGTCGGTCGCCGTAGTTTTTCAGACCAAAAGTCCCATCGAGATTGTATAGGCTGCCGGTAGCCAGAAAGGCCAAGTTGGTATTATGCTCACTATTGATAAGGTAGGCATGTTTCATATAGGCATCGATGCGCTGTGCGTCAATAAGAACTCGATAGGGATTATTGGAGAACGAGAGGAGCTGTCCTCCCTCACGTTCCTCGCCAAGATAACCCATGCCGGCGTGCATGATGTAGCGCCCCTTCTGGTATTTCCATCTATTCTGCAGATGCAACTGCTGGAGGTTGGGCGAGTCATGCCAACCGTCACCGTCCTCGTCCATGTGCATGAAATCCTTCTCATAATGTGCCAACACCTCGGTGCTCAGGTGGTGGTTGAAATGGATGTTGCCCATGGCGTTGCCCTCGGCTTTAAGCCGACTATCGGTGTAGAGGTTGAGCAACAATCCCGGTTCATCGTCGGGTTTTAGATACTCTACGTTGATCTGGCCGGTGATGCTCTGTGGACCGTTCTTGACACTTGACGCTCCTTTGCTTACCGAGATGCTTTTCATCCAGGCCCCTGGCACATAGCCGAGCGAATAAGGCATGGCGGCACCTAGGGTCACGGGCAGGTTCTCCAACAGCATCTGCACATACTGGCCGCTGAGACCAAGTAGTTTTATTTGACGTGCACCTACGGCGGCATCGTTGTAGTTTACGTCGACCGAAGGGTTGGTTACAAAACTTTCACCAAGGTTGCAGCAGGCGGCCCTGAAGAGCTCATCCTGTCCTATTTCTAAACCGTTTTGTGCGCCACCCATACGCGACACACCATCTACCTTGCGCTGCTGGATTGAGACCTCCTCCAACGTACGGCTACGTGCAGTGTCAGTCTGTGCTCCGACACCTATGGTCACCAGCACAAAGAGACTGGCGACAAAATATCTTTTTATCATGATTGTTCGATTATCTAATTACTATAATACATTAACCAATTCACACATTAATGCATTGTAATCAGACTCTCAGTACAGTAACAGTATTCGCCGTGCATCCCGGAGGAGCAGCGGCATTTGGCGACCCCATATGCCTGATGGCAGGAGTCTGCGATTCATAGTTGTAAGATGAAAAAAGGGAAAACATAAAAGGCTGCAACGGCATATCAACATGTGCTGTCATCGAGGGTACATAATCAGAAAGATGTATTGTCTTCACTGTCATACATCCATTCTCCCCTGGACAACACCCCATGTCGGCCGGTATTGTCAGCATTACACGCCCTGTGCACGAACACTTCTCCACCGACACTCCCGATGCCCCAAACAGCATTAGTGTCAGCATGATAGTGGATACAAATATGTTCGTTTTATGTTTCATTTCCTTTGCAAAAGTACTAAAAATAATTGATATGCCGAAATTTTCGTAATTTTGCAGTCAAAATTTGAAAGAAATGAAACGTACAATCCTCTTGCTGATGCTGACCGTGGCCACCGCCGCACCGGCATGTACCAACCTAATCGTGTCGAAGGGTGCCACCACCGACGGTAGCACGTTCATCACCTATGCCGCCGACAGCCACACGCGCTACGGCCAACTACGCTACTGTCCCGCTGCCGACCATAAGCCAGGCGAGACTCTGCGGCTCTACAACTACGGCTCACTGAAGTTCCAGATTGAAATCCCACAACCAGCACATACCTACCAGGTAGTAGGATTCATCAACGAACATCAACTGGCCATTGGAGAAACCACCTGGGGTGGCCGCAAAGAGATAGAGAAAGGCAGTCCTACCGGCATAGACTACGGTAACCTCATCTACGTAGCCCTGCAACGCGCCAAGACATGCCGCGAAGCAATAGCAGTCATGCACGAGTTGGTCTCCACCTATGGCTATGCCGACGGCGGCGAGACCTTCTCACTGGCCGACCCCAACGAGGTGTGGATATACGAGATAGCCTCAAAATGCGACGAGAAAGGCGCCGTATGGGTGGCACGCCGTGTACCCGATGGCTACATAAGCGGACATGCCAACCAGGCACGCATCACCACCTTCCCGTGGGAAAATGGAAAACGGGATGAGAAAAGAGGAAAGAGTCTTAGCAGTAAAAACCTGAAGCAGATAGATGACAAGGACGTAGACTGCATATACAGCTACGACGTGGCCGACTACGCACGGCGTAAAGGCTGGTACCGTGGCACCGATGCCGACTTCTCATTCGCCGACACCTACAATCCACTGACCTTCTCAGGCCTTCGTGCCTGCGAAGCTCGCGTTTACTCCATGTTCCGCCGCTGTGCCGACGACATGGAGCGCTACCAGGCCTATGCCATGGGCAATGCCAAAGCCGAACGCCTGCCCCTATGGGTAAAACCAAACCGCAAACTTGGCGTACAAGACTGCATGACATTGATGCGCGACCACTTCGAAGGCACACCCATGGATATGACACAGGACGTAGGCGCAGGCCCCTTCCACTGCCCCTACCGCTGGCGTCCCATGGACTTCGAAGTCGACGGCAGAAAATACGTCCACGAACGCGCCATAAGCACACAGCAAACAGGCTTCTCGTTTGTGGCACAATGCCGTTCCTGGCTACCCTCCAAACTAGGTGGCATAATCTGGTTCGGCGTCGACGACACCTATTCCACCGTCTATTGCCCCGTCTACTGTGGTTGCACCCAAGTGCCCGTATGCTTCGAAGAAGGGAACGGCAGCATGAGCCGCTACAGCGAGACAGCCGCTTTCTGGCTCTTCAACCGCGTAAGCAACTTCTGCTACCTGCGCTACGATGCCATGATTCAAGATGTGATTAAGGTACAGCAGGAGTTGGAGAGTGGCTTCGTCACCGACGAAGAAAAACACTCACAGCGCTGGGCCAACGAAGAAAACGAGAACCGGCTGGTAAGTCAATTGAACCTTTTCAGCAACAGCCACGCCGAACGCATGATGCGCCGCTGGCACGAGCTGGACCAACTGCTACTTATGAAATACATCGACGGCAACATAAAGCATGAAAACAATGGTCGCATCGAGACCACCGAGACCGGCGTGGTACGCTTCCCTCAGCAGCCACCCTACCCCGCCTGGTTCTACCGCCAGATTGTCGACGACCACGGCGAAGTGATACGCGAGCGGTAGCGGTCAAGCCCACTCTTCGAGGTCAGAATATCCGTCGTCGAGCCCACGTATAGTGGCTTCGGCGGCGGTTTGTTTCATCTTGTCGCCCAGACCACTCAGTGCGTCGAAAGCCGACATAATCACAGCGCGCCCTTCGACGGGGGTACGGGCATGGTGACGCACTCCAGTATATTCCAAGTCCAGTATGTCGCTGTAGTCGTCAGTCATGCTTTGTGTCCTCCTATCTGTCGGTTACGCTCTCGGGCGGTAGCCCCCTGTTCGAAATTGGTACCACGCAATATGGCGTTCTTACCGTACTTCTTCTTGATGGCCAATGCTGCTTTCTGCATACGCAACTCTCTCTCGAGTGTTGCCTGCTCGGCATTTTCGGCGGCGACCTGGGCCTCGTTGTCGACAAACAAAGCCAACTGCTTGCTGGGTTCTTTGTCCTTGGCTTTATCTCTGCCGACAACCATCGCCGCCACATTGAGACGACGCACAAGCAGGCTTTTATCGACGATACAGTCGTAGATGTCGACGACAGCCTGAGAGATGAGTCTTGACGACGAAGTATAAGCCTTCAAATTGGCCGTGCCGTGTCCATGCTTAGGTACTGCCCTGCCATAGAAGTCGGTCACCACCTCACCATCGTATGTGCCTTCGGTCAAACTTTCGGTATCATAGCCTATCATCAGTACCAGCTGCTTGGTAACAAGGTTTTTGTCCACCAAACTGAGAGCCATATTATAGGCCATCTCCCGCACAACCACACGAGCCCTCTTTGTGTCGTATGGTTCCTGAAGTACCTGCCCTGAGCTGAGCGAATGATTCTGTGGACGGTAAGATTTTACGGCAGCCATAGTTACCGGTTCCCAGCCCCATGCATGGTCAATTATGTACTCGGCGCCAACGCCGAAGAGCCTGTAGAACAAATTTTCATCTGTCAACGAGCGACGTGCCACATCGCCCATAGTCAGCATACCATTGGCCTCAAGCCTTCGAGCAGTACCTCGTCCGATGCGCCAGAAGTCGGTAAGAGGACGATGATTCCAAAGCTGTCGGCGGTAGCTCTTTTCGTCAAGCTCGGCAATCCTCACGCCATCCTTGTCAGCCGCCACATGCTTGCCCACGATATCCATGGCCACCTTGCACAGGTACAAGTTGGTGCCGATACCGGCAGTGGCAGTGATGCCTATATCGCGAAGCACATCACTCACTATTGCCGTGGTCAGCTCACGAGGGGTGAGATTATATGTAGCCAGGTAGTTGGTGGCATCTATAAACACCTCGTCTATCGAATAAACGTATATATCGTCGGCCGAGAAGTAGCGCAGATACACGTCATACACTCGCGACGAATACTGCATGTAATAGGCCATCCTTGGTGGTGCCACGATATAGTCGAGTTTCAGATTACCGTCGTTTCTCACTTCGGGGTCCATATAAGAACAGCCTGTGAACGTGCCTGCTGGCGAGAAGCACAGACGCTCCATATTGATTTCGTTGACCCGTTCCTCCACCTCGAACAGACGCGCACGTCCCGAAATGCCGTATGCTTTGAGCGAAGGCGATACTGCCAGGCAGATGGTCTTGTTGGTCCGCGTCGGATCGGCCACCACCAGATTGGTCTGCAGGGGGTCAAGACCGCGCTCCACGCACTCCACCGAGGCGTAGAAAGACTTGAGGTCTATAGCGATATATATTCTGCCACCATCCATTTTAATCTTGCAAAATTACGAAAAAAAACGAAACAACATAATAAGAACGAGAAAGGGGGGACAAATTGAATTGCTTGGAGATAAGTCCCGGTATGCATATAACGCCAACAACGGAACAAGTGAAGAACGTGATTTTGTTGGTTACTTATCATTAACTTATTACCGACTTTAAGCATGCTCGGGGCATGGTCGAGGCATTGTCGGGGCACGCTCTATGCAAGGTCTTGCCAAGGTCGAAAAGCGTAGTCTTAAAAGAAATGCAACATGGTCTTATTAGTGAAAAGAATAAAGGAACCTTTCCTACGCTGCCAAGACTCTATATGCTAAAAAAATACTATCTTTGCAAAACGATACCACGTGGTATCAATACAGTATCAATCACGTTATCAGTATGGAACTCGAGCTGCTGGCACCTGCCAAGAACCTCACCTACGGCTGTGAAGCCATAAACCACGGGGCCGACGCCGTCTACATCGGAGCGCCGGCCTTTGGTGCACGCGTGGCCGCCACCAATACCCTCGCCGATATCGAGGCGCTGGTAAGATATGCCCACCTCTACCGCGCCAAAGTATTCTCCACGGTAAACACCATCCTCTTCGACAACGAGATAGAGGATGCCGTAGCCATGATCCGCCAGCTGTACAATATAGGGGTCGACGCCATCATCCTGCAAGACATGGGTCTCCTGGAGTGCGACCTGCCGCCAGTCGAACTGCACGCCAGCACACAGTGCCACAACGCTTCAATAGAGAGGATAAAGTTCATGGAATCAGTGGGCTTCAAGCGCGTCATACTGGCCCGTGAAACCTCGTTGCAGCAGATGGAAGCGATACGCCAAGCCACCAGTATCGACCTCGAGGCATTCGTCCATGGCGCCCTCTGCGTAAGCTACAGCGGCCAGTGCTATATGAGCCATTTCCTCAACCAACGCAGCGGCAACCGAGGTTGCTGTTCGCAGCCGTGCCGCAGTTCCTACGACCTGCTCAACGGGGCCGGCGAAGAGATATTGCACGACAGACACCTGCTTTCGCTGCGCGATTTTAACGCCAGCCAACACATTGGTTCCATGATAGCTGCAGGTATTTCGTCGTTCAAGATAGAAGGCCGTCTGAAAGATCTGAGCTACGTGAAGAACGTCACCGCCCATTACCGCCAACTGCTCGACACCTTCATGGGGGAACATACCCCGGCGTCGGCCGGACGAGTTACTTTCTACTTCACCCCCGACGTAGAAAAGACCTTCAACCGAGGCTATACAGACTACTTCCTGCAGGACAGACATCCCATGGCGTCGCTCGCCACCCAGAAGTCGGTCGGCAAATACGTGGGCAAAGTCTCTGCCGTGGGGCGACAGACCATCACAATAGAAAGCAGCGAGACCTTCAGTAATGGCGACGGACTATGCTACTTCGATAGCGAAGGTCAGCTACAAGGCTTTCTGGTGAACGATGTGCACCAAAAGACAGTCACACCCAACCGTATGCCGAACATAAAGACTGGCACGAAGCTGTGGCGCAACAACGACCAGCGGTTTGAGAAAACCCTTCAGGGCCACACTGCCGACCGGAAGGTAGGAGTAGAACTGCTGTTCAGCGCGACTCCCGACGGTTTCTGCCTCGAAATGAAAGATGTCGACGGATTATCTGTAAAGCAACACCTTACTGCCGAACACACTCCCTCGGACAAACCCGAACACGCCATAGCCACTATCGCAAAGCAGCTGTCGAAACTGGGCAACACTCCGTTTGAGTGCCTCGACGTGAAGGATGCCACCAATGGCCAATACTTCATCCCCGCCTCGCTGCTGAACGAACTGCGGCGCCAAGCTATAGAACAGCTCACCGAGCATAGAATCAATAGGTTCCGTCCTACAGATACAGTGCATATAGACCGACACGAGCCCTATTTCGAAACCGAACTGAACTATAGCGCCAATATTGTCAACCAGAAGTCAGAAGACTTCTACAAAAAGCATGGTGTTAAGTCGTTACAGCGCGGACCGGAACAAACAGGGAACTTCGACGGGGTAGCATTGATGACCACACGCTACTGTCTTCGCTATGAGCTGGGCTGTTGCTTGAAAGACAAGAACACCCATCAACCCACCGTCAAGATAAGACCCAACGAGACACTTTATCTGCGGAACCTCAACCGCAAATTCCGGCTGGAATTCGACTGCAAGAACTGCCAGATGAAGATATTCAGGAGTTGACCACTGCCGCCACGGCGACACCAATCATAAGCACCACCACCACCACCTCCCATCGGCGGGGACGGATTTTCACTTTCTGTCTGCCAAGCATAAGTCCCCAATAACCAATCAGGAACTGGAGAACCAGCATCGGCCAAAGCACCTTGTGGAAATCAGCCGAAAGCGAAGCCACAAAGCCACACCCCAGCCCCAGCAGGAAATGATTTATGCCAGTGGCCAATGCCATGCCCACTACAGGCATCCACAATGCTATCTTGAATAGTGGCAGCCGCGGCTCGCGACGTAAATACGGCAGCAATGAACGTACAGCCACAAACACCGTAAGTCCCATACATACAAGCGCATTGGTGCGCGCGAAAGCATCTGTTTGTTCCGGCAACTCGAAGCGGAGCAGGTTACCAAACAACATGCCCAGCATGAACAAACCAGTCTGGATAGCCACAATCATGAAGGTCGCCACCAAGCCGTGCGACAGTCGGATTTGCACCGCCGACATACAGCGATGGAAAAGGAGCATCAGATTGATGCCAAATGCTATGGCGAGGACGATATAGGCTGCTATAAGCATTGTTGCAGTGTTTTGGTTATTTCAATAAATTGTGCCACCGAAAGTTGCTCGGCCCGGCTGGCCAGGAGTGTAGCGTCCACATTGTCGAGCGGCAGGCCGAGTGTCCTGAGGGCGTTGCGCAGGGTTTTGCGGCGCTGGTTGAAACCGGCCTTGACCACCTGCACAAACAGCTTCTCGTCGCATTCCAAGGCTTTTACATCGTTGCGGCGCAACTTAATGACAGCCGACTTGACCTTGGGCGGCGGGTTGAAGACGTTCTCGCTGACGGTAAACAGATACTCAATATCGTAGAAAGCCGACAGCAGGACCGACAAGATGCCGTAGGTCTTGCTTCCGGGTCCCGCGGCCACCCTCTCGGCCACCTCTTTCTGAAACATGCCCACTACCTCAACAACCTGGGAACGAAGGTCGAAGACCTTGAAAAGAATCTGCGATGAAATATTGTACGGGAAGTTGCCTATGATGGCAAACGACCCGTCGTACAACGCAGACACATCAAGCTTGAGGAAGTCGCCCTCGATGACATCGAGCGAGGGGTAGTGCTCGTGGAGCCAAGCCACACTCTCGCGGTCTATCTCCACCACACGGAAGTGTGTATCACCTCTTGTTATCAGGTACTTGGTAAGCACCCCCATGCCCGGCCCAATCTCCAGCAAAGCATCGACATCGGACGACAGGCTGTCGACAATGCGCTTGGCGATGGACTCGTCGGTGAGGAAATGCTGTCCCAGGAATTTCTTGGCTCTGACCTCGTTCATTTTGTCTTCAATGCGTTGTAACGTTTACGCGCCTGATCGACATACAGGCTCGATGGATAATCCAGCAGCAGACGCTCGTAGCACTCGCGGGCCTTGGCCACGTTGTTCAGCTTTTGTTCGTTCAGCTCGGCCATAGCCATCAGTGCATCGTCGGCCGTAATATCGTTTGGATAGAAGTCTACAAGGCGCTGCAGTAGGCTGTCGGCCTCGGCGTAACGTGCTTGTTTCATGCGTATTTGTGCCTTGCGCATCAGCACCTCGTCGAACAGAGGGTGCGAGAGCACCTGCCGGCTCACGGCCTCGTAGCCATCCCATGCCGAGTCGAGCATGTTGCGGTAGAGCAGCAGGTCGGCATCGGCGAAGAGAGAAAGCATGCCGTAGGTGCTGTCATCTTCCATGTTGTCAGATATAAGCAGCGAGAGTTCCATGGCGTCGTTGGCGATGAGTTTGCTGGTCGACGACCTGAGAACCTTCAGCTGAGAATTGGCCCATTCAAAATCGTGGTTATAGTATGAGAGCTTGGCATTCTTGTACTTGGCCTGCGCTCCGAGCACGTCGTCCTTGTTGGCCTTCTCGACCTGCATGTAGAGCAGCGAAGCGTCCCACGTCTGACCGACAAACAGCAGCAGGTCGCCCAGCTCGAGTTTCACCTCGTCGCGCAACGAAGCCTTGAGGCGAGGTATCTCCAGTACATCGTCGAGTATGTCTACGGCCGCCTGCGCGTCGTCGGCGTGGTAGGCCATCAGGGTGGCATAGTTCCGCATGAGCGGTATGGTGCGCTCGTTCTTGCCCAGCTCGTCGAAGGTGGCAAGGTACTTGCCTTTTAGCTGTGCAATACTCTTGCTATCAAGGGTGTAGTTGTGATTGATACGGGCAAAATCCACCTGCAGCTCCCCCACCTTGCTGTCGAAGTAGAAGGGGGAGTCCTTGCCTTTGCCCTGGAGGTAGCGGTAGCCGGCAGCCGCCACATCGATGTCGCCGTTGTTCTGGGCAATCTGCGCCACGCGCAGCACCTGGGGGCCGCCAAACTCGGGCAGGCGAGCGTCGACGGCCTCGGCCTGTTCGAGGGCGAAGGCAAAATCGTTCTCCTGGAGCGAGAACCATATCATCATCTCCAGATAGTTCTTGTTGTCAGGATGTTCCTGCACGCGGTTGACCAGTTCGCGGCGTATGCCGGCCGAGAGGCGGCCGTCGGGCGCCTCGGACAGCGCGCGCTGCATCGACACCTGCACACTCTTGAGCATGCCCGACTGGTTGTCGATCAGATCGAAGTACTCGGCCGTCATCGCCTCGTAGTTACCCATCTGCTGGTAGACGCCTACCAGTTCGTTGAAATAAAGGTGCCTGTTCTTGGTCTTGCTTCTGGCGGTCAGGTAGGTGCGAGCCGCATAGTCGGCCCGGCCGGCGCCTAGGAAGGCCTGGACCAGGTCGGGTATTGGCTGCAGGTTGCCTGTAATGGCGTCGATGGCTTTGTCGAAGCACTTCAATGCCTTCTTCTCCTGCTTCTGCCGCAGGTAGACAGAACCCAGGTCGACATGCAGATACAGGTCCTTGGGGTTGTTCTTGATGCGTCGTTCCACCAGACGTACAGCGTCCTTATACTCGCCCAACCCCGTGTAGGTTGCGAGCAGTCGCTGATAGTAGAACTTGTTCGAGGTTTTGCCGTACAGCGTCTCGTAGAGCTGTGCTGCCTGGCTGTACTCGCCATGGTCGAAATAGTATGCCGCCAACTGCTCCTGCCCCTGCTGAGCCCTAGCCGGCACATTGTACAGAGCAGCAGCCACAACACATACTATCAGCACTATACGGAGACGCATCATGACGGTTTGCTATTTTAAAAGCAGGAGGTTGAGGGTTAAAGAGGACAACGTGTCCCGGTCTCTAACCTTCAACCTCCGCATTCCAATGTGACCCAGCTGGGGCTCGAACCCAGGACCCCAACATTAAAAGTGTTGTGCTCTACCTGCTGAGCTACTGAGTCAGTTGTCTCTCCTGACCATCCATTGGTGTGACCCAGCTGGGGCTCGAACCCAGGACCCCAACATTAAAAGTGTTGTGCTCTACCTACTGAGCTACTGAGTCATCAAAAAGGCGACAATTCTCCCTTTTTTGAGGGTGCAAAAGTACTACTTTTTTTTCATGTACCAAAATAAAATCTTTCCCCCAGGCGGGAAGTACAACGCAACAAACTAATATACAAATCGGTACGACGGACTAAAAATAAGCCGCCGCACTGTGCCTCGCCATATAAAATATGGTGTTCGGCCACGAAACAATGCGTTTTCCGCCCCCTTGGCAACCCCTTGCCGGCAGGCCGTTTTTATGGCACCTCGGGCGGGTCGCCGAAGATGTCGACGACCGGCAACACGAGGTCGTCGGCCGGCCGGTCGGCGGTCGGTGCGGCGGTGGCCTCGACATTGGCCTCGTTGGCCATGTTCACAAAGTCGTTCCAGTTCTTATTCAACGGTATATAGCGGCCACGCTCCTCGTAGCAGTTCACCCTGCCCACGCCGACATAGGTCGAGTTGGAGGGCCTGCCGCTGCGGTCGACGACAAAGCCGTAGAGGTGCACCTCGAGGCCGTTCCACTGCTCGGGCAGCCGCATGGCGACGCGCCTCGAACGCCGCTCGGCGGGAGCCGACAGAACCCCCGAGCCCAGCGCCGGCGCATAGGCGTAGAGGTAGACGCGGTCGTCGCCATTGGCGCGGCTGAAGACCGTATTCTTCTCGAACTCAACCTCTACCACCTCGTTGTCGCAAAACCTGGCCTGGCGGAAGTAGACGTCGGCGGCCGGCCCTTCGGCCAGCTGCAGACGGCCGTAGTCGACCTCGGCGGCCTCGCGGTTGCGGCCGAAGCAGGCTTTGTTCTTCATAACGAAGTAGTTGCCCTCGGTCATACCAGCCTCGTCGGCCACCTGGCGCAGCCCCAGCCGCAGCGCCTGCTTGGCCTGGGCCGCGAAGCGCACCATGGCCACAAACCAGTCGCGCTGCTGCTGCTGGCTGGCCGTGTTGGGATAGTTGATGTGGCTGCGGTAGGTGCGCAGGCAGGCGCGCTGCTTCCACATGTATCCCACCACCGTGCCGACCCTCCCGCTGAGGGGTCCATTGATGCCTTGATAGAGTGTTGCCATAGTCGAAATGCTCTTTGAAATACAATCTGCCCATATAACGGCAGGGTACAATATATATTGTATATCGCCGAAAAATAATTTAAGGAGATAGGAAGAAGGATGGAAGAAGATAGAGGCGCGACACGGCTGAGACACTGAGGCTTGGGAAAAGCAAAATAATTTGTCCCCGCCAGTATTTGTGTATGGACCCCATCCGCCCCTCGTCGGAGCGTTGGCCGAGGTCACAGAGAAACCCCTTTCACCACTCCTCCGCCTCGCTTCGGACGACTGCCTTGCCACCACCGCTTCCCAAAGCCATCCTCTCCGGTAGTTCTTATGTACTTCTTATGTATTTCTTATGTTGTATTTATGTTTAAAACATAAGAAATACATAAGAAATACATAAGAAGTACATAAGAAATACCCTACCGGAACCGGAGGGGATGCGGAGAAGGACTGGTTCACAGCGCATTATGAAGATATGCCGTTCTTTATACCTGGTTTATACCATTTTATCGAAATATTTTGGGCCAATATGGCGGCCGATTTCGGAAATATTTGTACATTTGCAGAGCGCTTTGGGGGAGCGGCATCCACACAATGCACGGCAGCACAGCATATTACCGAGAAAACGCCACAAAAAGCGACCACGAAACCGTGCGGCACAGACCATGGACGCACCACCGCAGCGCGGCGCACAAGGAGCGGAAACAAGAAAACAACAAGAGGATATGTTACAGCAAATCAGTTTAGTCGAGATTTTCAGTGCCTTCCTGGTGATGTTTGCCATAATCGACATCACCGGTTCGATACCCATCTTCCTGTCGATGAGGGAGCAAGGCAAGAAGATAAAGCCCCTGCAGGCCACGGCGGTGGCGCTGGGATTGTTCGTGGTGTTCTACTTCGTGGGCGACGCGGTGCTGAGGCTTTTCTCCATCGACGCGCCGTCGTTTGCAGTGGCCGGCGCCGCGGTGCTGTTCATACTGTCGCTGGAGATGATCACGGGCCACGAGTTCATCAAAAACGAAGCCTCGTCGTCGGGAGCAAGCATCGTGCCGGTGGCCTTCCCGCTGATAGCCGGTCCGGGCGCCATCACGGCCCTCATCTCGCTGCGGGCCGAATACTCCGATGTGAACATCATGATCGGCCTGCTGCTGAACATAGTGATTGACTTTCTGGTAATAAAGTACCTGGACCGCCTGCAGCGGTGGCTGGGCACCGACCTCGTGTACGTGTTCCGCAAGTTCTTCGGCGTGGTGCTCCTGGCGATGGCGGTGAAGCTCTTCGCGGGCAACATACCGATAGTGTTCGGTCACACAGTGAATTGATTTACATCTCGAAAGCGAACGGCATAAGGTCGGCGACCGAATGCAGCTCGCGCACGCGCCCACCGTCGAGGTAGCAGAGCAGGCGGAGGGGGTGGTGCTGCTGCTGTTCGTACTCGAGCAGCACCTGGCGGCAGGCGCCGCAGGGCGAAGCCTGGCACAGCGAGCCCTGGGGGTTGCGGCCCACGATGGCCAGGGTGTGGTAGTCGCGCAGGTCGGGCCGTTGGGCCGAGGCTGCGAAGATGGCGGTGCGCTCGGCGCAGAGGCCCGAGGGGTAGGCGGCGTTCTCCTGGTTCGACCCGCAGACCGTGGTGCCGTCGGCCAGACGCAGGGCGGCCCCCACGCGGAAATGCGAGTAAGGGGCGTAGGCCGAGTCGGTGGCGGCGATGGCGAGGTCGAGCAGCCGGCGGTCGTCGGGGGCGAGACTGTTGCAGTCGGCATACTCGCGATAGCTGATAGTCAGACTCTTTTCCATTATTCAGGATTTATAAGCATGCCACAAAGATAGCACTTTTTTCCCATCGGGGGAAATAAAATTTTGCCATGTCGCAGAAAGTTGGTACTTTTGCACCGACTTACGAGAGCGATGTAGGTCTTAGCAAGAAAAGCATTGTGACAATATCCTTTCTTTGAAAATATCGCCATTACTCACGGAGGAATTGAACATAAAGCTTCGCTTGGTTGTATATGCATTCCAAGGCATATCATCAGGCGTGAGATATGTTCCATAAATAATTCGTTCCGTGAAAGGTGTTTGGCGATACCTCAAAGAAGACGATATGAGTGCATAGCCTCATGCCTTTTCTATTTCATTACAGAGAAATCATATACAACCGACATACCATGAAACAACGAAAACTATTTTTTGCACTTTTAGTGACATTCCTCGTCATGCCGACAGTTGTCAACGCTGCCGCATTCTCAGCAGTAGCACCGAGCGGACAAACGCTGTACTACACCATTCGCAACGGAGAAGCGTGGGTCTGTTTCCCATCGTCGACCTCGAACACTTACTGGGGATCCTGGACGAAACCGACAGGAGATCTCGTTATCCCTTCGGTTGTCAGCAACGGTGATATTACCTACGATGTGACAGGAATCTGGAGCTATGCCTTTTATGAATGCGATGGATTGACATCGGTAAGTATACCGTCATCTGTGACCACCATTGGGCAAATGGCATTCGGCAAATGCTGGGGAATAACAAATCTTATAGTGCCAGCGACAGTGACAGCAATATACAGCGGTGCCTTTACCCAAATGAAATCAGTGAGCTACGACGGTTCTGCAACAGGCTCACCATGGGGAGCCATCAATCTGAACAGCTATTATGAAGATGGGCTTTACTACACCAGCAGCAGCAAAGACAGTCTGGTTGCAGCCGATGCGTCGCTGTCGGCAGTTGTAGTACCAAACGAGGTGAAATATATAGGCCAATATGCATTCTATGGATGCGAAAACATGACATCGGTACAACTAGGAAGTAACTTGAACACGATAGCGGCCAATGCATTCAGTGAATGTGTAAGCTTGAGCACGATAAACCTGCCCGACTCACTCAAAAGCATTGGAAGCAACGCATTCAAGGACTGCTACAGCATTGCAAACATTATTATTCCGGAATCGGTAGAGTCGCTGCAAAGTGGATGCTTCGCCAACTGCTTAAGCCTTACAACAGTCTATTTCAATGCAGAGCATTGCTCTGGGGTGGAAGGAGTGTTCACCGGCTGCGGAAGTATAACAGAGGTTATTATCGGGGATGGCGTAAAAGAGATTCCGGATTATCTATGCAAAGGCATGGGGGGTCTGACGACTGTGATTATCCCCCCCTCGGTAACATCAATAGGGGTGTCTGCATTCCAGAACTGTGCCAATCTATCATCCGTGGGCTTCTCAAATGGATTGAAAACCATTGGCAATTCTGCCTTTGAAGGTTGCAGTACCCTTTATGCCATAAACATACCAAACTCCGTAACAAACATAGGAGCGAGTGCTTTTAAGAACTGTTCGTCGCTAAACGAAGTCGTCTTGTCAGACTCACTGTGTTTTATAGCTGAGTCTCTCTTTTTCCAATGCAATCTGTCGTCTGGCATAGTACTTCCCGAGTCAATTGTAAACATTGCCCATTTCGCATTCTATGGCACAAACTTGCCCCAACTGATAATACCTGATGCTGTATCAAATATAGATTACTATGCATTCGCTTATTGCTATAGTTTGACAAAAGCAATCATCGGCAATAGTGTGTCGGCATTAGGGGAGTCTGTCTTTGAATCATCCTACAATTTAAATTCCGTAATATTCAAGCGTAGTGTTCCCCCAAGCATTATCCAGAGCCATCCTCCATTCACCAACTGTCAGCCAACAATCTATATCCCATGTGGAACACAAAACAGTTATCTCGGCCGCTGGGGAATCAACTATTCTTTTCAAGAGGCCTTGGGGTTCAGTTTTACGGCCAACGCAGAAAGCAATGGGTATGTAGACTACAGCAACTATGTAGCATGTGATTCTACAGTTACAGTATCTGCATCGTCCGATTATGGCTATGTGTTCTCACATTGGAGCGATGGAGACTACAGCAGTAGCAGAACACTGCACTTGGAGGGCGACAGCTCAATAACGGCCTACTTCTCAAAGCAGGAGTTCTATATATCAGGCCTCGTCGAAGAAAGCGACATGGGATATGTGCTTGGTAATGGCTATGTAAGTTACCTCGACACCGCGACCCTGGTTGCCGTGGCCAACCACGGTTACCATTTCGAAAGATGGTACAAAATAAACAATACCGGATACTATGGTAATAGTATCGTGACCATATCATACGACGATACACTACGGGTCAAGGCTACTGAGTCACAGACCTATTATGCCAGCTTCCTGCCCGACATATACACCATATCCCTTGTGTCTGACAATACTACGGGGTCTGGTTCCTGCTCTGGAGATGGGGAATATGAATACCCCACTACGGTGGCAATAATGAGCACTCCCGACTATGGCTACCGCTTCTCGCATTGGAACGACGGCGACACCAACAACCCCCGGGTAATTGCCTTGACACAGGACACGCTGTTCACCGCATATTATACCAAAGATACCTTTGCCGTGTATATCACCTACGACAGCACCAAAGGAACTATCGCAGGAGACACCGCCGTAGCATACGGCGACAGCGCCACACTGTCTGCCACACCTCACTATGGCTACCACTTCTCGCATTGGAATATATATCGCTATCAAGGCACTCAGCTGATGGCTATTGACATGGTCGAAGACAGCACCGCCATGGTTCAGGCCCTAGGCAATATCGCAATAGAGGCTGTTTTCGACAGGGAACTCTTCGAAGTCTCACTGCTCCCGAACATAGATGGAAGAGGATTGGCCGATACAGTCTTCGAATACTATATGCTGGAGACCATGATAGAGGCCGTGCCCAACTACGGCTACCACTTCTCTCACTGGGGCGACGGCGACAGCACTAATCCGCGTCTGATTGTCGTCACAAGCGACACATCGTTTACCGCAGTGTACGAACCGGACTTATTTACACTAACCCTTTCCAGTTTCGACAACTCTTTAGGGACGGTCGTAGGTGCAGGCACATACAGCTATGGCGACACCGTGGAAATCGTGGCCATTCCTGCCGAGCACTATCACTTAGCCTACTGGCTCAGCTCTGGATACACCTATAGCTACTACTACGACAATCCACAGTCGGTTGTTATCACCCGGGACATGACACTACAAGCTTACTTCGACATCAACACCTACACAGTTTCGGCGCAGGTCGACGATGTGGCCCATGGCACCGTAGCTGGCAGTGGCACCTATACCTATCCCTCGGCAGCCACTCTTACAGCCACCGCCTACAGTGGCTATCACTTCTCGCACTGGAGCAACGGCATGCTCAACAACCCATACACATTGGCGGTAACACGAGATACCTCCATAACGGCTATCTTCATTGCCACCGGCGAACGATACCAAGACACCATCACTGTGTACGACACTGTGGTTGTTCACGACACTGTGGAATATAATATTGAGTACAGGGACAGCGTGCAGTACAACATCGTCGTGGTCGACAGCACGGTGTACAATATAATACAGAGCGACTCGGTGGTGTACTACTACGACACGCTGTGCGCCACCCACGACACCATAGTCGTGACCGTGCACGACACCATCTACCTGACAGACCCGACGGGCATCGACGACCGTAGCGCCATGGTGATAAGCATCGGCGTCGAGGGCCGCAGCATCGCCGTGGGCGGCGTCGAGGGCCACAAGGTGCAGCTGTACGACAGCGTGGGGCGGCTCGTGGCCACCCGTAGAAGCTTGTACGACAGGGTTGTGTTCGAAGCGCCCACATCGGGCACCTATGTGGTGCTGGTGGACGGTGTGGCGGCACGTAAAGCAGTGGTGGTGAGGTAGAGCAACCGGCTGATTATACACACTTTATTGGTAGGCGGTGAATATTTTTGCCGCCTATTTCCAAAATGTTTGTATCTTTGCAGCCTCAAATCTCATCAAAATGAGCCACAAAACCGCCATTAAGGTATATGAAATTGCCTCGTATGTGCTGATACTCGGCGCCACCGCCATCTACTTCCTGATGAAGTCGCAGGGTGTGGCGCTTACGATGCTGGTGCTGGCGCTGGCCATCTTCTGCCGCTGGATGATGGACCGCCACCGCTACCGCGCCTGCGAGGAGGAGAACGACCAGCTGCGCGACGACCTGAGGCGGCTGACCCTGCTGCTGGCAGAAGAGAAGAAGAAGAACAATAGTAACAAATAAAACATCAAGTATTTTATGGCAACAACCACCGACATCAAAAACGGCCTGTGCATTAATTTCAACAACGACATCTACACCATCGTTGAGTTCCTGCATGTGAAACCCGGCAAGGGAGCCGCCTTCGTACGCACCAAGATGCGCAATGTGAAGACCGGCCGTATGCTGGAGAACACCTTCCCCAGCGGAGCCAAGATCGACATTGTGCGCGTGGAGCGCCGCCCGTACACCTACCTGTACAAGGAGGGCGACATGCACGTGTTCATGCACACCGAGACCTACGAGCAGATCTATATACCGGAAGCCATCATCAACGCGCCCCAGTTCCTGAAAGACGGCCAGTACGTGGAGATAACCGTCGAGGCCGACACCGAGACGCCGCTCATCTGCGAGCTGCCCCCGTTCATCGAGACCGTGGTGACCTACACCGAGCCCGGCTTTGCCGGCAACACCGCCACCAACGCCATGAAGGACGCCACCGTGGAGCCCGGCGTGCAGGTGCGCGTGCCCCTGTTCATCAAAGAGGGCGAGCGCATCAAGGTGGACACCCGCACCGGCGAGTATGCCGAGCGCATCAAGTAGTACCGTTTATAGACTTTTGCTTTGAAACGAGTAGCAATCATTGCAGCCTGCCTGCTTGCGCTGGCAGGCTGCAAGCATAAAGAGACCACGGTCGCCACGGCGACCGCGGTGGACTATGGCCAGGTGGCGGTGCCCGATTTCAGCGCCGACTCGGCCTACCAGTACGTAGCTTCGCAGCTTGCCTTCGGCAACCGCACGCCCGGTTCGCCGGCCTGGGAGCGCTGCGGACAGTGGATTGCGGCGCAGATGGGGCGCTGGTGCGACACGGTGGTGGTGCAGGATTTCCACACCACGCTGTGGGACGGCCGGCGGGTGCCGGGGCGCAACATCGTGGCGTCGACCAACCCTTCGGCCACGCGCCGCGTGCTGCTGGCGGCCCATTGGGACAGCCGCCTCTGGGCCGACCACGACCCCGACGAGGCCAACCAGCGCAAGCCCGTGCCAGGTGCCAACGACGGCGCCTCGGGCGCGGCGGTGCTGATGGAGATGGCCCGCGCCATGGCCTCCATGCCACCGTCGGTGGGCGTCGACTACATCTTCTTCGACGTCGAGGACCAGGGGCTGCCCGAATGGAGCGAGGTGTACGAGGACAACACCTGGTGCAAGGGCTCGCAACACTGGGCCCAGAACCGCCACACGCCCTACTACACGGCCGTCTACGGAGTGCTGTTCGACATGGTGGGCACCCACGAGCCCCGGTTCACCAAAGAGCAGGTGAGCCGCCACTACGCCCCGGGCCTGACCGACAAGCTGTGGAACGCCGCCGCCGCCCTGGGCTACGGCAACATATTCGTAGGCCAGGAGACCGACCCCATACTGGACGACCACCTGTACGTGAACCAGATAGCCGGCATACCGATGGTCGACATAGTGCAGAACAGCGGCAACACCAGTTTCTTCACCCACTGGCACACCACCACCGACGACCTGCAGGCCGTCGACGCCGCGACCATGAAGATAGTGGCCACCGTGGTCATGAAGACCATCTACGGCGACTACCCCCCGCAACCATGAAGCGCCTGCCCCTCATAGCCCTGCTGCTGCTGGCGGCCTGCCACACCGACCGCTGCGACACCCCCTTCGGACAGGGCGGCACCATCGACCTTGCCAGCGCCGACTACAGCATACTGGCCACCGTGGGCGGCACGGCCGACGTGAACCGCGGCTACAAAGGCATCATAGTGCGGTGCGACGCCGTAGGCAGCTACGTGGCCTTCGAGATGGCCTGCCCGCTCGACCACGTGCGCATGGTGCCCGACGACCGCGACTATGCCGTCAAGCTCACCTGCCCCACCTGCCAGTCGAGCTTCGACATCATCTACGGCAACCCCCTCACCGGCTCGGCCACCCCCTGCCCCCTGTACCAGTACAACACGGTCCTCGACGGGCGCTACCTGAGCATCTGGTAGCCGCCGGGCCCGATTTCCGCCCCTCGCGAAAGCCTTCCCCACCGCTTCCCCTCCGGTCGTTCTTATGTACTTCTTATGTATTTCTTATGTTGTATTTATGTTTAAAACATAAGAAATACATAAGAAGTACATAAGAAATACATAAGAAATACCCTACCGGAGCAGGAGAGGAAGGCATGGTGGAAAGGTGGAAAAAGCATGGGGAGAGAAAAAAAATTTCGCCAGTTGAAAAATTGTTTGTACCTTTGCATCTTTGACGGCGAGTGCCGCGGGCACACGTGGTTGCATGCACCGCACTCGAAGTCAGCACAATAAACAGGTAATAATAACAATAAAAATACTAACAAAATGGCAATTATTGGAAGCATTAGAAAACATTCTGGTTGGGCAGTAGCCATAGTGGGTATAGCCATCTTGGCCTTTATCCTTGGCGACCTGACGAAGAACCGTGGCGGCATACCCGACGTGGGCCGAGTCAACAACGCGACAATGACGTCGCAGCGGTTCAACGAGTTGGTAGCCGAGCGCGAGAACAACTACAAGATGCAGCAGCAGACCACCCAGGTGCCCGCCGACGTCGAGCAGCAACTGCGCGACAACGTGTGGCAACAGTTCGTCGAAGAGACCCTCATGGAGGAGCAGACCGCCAAGCTGGGCCTGCGCGTCACCCCGGCCGAGCTGAGCGACATGTACACCGGCATCTTCATACACCCCTATGTGCGCCAGCAGTTTACCGACCCGAAGACCGGCCAGTTCGACCTGCGCCAGGTGAACTATTGGATAGAGAACTTCGACCAGATCGACACCCTGCGCCGCATGCAGTGGGTCGAGCTGGAGAAAGCCGTGCGCACCGACCGCGAGGCCCAGAAGTACAACACCCTCATCAATAGCGGCTTCTACATGCCCAAGGCCATAGCCGAGAAGGTGGCCTCCTACGGTGCCCAGAGCGCCAACGTGCGTGCCGTGGCAATGCCCTTCTCGAGCGTCGCCGACGACGAGGTGAGCCTGGCCGATGCCGACTTCACCAACTACTACAACGAGCACCGTGCCGACTTCAAGGTGCGCGAGGAGCTGCGCGACCTCGAGTTCATCACCTTCCCCGTCAACCCCACCCCCGAGGACCTGGCCAAGATACAGGAAGAGGTCAACAAGACCTGGCTCGAGTTCCAGGCAGTGCCCGATAGCGAGATGACCTTCTTCGTCAACGCCGAGAGCGACCGCAGCTACGACTCGTCGTACGTGCACGCCACCAGCTTCAAGGCCCCCCTCGACGAGCAGATAGCCGCCGCCAAGGAAGGCGACATGCTGGCTCCCATGATGGTCGGCAGCGAATGGCAGATGGCCAAAGTGATGAAGACCGCCGTGCGCCCCGACTCGCTGCGCGCCTCGCTCATCTTCATCCTCAACAGCAACGCCGGTGGCGGCATCACCCGCAGCGACGACCAGGCCAAGGCTCTGGCCGACAGCCTGCTCGGTGTGCTCAAAGCCAACAAGCTCGGCTTCGAGCAAGCCGTGGCCCAGTACAGCGACGAGCAGACCAAAGCCGATACCAAGGGCGACCAGGGCTGGCAGCTCGACGGTGCCTACGGCTTCCTCAACGAGCAAATCGTCAACACCCCCGTGGGCGGCGTGTTCGTGGTGAAACAACCGCAGGGTATGGGCTACTTCGTGGTGAAAGTGACCGACAAGACCAAGGCCGACAAGAAGTACCGCGTGGCCCTCATCACCCGCGAAATCGTTCCCTCGGCAGCCACCAACCGCAACATCTACAACACCGCCAACATGTTTGCCGGCCGCAACCGCACCATTGCCGAGTTCGAAGCCGCCGCACAGCAGGAGAACCTGCAGGTGCGCAGCGCCCGCACCAACATGATGTCGAACACCCTCGCCGGCGTCAACAACGCCCGCAGCATAGTGCAGTGGGCCTACAACGAGGACACCAAGCTCGGCACCGTGGCCGACCAAGTATACGAGTGCGACGGCATGTTCGTCGTCGTGGCCCTGAAAGACATCTTCAAGAAAGGCTATGCCACCCTCGACCAGGTGCGCCCGATGATTGAGCAGCCCGTGCGCCTCGAGAAGAAAGGCGAAAAGCTGATGGCCACCGCCGAGGAAGCCGTCAAGGTGGGCAAAGACATCGTCTCGATAGCCACCAAGCTGGGCGTCGCCATCGACACCCTCGACAGCGTGGCCTTCACCGACTACTACTTCGGCCGCTACGGCATGGAGCCCAAAGTGCAGGCCGCCATCGCCGCCAACGCCAACGGACTGGTTGGCCCCATCAAGGGCGCCAGCGGCGTGTACATGGTGCAGATCGACAGCAAGGCACAGCGCGAAGTCAACAGCGAGGCCGTGAAGTCGCAGCTCGAGATGGGCTACCGCAACAAAGCCCGCATGCTCAGCCAGGTGCTCCGCGACAACGCCAAGATTACCGACCAGCGCAACCGCTTCTTCTAAACAACCGCAGCAATACATCAGAGAGTCAAAGAGTATGCTCGCAAAGAACCATACTTTTTGACTCTTTGCTTATTAAATAAAGCACCCGGGTACAATGGCCATAAAGGACTGGTGGATAAAACTACGCAGCAAGCCCATTGGCGACATCATAAAGCATAAGCACCGCTTTGTGGTGATGGACACCGACACGTTCAAGGAGAAGCTCTCCTTCCAGCTGTCGGGCATCAACCTGTTTGTGACCGTAGGCATCACCATCATAGTGCTCATAGTGCTCACCACCGTGCTCATAGCCTTCACCCCCCTGCGCGAATACATACCCGGCTACACCGACAACGAGACCATAGAGCAGACCTACCACAACGCAAAGAAGATAGACTCGCTCGAGACAGTCCTCACCAACCAGGAATGGCTCATCGCAACCCTGCAGGCGGTGATGCGCGGCGAGACCATCGATGCCACCTACGACAGCATCCTGACGGATAGCAGCAGCACCCTCGCCCACCTCGGCACAGCCTATCGCCGCTCGAAAGAGGACAGCCTGCTGCGCCTCGAAGTGGAAGCCGAAGACAACCGCTACGAGGTGAAGAACAGCACCGCCGCAACCCCGGCCGACAACAACTTGTCGGCGGCCACACACCTCTTCTACCCACCCGTCAAAGGCAATATAATCAACTCCTACAACTCGGCCACGCACCATTACGGCGTCGACATAGCAGCCGCCACCGGGCAACCCGTGAGCGCCGCCTACAGTGGCACCGTGATACTGGCCGGCTTCGCCGCCGACGAAGGGCACGTCATAGCCCTGCAGCATCCGGCCGGCATCATAACCATATACCGAAACAACAGCGCCCTGCTGAAGAAACAAGGCGACATAGTGCGCGCCGGCGAGCCCATAGCCTACGTAGGTGCCGGCACCAACCGCGACCTGGGGTCGCACCTGCACCTGGAAGTGTGGGTGAACGGCACCCCGGTCAATCCCCAAGACTATATATCCTTCTAATGAATACTCCCAAACACATCGCCATACTCGGCTCCACCGGCTCCATAGGCACCCAGGCCTTGAACGTCGTGCGCCGGCACCGCGACCGCTATGCCATCGAGGTGCTCTGTGCCGGCAGCAATGCCGACCTGCTGATACAGCAGGCCCTCGAGTTCGAGCCCAACGCCGTGGTCATAGCCGACCAGAGCAAATACGCCACCGTGCACGAGGCACTGTGCAATACCGACACCAAAGTATACGCCGGCGAAGAGTCGATGACTGACCTTATGGATATGGGCAGCATCGACATGGTTCTGGCAGCCATAGTAGGCTTTGCGGGGCTGAGGCCCACCCTGCGCGCCCTGGAGCGCGGCAAGGCTGTGGCACTGGCCAACAAGGAAACCATGGTGGTGGCCGGCGAGATAATGACCCGCACCGCCACCCTCAACCGGACACCGATACTGCCCGTCGACAGCGAACACTCGGCCATATTCCAGTGCCTTGTCGGCGAGACCAGCCCACTCGACAAGATACTGCTCACCGCCAGCGGCGGCCCCTTCCGTGGCAAAAACCGCAGCCAGCTGGCCGACGTAACGCTCGACCAGGCGCTGCATCACCCCAACTGGAGCATGGGCCGCAAGGTAACCATCGACTCGGCCACCCTGATGAACAAGGGGCTTGAGGTAATCGAGGCCAAATGGCTTTTCGGCGTCGAGGCCACCGACATCGAGGTACTGGTACACCCGCAGTCGATAGTGCACTCCATGGTGCAATTCCACGACGGAAGCATCAAAGCCCAGCTCGGCATACCCACCATGGAGACGCCCATACAGTATGCCTTCTCGTTCCCCGAGCGTATCGAGAGCCATCTGCCACGTCTCGACTTTGCCGACCACCCGACGCTGACATTCGAGAAGCCCGACACCTCCACATTCCGCTGTCTCGACCTGGCCTACCGCGCCATCGCCCAGGGCGGCAACATGCCCTGCATCATGAACGCCGCCAACGAGGTGGCAGTGCAGCAGTTCATCGAAGGCCGTATGCGTTTCCTCGACATCGCCGACTATATAGAGCGTGCCATGCAGACCGCCCACTTCATCGCCAAGCCCACGCTCGACGACCTGTTCCAAACCGACAAAAGCATTCGTAATATATGAATTGGTTAGCCCTATTGCTCAGCCTCTCGCTGCTTGTAGCCACCCACGAGCTGGGACATCTGGCCTTTGCCAAGTTGTTCCACACCCGTGTGCGCCGCTACTACATCTTCTTCAACTGGAAGTTCTCCATACTGAAGGCCAAGAAGTTCGGCGGCAAGTGGCATTTTCTTTTCTTCAACTCGACGACCCCCGACAGCTGGGACGAGAAGAACCTGGCCCCCGAAGACCAGGACAACACCCTGTGGGGACTCGGGTGGATACCTCTGGGCGGCTACTGCGACATAGCCGGCATGATAGACGAGACCAAGAGTGCCGACGACCTGGAATCTGAGCCGCAGCCGTGGGAGTACCGCACCAAACCCGCCTGGCAGCGCCTCTGCATCATCAGCGGCGGCGTGCTGGTCAACTTCCTCTCGGCCCTGCTCATCTATGGCATCATCTTCTCGCATTGGGGCAAAGACGAGCTGCCGATGCGCAGCGCCACCTTGGGCCTGCAATACAGTCAGGTGATGCTCGACGAAGGTTTCCAAAACGGCGACATCATTTATGCCCTCGACGGACAAGACTATGACGACATAGTAGACATCAACAAGGTTCTGCTGCTCGAGTCACCCCGCACCGCCACCGTGTTGCGCGGCGACTCGCTGGTCGACCTTGAGCTCAGCGGCACCTTGGCCGACCGCGTCAGCGAGACCCGCACCAAGGAACTCATGACATACCGTATGCCCTTTGTGGTGAAAGGCTTTGTAGCCGGTTCGCACGCCGAAGCCGCCGGCATGCAAGTGGGCGACAGCGTGGTGAGCGTCGACGGCGTGCCCATGGCAGCCATACAGGACATCACAGCCTCGCTCGCCGACCACCGCGACAGCGAAGTGTGCCTCGGCTACTTCCGTGGCAGCCGATACGACACGATACGCATTGCCGTCAACGACCGCGGCCAGATAGGGGTACAGCTAGAGAACAACATCGCACGCCTCTTCCCCGGCTACCGACACGTGGACTACAACATACTGCAAGCCATACCCGCCGGCATAAGCCACGGCTGGCAGACACTTGCCACCTATGTCTCGTCGCTCAAGCTGCTCTTCGCCCCCGGCGGGGCACAGAATCTGGGCGGCTTCGGCTCGATGGCGTCGCTCTTCCCTGAACATTGGAGTTGGCAAGCCTTCTGGGAACTCACCGCCCTGCTGGCGCTCATACTGGCCTTCATGAACATCATACCCATACCCGGACTCGACGGCGGACACATAATCTTCACCCTCTGGGAGATTATCACACGCCGCCGGCCCTCCGACAAGTTCCTCAACGTGGCACAGAACATCGGCATGTGGCTGTTGCTGGCACTGATGATACTGGCCAACGGCAACGACATACTGCGCTGGATGGGATTGATGTAGCACCAACGACGAATCTGAAGAAAACCGGACAGTGAAGAAGCTCGACCGCCTCATACTACGTTCCTTCCTCGGCCCACTGCTGCTCACTTTTGTCATAGCAGTCTTCGTGCTGCTGATGCAATTCGTGTGGAAGTACATCGACGATATGGTCGGCAAAGGGCTCGACTTCGGCGTCATTGCCGAACTGCTCCTTTATGCCTCGGCCACCTTCGTCCCCATGGCGCTGCCCATATCGGTCCTCTTCGCATCTATCATGACCATGGGCAACTTCGGCGAGAAATACGAGCTTGTGGCCATGAAAGCCGGCGGTGTCAGCATAAGCCGCGTAATGCGCCCTATGGCTATCGTCGTCTTGCTGCTTACCGGCGTTGCCTTCTACTTTGCCAACAACGTTATGCCCGAAGCCATGCTCCGCTACCGCATAACCCTATACGACATCACACGCAAGAAGCCCGCCGTAAATATACGTCCAGGTGAATACTACAAAGAAATAGAAGGCTATGTGATACGCATCGGCAGCAAATCGCTCGACGGACAGACACTGGAAGACATCATCATCTACGACCACACCAACGGCATAAGTGAGACCAGCGTCACCGTGGCCCGCAGTGGCATCATGCAGACCACCTTCGACAACCGCTACCTCCTCTTCTCGCTCGACCACGGCTACACCTATACCGAACCCACTACCGGCGAGAACTACAACAAGCGCCCCCTCACATCAATCAGCTTCAGCCACCAGACCATCGCCTTCGACATCTCCTCGTTCGCCTTCAGCCGCAGCACCGAAGACCTCTTCAAAGGCGGTTACCAGATGAAGGACGTGGCCGGCCTCGACTCGGCCATACACATGCTCGACTCCAACCTCACCAACCGCCGTGCCACCTGCAGCAACGACCTGCGCGGCGCGCTGCGCCTATGGCGCATCTACACCTCGCCCACCCCTTGCCGCACCTCGACCGAATCCACCTGGATACCCGACGAGAGACAGACCAAACTAATTATGTCCCGAGCCCAAAACATTGCCGACAATGCCCTGAAAGACAGCCGTAACTATGACGACATCATACAGTCCGACATCGAATTCATAAACCGGCATGAAATAGAGAAACAACGCAAGTTTACCCTTTCCATAGCCTGCCTGCTCCTCTTCCTCATCGGGGCCCCATTCGGCAGCATAGTGCGCAAAGGTGGTCTCGGCATGCCGCTCGTGGCCTCGGTGGGCTTCTTCGTGCTCTACTACGTCGTGGGCATGATTGCCGAGAAAGCCGTCCGCGAATCGGCACTCGGCCCCGAAGGCATGTGGGTGTCGTCGCTCGTCATGCTACCCATCGGCCTGCTGCTCACCCTCCACGCCACCACCGACTCGTCGCTGCTGCACAACGGCTAAACGAGCCACCCACTCCGACTCCGGTCCGTATCCGGTCCGTATCTGGTCCGTATCAAGTCCGACTCACGACGGTGTTGCCACGTAGTCAACACGCCGGGTCCACAGTCCTAACAGGCCTCGCCTGTCGACACATAGGTTGCACGATGCATAGCTCCTCCGACTGGGAATATCACTTTGTGGAGAGATCATCTGTCGACGTAGACTCGAATTTTTTTTGACCTATCTGTATGTGTTTCGGAAATAATTTGTAAATTTGCACTCGTATACACAGCTATGATTTTATGAAAGAGATACACGATTTCAGGATTATAGAGCGCACTGAACCTACCGCAAACTATGTGCGTCTGGTGCTACACCATGGCGGCACCATGCAGCCCATCGCGCCTGGGCAGTTTGTGGAAGTGCGAGTCGACGGGGTGCCCGAAGTAATGCTGCGCCGCCCCATCTCGATACACGATGTCGATAGCGATGCCGGCACACTGAGCCTGCTGATACAGGTGGTCGGCCACGGCACTCGCCAGATGTCGACCCTCAAGGTGGGCGACAAGATGAATATAGTCTATCCCCTGGGCCACGGTTTCAGCACCGATATAGCAGCCGGCAGCCAGGTGCTGCTGGTAGGCGGCGGAGCTGGCATCGCACCCCTTCTGTATTTGGCCAAGGTACTGCAGGCCAAGGGGGTGCATCCTACCATCCTGCTCGGCGGCCGCACAGCGGCACTCATACCCACACGCGAGCTGTTCGAGCCATGCGGCGAGGTGTGCCTGGCCACCGACGACGGCAGCCTCGGCCATAAAGGCCTGGTTGTGGAGCATCCGGTCTTCGCACAGCAATGGGACATGATATACACCTGCGGCCCGACACCCATGATGAAAGCTGTGGCCCGCAGCGCAGCCGAACGCGGTATACGGTGCGAGGTAAGCCTCGAGAACATGATGGCCTGCGGCGTTGGGGCCTGCCTTTGCTGCGTAACCGACACCGACGACGGGCACCGCTGTGTGTGCAAAGAGGGTCCTGTATTCGATATCAGCACCATGCACAAATGGTATGAAAACAAGTAGTTAAGTAGACAGTAGTTAAGTAGTTAAGACAATAGTTATGCTTTCCGTCAAAGTACACAATTTGCAACTGAAGAATCCAGTGATGACCGCCAGCGGCACCTTCGGCTACGGCGAAGAATTTGCCGACTTTATCGACCTCAACCGACTGGGCGGATTCGTCGTCAAGGGCACCACAGGCTCGCACCGCGAGGGCAACCCCTACCCCCGCATGGTAGAGACCCCTTCGGGCATGCTCAACAGTGTTGGCCTACAGAACGGAGGCGTGGAGAAGTTCTGCTCCGAGGTATACCATAGAATCAAGCACTTGGACACCAATATCATCGTCAACGTCAGCGGCTCTAGCATCGAGGAATACTGCTCAGTGGCCGAGCAGATTGACGCACTGGAGAAAGTACCCGCCATTGAATTGAATATCAGCTGTCCCAACGTCAAATGCGGCGGCATGGGCTTCGGTACCAGCCCCGATATGGCGGCGCAAGTGGTCGCTGCAGTGCGCAAGGTATACCACAAGACGCTGATAGTAAAGCTCTCGCCCAATGTCACCAGCATAGCCGAGATAGCCAAGGCCGTCGAAGGGGCCGGTGCCGACAGCGTCTCGCTCATCAACACACTGCTGGGCATGGCCATCGACATCGAACGGCGCCGTCCATGCATGGCCAATGTCACGGGTGGCCTCAGTGGTCCCGCCGTGAAGCCTGTTGCCGTGCGCATGGTGTGGCAAGTGGCTCATGCCGTGAAGATTCCCGTGGTGGGATTGGGCGGTATTTGCACAGCCGAGGATGCCATCGAGTTCCTCATGGCTGGCGCCACCGCCATCGAGGTGGGCACCGCCAACTTCATCGACCCCGCCGTCACCGTCAAGATTATCGACGGCATGGAGGCCTGGTGCAAGAAGCACGGAGTCAACGACATCAACGAGATTATCGGCATTATATGATACTGATTGCCGACAGCGGTAGTACCAAGACCACGTGGATGGAGGTAGAGTCTGGTAACAAGGTCGTTACCGAAGGCCTCAACCCACACTTCACCACCGAGGAGCAGTTCCTTGCCGCCTGCGCTACCGTACGTCAGCAATTCACAATTCACAATTCACAATTCACAATTCATTTTTACGGTGCCGGCTGCGGTCTTGCTGCCCAACGAAAGAAGGTGGCCGATTGGCTCACCAAAGCCTTCGGAACAAGCGATGTGCATGTCGAAACCGACATGCTCGCCGCCTGCTGTGCCACCGCTGGCGAACGACCTGCTTTGGTGGCCATCCTCGGCACAGGGAGCAATGCCTGCTATTATGACGGCCAACAGATAGCCTATCAAGCGCCCAGCACGGGATACATCCTGGGCGACGAGGGGTCGGCCAACCACGTAGGTCGACGCCTGCTGCAGGACTATTTGACTGGATGTATGCCGAGGAGTATATCTTCCAAATTCCATGATGCATACCCAATGACAAGGGAGGTGTTTCTGGATGCTGTCTACCACCAACCCAATGCCAACCGTTTTCTGGCGTCGCTGGCAAAGTTTGCAGTAGAGCATATTAACGACGGCTATTGCTCGTCAGAAATACTTTTCTGTCTCGAAGAGTGGTATAACTACCAGCTGGATAGTCTTATCAAGATTACTCATTGCACGGGTCTGTACCTTGTTGGAGGGTTCGCGGCGCACATTAGGCCCCTAATAGAACAGGTAGCCGAGAACCATGGACTTGAAATCAAAGGGGTGGCGGCCGACCCTATAGAAGGCCTCCACCAATACCATATTAAGAAGTTTTAACACCCAAATAAGAAATAATAACAACCAAAGACCGTTTTTATTTAAACACCTAAAACAACACACTGTAATGGATTTGACAAACATCTTAGTGATTTCCGGCAAACCTGATTTAAGCGAACTGGTATCGCAGACCAAAGGCGGCGCCATTGTTAAGAACCTTGTAACGGGTCAGAAATACCCCGTCTTCAAAAACGACCGCATCAGCTCGCTGGGCGAGATACGCATCTTCACTGAAAGCGACGAGCGTCCCTTGGAAGATGTACTGCAAGCTATATATAAGCATCTTGACGGCAAACCTACCGCTTTCGAGCCCAAGAAAGCCGAGAGTAAGGAACTCTTCGGCCTGCTCGAGGCCGTGCTGCCCGACTACGACCGCGAGCGCGTCCACGCCTCCGACGCCAAGAAGCTCTTCGCTTGGTACAACATCCTGCTGGCCTCCAACAAGATTACCTTCGACGAAAAAGAAAAGAAAGAGGAAGAGAATGCGTAAATGTGGGAATGTGTAAATGCGTGAGTGAAGCTTCGCTCATCAAGCTCGCGAGGCATACCAGCGCAAGCCACCAACACATTAACGAGTTAACATAATCGCAATGATTTACACTGACAAAGACAAGCAATACAAGCGCTACACCGTCACCTCAGCGCTGCCCTACGCCAACGGCCCTGTGCATATCGGCCACCTGGCCGGTGTCTATGTGCCAGCCGACGTCTATGTGCGCTACCTACGTGCCCAGGGCGAGCAGGTGATGTTCATCGGCGGTAGCGACGAGCACGGCGTACCCATCACCATCAAGGCTCGCAAGGAGGGTTGCACACCTCAGGACATCGTCGACCGCTACCATAAGATTATTAAAGACTCCTTTGCCGAGCTGGGTATCAGCTTTGATATCTACAGCCGCACCAGCTGCAAGGAGCACCACGAGACCGCAGCGGCCTACTTCAAGAAACTCTATGAAGAGGGCAAGTTCGTCGAGAAAGTGTCAATGCAGTACTACGACGAGGAGGCAGGCTGCTTCCTGGCCGACCGCTACATCACCGGCACTTGTCCCCATTGCGGCAACGAGCGCGCCTACGGCGACCAGTGCGAAGCCTGCGGCACCTCGCTCAACGCCACCGACCTCATCAATCCCAAGAGCGCCCTCAGCGGCTCGAAGCCCGTGCTGAAAGAAACCAAACACTGGTTCCTCCCACTGGATCAGGACGAACCATGGCTGCGCCAGTGGATACTCGAAAGCCACAAAGGCGACTGGAAGACCAATGTCTACGGCCAGTGCAAGTCGTGGATTGATGCTGGATTGCAACCTCGCGCCGTCACGCGCGACCTCGACTGGGGTGTCAAGGTTCCCATCGAAGGTGCCGACGGCAAAGTGCTCTACGTCTGGTTCGACGCCCCTATCGGATACATTTCCTTTACCAAGCAGCTGAAAGGCGACGACTGGGAGAAATGGTGGAAAGAGAAGGATACCAAGCTGGTGCACTTCATCGGCAAAGACAATATCGTCTTCCACTGCATTATCTTCCCCTCGATGCTCCACGCCGACGGCAGCTATATCCTGCCAGCCAACGTGCCGGCCAACGAATTCCTCAACCTCGAGGGCGACAAAATCTCAACCTCGCGCAACTGGGCCGTCTGGCTGCACGAGTACCTGAAAGAATTCCCCGGCAAACAGGACGTTTTGCGCTACACCCTTTGCAGCAACGCCCCCGAGACCAAGGACAACGACTTCACTTGGAAAGACTTCCAGCTGAAGAACAATAGTGAGTTGGTCGCTATCCTTGGCAACTTCGTCAACCGCACACTCGTGCTGACGCACAAGTTCTACGGTGGGTGCGTGCCCGCACTGGGCAATTTATCAGCACAGGACGAGGAGGTAGTCAAAGAGATTGCCACCTTCCCAGAGCGCATAGGCCGTTCCATCGAGACCTACCGCTTCCGCGAAGCCCTCGCTGAGATGATGAACCTCGCCCGCCTGGGCAACAAATACCTCACCGACACCGAACCTTGGAAGCTCGTCAAGAGCGACCCCGAGCGCACCGCCACGGTGATGAACCTCTCGCTGCAGATTTGCGCCAACCTGGCCGTTCTCTGCGCCCCCTTCCTGCCCTTCACGGCCGACAAGATGCACCGCATCATGAACCTCCGTGCCATGGGTTGGCAGGATGCCGGTCACGCCGACATCCTCATGGAAGGCCATGAGATTGCCCAGCCAGAACTCCTCTTCGAGCAGATCAGCGACGAGACCATACAGGCGCAGGTCGACAAACTGCAGGCCACCAAGGCCCAGAACGAGCTCAACGCCTGGAAGCCAGCCGAGGTGAAGGCTCCGGTAACCATCGACGACTTCGGCAAGATGGACATCCGCGTGGGCACCATCTTGGAATGCTGCAAGGTGCCCAAGGCCGACAAGCTGCTGCAATTCAAGATTGAGGACGGCATGGGCACCCGCACCATCGTCAGCGGCATCGCCAAGTTCTACCCCGACCCGCAGGCGTTGGTAGGCAAGCAAGTCTGCTTCATCGCCAACTTCCCGCCCCGCAAACTCAAGGGCGTCGAGAGCCAGGGCATGATACTCAGCGCCGAAGACAAAGACGGCCGTCTGGTCCTCCTCACCCCCAGCGACCTCGTCACCCCCGGCTGCTCGGTAGGTTGATATTCACATTATATTCATAAACAAAGGCATCTCTGGAGTGCAGAGATGCCTTTGTTTTATAATAGTAGCAAGCCCTTGTTTTCTGCCATCTCTAACTTCGGCTATAATATATATATTCTTCTACGAAGAATATATCTTTCAGACAGTTACCTGTTTTACAAACTCAATACGTACCCTATAGGAACCCTATACCATCTCTATACCAAGTCTATGGATACAAAGGGGTACCTAGGAGGTTCCTTCGGTGTTCCAAGGGGTATCCTTCGCCCTACCCAAGGAGCAGACTCGCTCCTCCCAAGGAGTTCCATCGGTGTTGCCATGCCCTTCCCATACCCCTCCCTCGCTCAAAAGGGGTGTTTGAGCGAGGCAGGAGCGAAGCACCTCCGAGGCACAGTATGGCAACTCCTTGCCAGCAGCGAGGCAATAAAACCCTACTATTGACGTTTAATGAAAGAAAAGAAATCGTTATGGCTAGAAAAAATGGAGATTACGAGAGTGGCAAAGTCGGCAACAGGATATATTACACCTGGCACGGACGCCAGTGTGAAAGGGCTATGCCCACCCACGTGGCCAATCCGCAAACCGAGGCGCAACAGTCGCATCGTAGCAACTTTGCCTTGATTTCCAAGCTTTCGTCCTATATGAAAGATGCCCATCTTGTCGGTCTCCATTGGCAAGCTATGCGGGAGAAAAACAGCACCTACGCCCTCTTCCGTAAACTAAACAAAGATTTCTTCACTCCCGACGGCGGGATTAATCTTCCCCGCATCTTCGTCAGCAAAGGTCCCGTACCTATGGCCACAATTACCGATGCCAAGGTCGGGAACGGCGTTCTTACCGTCACCTTCGACAGCCGTAACTGCAGTGGTGAACCCACCGATGAATTCTTCCTTTTCGTCTATTGCCCAGCTCTCTGCATTGGTCGCCTTGCCACTCCCGTCCCCCGTTCCGCCGGTATCGTCACCGCCGTCCTCCCCGACGAATGGCTCCGTGCCACTCCTGACACTGAAACAATAACGCAATCTGACAATCCGGCAATCCGTCTCCATCTCTACGCCTTCCTTCGGGGCAGCAAAGGCCGCACCTCCGACACCATCTACTACGTAGTATCCGCCAGATAGTTTGCTTATTGCACATGTGCACCGACCAAATCGGTATTACTACACCCTGCGGCCCCATAAATGGATACGTGTTGCCCAATCTGCTTTCCTCAGTATTCCAACCACGAGTTGTATCCTCTTGGTGCATGGAATCTGCTCGAACCGTTAACATTCTTGACTCTTGTCATATGTTATTGGTTAATCGTTAGACTCCTATTCCCTGATAGTTCAGCCCTACCCCGGTTGCTTTATGCAGGCGGTAGAATGTGCTGCTACTTTAACTGACACAATATGTATGCCAACTGCCGTTTCCCGACCAAACCCATGGCAAAACGTCAGTTTTATATCTCAATTATGCTATTTCATTGCGGATTTATAAAATAAAATTGCGAAATAGCACAAATTTATTCGTCAATTTTACAAAATTATTGTATATTTGCAAAATAAAATTTAACGGCAATAAAACCATACAACATGATACAAGAACTTAAAATAAAGAACTTTATGTCATTTCGAGACGAAGTGACATTGAGTTTCGAAGCGACAAAAGATACCACATTTGAAGATTACCATGTAGTCGAAGTAGCTCCCGGAGTCCGCCTGCTGCGTTTCGCAATGGTTTATGGTGCCAACGCTTCTGGTAAGTCCAATCTTCTTTATGCCCTCGACTTCCTTCAAAATTTCATTTATGCAAAACCCGACGATATGGAGGAAAGTACTGGCGCCATCCCGTTCAAACTTGACGCAGTCACTCCCAAAGACCCCTCGGTGTTCAGCGTGAAATTCTATGTAGGAGACACAAAATATTGGTATGAGTTAAGACTCGACCAACAGAGAGTCTACCTTGAACGGTTGTATTTCTACACCTCCAATCAGCCCACCAAACTATTTGAACGCACATGGACAAACGGAGAGTCTGTACTGACATTTAATCCGGCCGTAATCAAGATAAGCAACGCCGCCAAGGAAGAACTGTCACTCAAGTGCCTCCCCAACATGTCGTTCTTTGCTGCCCGCAAACAGGTGAACGTCGCCATGAAGGAAATTGACACGGCGCGTGAGTGGTTCAGCACCGGAATAATGCCTATCATTGAGCCGCAGACAGAGATGTTTGACTATGCAAGCAAAAAGATGGTGGAAGACTCCGACCTGAAACAATATCTCCTCAACTTCATCCACCAGGCCGATTTCAATATCTCTGATGTGAAAACAGACGTCGTCAAGCGGACATTGCCACAGAATTTTATCAACATGATGCTGTCTGACGACAACACCCCGTTCGACATAAAGGAAAAACTAAGGAAAGAGAAGAGCATTGAAAGTATAAGAACACAATTTGTACATACAGTCATCAATGAACGAGGAGAAGAGCAGTATACTTTAAACGCAGGCAGTCAATCCGAAGGAACAAAGCGCACCATCGGGATTGAGTCTGCCGTGTTCCAAGCTTTGCAGGAGCAGTCGTTTCTTTTTGTAGATGAAATCGAGGCATCGCTGCACCCTGAACTTGTAGAATTCATCATTCAGCAGTTCCTCTCGCAGAAGAGCCGCGCCCAGATGCTCGTCACCACCCACTACGATCCCTTGCTCAATACCGTTGGCGACGACCTAATCCGTAAAGACTCCGTCTGGTTCACCGAAAAAGACGACTCTGGCAACACCGACCTCTATTCCTTGGTGGAATACAAAGGGCTGAATCGCATCCGTTCCTTGCAGAAAGCCTACCGCAATGGGGTCTTTGGCGCATTACCTAACATAAAGTAAGAATACCATGCCCAGAAAGACATCACTCAAACAAAGGCGGAGCCCTATTCCCACCATCATTGGTGCCGGCATCACGGAGCAATGGTATTTCACCCACCTCAAAGCTCTGCGTGGTTACCGAGTCAAGATACGTCCCCGTTTCTTTGGCACTGAGACAGCCGCCGGGTTGGACAAAAAGATTGAAGAAGTGCTGCGTGACGAAGGGATAGCCATCTGTGTCTATGATGCCGATGTATCGACATGGAACGAGGCGGAGCGCAAGAAGATAGCTACATTGCAGAAGAAGTACGACGGAAATGCCTCCGTATTATTATGTGACTCCATGCCGTCTATCGAATACTGGTTTCTACTACACTACAAGCACACCAATCGTCACTTTGGTACCTCTAAAGCCGTCATCAAAGAGCTTAGGAAATACCTGCCGCAGTATGACAAGACCGAGCAATTTCTCAGCAACCAGAAGTGGGTGGAGGATATGTCTGGCGACGGCCGACAGAAATCGGCTTGCGAATATGCAGCCAATACAGACACTTCCAGTAGTTCTTATACCAAAGTTCAGGGATTATTTCCCCTGATAGAACAAAGTCGAAACTAATTTTGCCGTTTCAGAAAGATTGCGTATCTTTGCAAATTGAAAAAGAGTTGATATAAAACAATTAAAACAACAAATAAACAGGAATATACAAAGAATAGAGAAACAATAATTTAACAGCGTTTGCTATTTATTCGGAATCGTCTTTGAACCTAGGAAATTCAAATTACAAGATTCTCCACATGAATAAGTCTGCGAATGCCTGCGCTTGCGTGGGTTTGACTTATCTGGAGAATCGGGCAATTCCTAGGGCCTAAAGACGTGGATAATGTCAAGTCCACGTTTTTTATGCCTACTGGGGTGTCCGCTTTCGATGAGATAGGCATTCGCAGAAAGCGAACGAATAATGATAAATAAGGACAATCTCTTCTCATTAGAGAGTCGTAGATATATTGGTTGTAAGACCAAGTTGGTGGATTGGATTTTTGGTCTCATCAACGAACGTGCCCATGATATCCACTCTTTCTGCGATATTTTTGCAGGTACGGGTGTTGTGGCTCATAGGGCATTGCAGACATACGAGCGAGTGGTAGTGAATGATTTCCTTCACTCGAATAACGTAATGTATCGCGCTTTCTTTGCTCCAACAGAATGGAACGAAGAAAAGGTACAAAACATCATAGAGGAATTTAATTCAGTCAATTCTGCCAAAATCCACGATAATTATTTTTCAAAGAATTTCGGAGGCAAATATTTCCATAACGATACAGCAAAGATTGTTGGTTATATCCGTGAAAGATTAAAGAAGATGCAAACTTGTCTGACGGATAAGGAATATGCTGTACTGATGGCTTCTTTGATATACAGTATCGATCGTCACGCCAATACAATGGGGCATTTCGATGCCTATCATCATAAGGAACCTGCCGCCCATCAATTTGTGATGAAAATGATTGAGGTAGAGTCTTTCAAGGGTGTAGAGATTCATCAGGAAGATGCCAACCTGTTGGCTCGTTCTATCAATGTAGATATAACCTATCTTGATCCTCCTTACAATTCTCGTCAATATAGCCGCTTCTACCATGTATATGAGAATTTGGTGCAATGGAAGAAACCCAAACTGTACGGCACAGCTCTGAAACCAAAGGAAGAAAACATGAGCGAATATTGTCGTAATGCAGCTTTTACTGCTTTCACGGACTTAGTAAGCCATATTAAGAGTCGATATCTAGTGGTATCGTACAATAACACATACCACTCCAAGAGCACATCGTCGGAGAACAAGATTAAGCTAGAACAACTTGAAGAGGTGCTGAACAAATGCGGCAACACTCAGGTGTTTAACCACGAGTTCAAAGCCTTTAATTCCGGCAAAACTGAGTTCGATGACCATCGCGAGTATTTATTCATAACCGAAGTTGATGATGAAAAACGGAATCGCACGTTCCCCTCTGTTCTACGTGGGTGATAAGTACAAGTTAGTGCGAGAAATACGCATTCATTTCCCCGTTCACATCAACAGACTGATAGAACCGTTTGTTGGTGGAGGTTCTGTGATGATGAATGTTGATGCCGATGGTTATCTGCTCAACGACATAAACAGCTATGTCATCAACCTGCATCGAATGCTACAAGGGTATATAGGCCATGAAAGTGACTTTATGGATGAACTATATACCATTATTGACGAGTATAAGTTATCGCTCTCCTTGCGAAGTGACATGGTACCAAAGGATATGAAAGTGGCCAATCCAAAAACTTATTATGCACGTTACAATAAATCAGGCTATCAGAGGATGAAGGAAGACTTTATCAATGGTGGCCAGCGAGATATGTTGAGGCTATATCTTCTGCTTATCTACGGATTTAACCACATGCTCCGATTTAATGGAAAGGGGCAATTCAATCTGCCTGTCGGTAACGTGGACTTCAACCAGAATGTACAAGATGCGCTTACCGATTATTTCCGGCTGCTGAGCAATAAACAAGTAGAATGGCACAATGAGGACTATCGGCAATTTCTTGGTGACATAAACTACCAACCGGGCGATATTGTTTACCTCGACCCTCCTTATCTGATTACTTTCAGCGAATACAATAAACTTTGGAACGAGGATACCGAGCGTGACCTCTTGGCATTGCTCAACAACCTGAATGAACGCGGCATCAACTTTGCCATCTCTAACGTCACACATTATCGGGGACGTACTAACACCCTCTTCTTGGAATGGTCAGCACAGTATCGCATCCATTCCATTAAAAGCAATTACATCAGTTTTAACGACAACAGCATAAAGCAGTTTAGCGAGGTGCTGGTAACAAATTACTAAAGCCTATGCCGAGAAGAAACGAACCTGAATACAAGCCGTTGCTTTACACTACAACAATGCGAAACCCAGGAAGATTGAAGTACATGCTTTATGTCCTGAATAAGTTCGATGGCCAGATTCTCAACAATAATCTTGCCACAAAGATTTGTGGTGAAACTATACGATATGGCCTTTTTCGTCCGACAAAAAGAATTCCCGAAAGTGTTCAAAACAAGTGGTCAACAACGCCAAAAGGAGAGTTTTCTGATTACATTTTGACAGATAACGAACTACAGTTAGTTCTTGATAATAATGATTCTACAAAGTGGGAGGATATCAAAGGGCATAAAGAAGCTGGATTTGGAAAAGGATGGCCTTCCCGCTTCGCAACGATTTTTGATTTAACCAAAGAATTAGGTCTTGCTTATTTCTGGCCAAATGAACCAATCTATATTTCTTCCTTAGGACATCACTTGATCAAATCAATCGAAGTAGAAATAGAGCCAAGCTCAAGTTTTATTACATGCGATGTGGCTCATCCGGAATACGAGCAGCAAGTGTTTATGCAAGCACTAGCAAAATCACAGCGCAAAAATCCTTTTGTTCGCGTTCTTAATGACAACATTCCTCTCATTCTACTTTTACAAACCATTAAGAAACTCAATGCTGACCCATCTCAAAACGGCTGTGGTATTTCTCGTCGAGAATTACCACTACTAATTTTCTGGAAAGACAATAATGCTGATGCTCTTTATAGAAGAATTGTTGATTTACGTAAGGAATATCGATATGACCCTAGCGACGAAGTGGTCATAGACATCTGCATAGATAAAATCATGGAGGGTGATTTCAAGGAATTTGACCCCAAATCGATTATGGTTGATTATCCAGACGAGTTCATTCGCAAGATGCGTATGACAGGACTATTCTCATTGCGAGGTGCTGGACGATTTCTTGATATCAACAAGAACGAGAATGAGACCGTTGATTATATTCTTGCCAATTATACACAATACAAACACTATACGGATGAGCGTGAGTATTTTGACTACATGGCAGAACTTGATACTAATCTAATTCAGATTAGTACGCAACCTTCTACAATCAGCAACAGCGAAAAACTACTAGATGAATGGTTGGATGTATACACTTGGAATGTTATCAAAAAGGAGTTGTTTAATCTATCATCTCGCAAAAACAGTATTGACAGTGTTTTGAAACTATTAGCGGCACCATCTCGACTCGAATTCCTTACGGCACTTGCTATTAAATCAAGAATGCCCGGAGTAAGAGTTGTTCCAAACTATAGTTGTGATGACACAGGATTACCAACATCAACTGCCGGGGGTAATAAAGGAGATATTGAATGCTATGAACAACAAAACAGAATTCTCGTAGAAGTTACAATGTCTACTGGTCGCAATCAAACAATAATGGAGGTATGGCCCATCGAACGACATTTGGAGGACTTTCAAAAGGAAATAAAAGCACAATGCATCTTTATAGCACCTTCAATCTTTCGCGATAGCTTACAACAAATCCATTTCGTGAAGTTTCAATCCAAGGGCAAAAAAGAGATTCGTCCATTTGCAATAAATGATTTCGTCGATTACTTGGAAAACGCTCAAACCCTATATTTGGAATCCACAAAACCCACTCCAGTTCCATACATTGTTGATGAAGATATTCCAGTTTCAGTTGCAGCAGAGGCATCTGACACTTGGAACTAATAAACCTATAAATAATAATAAACACCAGAATCATTATGAACGCACAAGGGAGAAAAGAGATTGCGAAACATATCGCATCATTAGAAAACGTCAAGAGTATCCTCGAAAATCTTAAGGATGACGAGGAAGAAAAGTTCGACAACATGCCAGAAGGTTTGCAGGAAAGCGATCGTGGCGAACAGATGCAGGAGGCTATCGATGCTCTTGAAAGTGCCTGCGATAACTTGGAAGAGGCTATAGGTAGCTTGAACGAAATCCAATAGTGTGCCTTTTTTGCACGACAATGACTCAACATGCGTTTTGCCTTTTCGCGGACCTAAACTCGACACATACAGTCTCCACTAGACAGACAAAACGCTTCTTGACTCAAAAGTTTTTCATATGCCGAAGACCATGAACACATTATTATCATGGTTTAATTCAGTGAATAACCCTATTTTATATGAAACGGAACCGTCATGCGTGGCAGTCACAATTCTTTTAGGTAATCAGGTAAACTGACGAATTCCTTTCCATCGGATCATAAGGAACATCCTGTGTTTTTATCTAGATAGCCGAAAAGAGCGGTATCTAATTTGTTTCAAAGTAGCGGTATTATAATTTGTTTTATGATAGCCAAAGTATCCAGCAAATAAATTTGTCTTTTATATGGGTTGGAGGGATGGCTGCAATATGTTTATCCTGAGCAATTTGCGTACCAATGGGAAAAATATGTGGAGTTTTCGGAATTTACCCCGGGGTTTAGTTGTATTTTTGCATCAGAAAAAGAACACGAGAATGTGTGAATGTGGAAATGCGAGAATGCGTAAGTAAAAACAGAATAGAAAAACAATAAATAAAAGAAAGGAGTAACGATATGAAGACTTCGAAAGTAATAACCCTCACAATGGTAGCCTTGGCACTGTGCGCCTCGCCGGCCCTGGCACAACGTGGCGGAAGCCGAGGCGGTGGCGGAAGCCACAGTGGCGGTGGCCACAGCAGTTCGATGAGTAGCAGTCGCGGCAGCTCAAGCAGCATGGGTAGCAGTCGCAGCAGCTCAAGCAGCAGCCGCAGCTCAAGCAGCTTCAGTAGCAGCCGTAGCTCAAGCAGCACCCGCAGCAGTGCAAGCAACGTGGGCAGCAGCCGCAGCGCAAGCCGCAGCACTGCCACCTACGGTAGCCACAACAGTGGCCGAAGCGTCGGCAGTAGCGTTGGCGAACGCGGCGCAGGCAGCAGCTCGCGCAACGATGGTGTGCGTGGCAGCTCGTCGTTCCGCAACGCTCGCCAAGCCGGTGTGACGTCGGGCCACTCGGGAGCTCGCGGTGGTTCCGTGGCCGCTCGCACAGGTCACCATTCCGGAGCCCGCAGCAGTGCCCCCAGCGCTTCGCCCCGCACCAGCCCCGGCATGGGTCACGACCGCGGCTATGCCCGCCCCGGCCGCCCCGGTGGCTACGTGCCCCCCGCAGCACGTCCCATCCACCCTGCCCCCTATTTCCACCACCCCTGGCACGGCTACGTGGTACATTGCCACCCCATCTTCTGGGATCCCATACCTCCCCGCCCCTGGTACTGGCCCGGCTTCTGGCACTATTGCCACAGCTACTGGTATGACTACCATGTGACCGATGTGGTTGTGGTGCACGACTACGTGCAGAAGACCTACAACGTGGACATGATTACCTACGGCATCAGCGGCGACATCATGTACGCCATCGTCCGCGACGGCGGCAGCACCTACCTGCAGGTCTACGACAACAACGACCGCCTGCTGGCCGAGCAGAAAATCAACAAGAGATACTGCAACATGGTAATCGACGCCGAGAACGGAGGCTGCTGGATCTCGAAGAAAAACAACAAAGACCCCCTTCTCTTCATCTGGGCCGACGGCCAACTGCTGATATACGAAGAAGACTAACTCCACTTACAGCATAATCCACTCCAAGGAGCACCGCGCACAACGGTGCTCCTTCTTTTTTGCACAATAATAACGGAACCCTCTCGTTTTCTATACATGAAGACACTGAGCAAGACCCTTTTTGGTGGCCTCAAGGCTCTAGAGCGCCAACTGAAGCGTGACGAGTGGGCTACCGCCAAGTACACCATCATCCTCGACGAGAACACCTTCCAGCACTGCCTGCCACTGCTCATTTCTGGAGTCGAGGCACTACAGGAAGCCGAGTTTGTAGAGGTTCCTGCCGGCGAAGAATGTAAGAGCCTCGAGGTGGCGGCACAGGTATGGCAGACACTCATCGACGGCGGCGCCGACCGAAACCACGTGCTGGTCAATCTCGGAGGCGGCTCGGTGTGCGACCTTGGCGGCTTCGTGGCTGCCGGCTACATGCGCGGCATACGCCATATCAACATACCCACTACCCTGCTGGCCATGGTCGACGCAGCCATCGGAGGCAAGACCGCCATCGACTTCGGCGGTATAAAAAACAGTATCGGCCACTTCTATCCGGCTTCGCTAACCATCATAGAACCAACCTTCGTAGCCACGCTACCACAAACCGAAGTTCTAAACGGGAAGATGGAGATGGTGAAGACGGCAGCCGTCACCAACCCTGACCTATACGCCGTATTACTCGCCAACGACAGCATCCCCTTGAACGCCATCAAAGAGACGGTCCGTATCAAAGAAAGCATAGTCAAGGCCGACCCTTACGACCATGACATCAGGCATATACTGAACTTTGGCCACACCTTTGGCCATGCCATCGAGGTGCACGCCCATCTGCCGCATGGCATAGCCGTAGGCATAGGCATGCTGGCCGCCATGTACCTCTCGGTGAAGAAGACTGGCCTCGAAAGCGCTATTTATCATGATTATTCTATGTGGCTCCGTCGGTATGTCGACATACCTCATTTTACACTGCACGACATCGAGCCCATGCTCGACCTGATGCACCACGACAAGAAAAACGCTGCTGCAAGCACCCAATGCGTGCTTCTGCAGGCACTCGGTGCTGCCATGATAGATGTAGAAGTATCTGACAACGAGGTGCGCGACGCGCTCCTCAGCATCACTCGCCAGCCTTAGCCGGTACAACCAATTGCTCTGTAGTACGGCTGCGTTGCTCGAGGAGCACCGGCCGGTCGACCACGATGCTGTCTATCACCTGCTGCGTGTAGTAGCGAATGGTGATTAGCTGCAGATTGTCGTTATATCTCACTCGGAACATAGACTTTAGCCTTTCCACAAGACGTCCTACCAACTGAGGGTTGTTGTCGATACAGATAGAGAAGCTCAAGGCCGAATTCTGCATCAAGTTCACCCGCACTCCCAGTTCGTTCAGCAGACCAAATATCACCTGCAGGTTGTCCTCGGCTATAAAAGAGTAGTCGCGCGGCAGGATGGAGAGCAGAATCTGGTCGTTGCGGAATATATACAGCGGGGTTTCAGGGCTGATAGCATGAAAGTCGCCAATGGCCGAACCCTCACTCTCGGGGGTGACGAAAGAGTTGACAAATAACGGTATGCCCTTGTTCTGCAGGGGCTTCACCGTCTTGGGGTGGATGACCGAGGCGCCATAGTAGGCGAGCTCAATAGCCTCGTTGTATGGTATCTGGCGTATCTTGACGGTATTATGGAAAAACTTGGGGTCGGCATTGAGGAAGCCCGGCACATCCTTCCAGATGGTCATGCTTTCCGCCCCGAGGCAGTTGGCAAGGATAGCGGCCGAGTAGTCGGAGCCCTCACGCCCCAAGGTGGTGGTTCCATGATTGTTGGAGGCGATAAAGCCTTGTGTGAGCACCACCTGGCATCCTTGCTTCTGCAGCACCTCGGCACTAAGATGCTTACTGCAGGCCCGACGGGTGGCTTCCCAATCCACACGACCTTCGCGGTAGTGGTCGTCGGTGATAATCAGCTGCCGTGCATCGGCCCACAAGGTACTGATACCATAGCTGTTGAGGTAGTGAGCGATGATGGTGGTGGACAACAGTTCGCCGTAGCTGACCACTTGGTCGTAGTTGTAGTTATAGTCGTCGGCCACAGGGTTGAGCGACGCTACCGTGTCGTCGAACTGCTGCAGCAGTGAGCGCACCTTGGCGACCAGGCTTTGGTCGTCGGCAATCAAGCCCTTGGCGATATCGAGGTGGTAGCTTTCCAGTTGCTGGCGCAGTTGGCTTGTCTCTGACGAGACCCCGGGCACCAGCTTCTCGAGCAGGTTGGTGGTCTTGCCCATGGCCGAGACTACCACCACCAACGGTTCGGCGCCCAGATGGCTTTGTACGATATGCGCCATGTTGCGCACGGCGTCGGCGCTGTTGACCGAGGCTCCGCCAAACTTAAAAACCCTCATGCCAGTTCCCTTTCCATATCGCGTCGCGAGTCCTTGGCCTTGATAGTCTCGCGCTTGTCGTAGTGGTGCTTACCTTTGGCCAAGGCAATTGTCAACTTGGCACGGCCTTGGGGATTCACAAAGAGCATTTCGGGCACGATGGTGTAGCCACGCTCCTTGATGCGATTCTGCAATTTGCGCAGCTCGCGCCGGTTGAGCAGCAGCTTGCGGTCGCGCTTGGCCTGGTGCCCCCAATAGGAGCCGAACTTATACTCCGAGATATGCATGTCGCGCACGAACAACTCGTTGCCCACGAAGGTGCACCACGCGTCGCTCAGGTTGGCTTTACCCTCGCGTATGCTCTTTATCTCGCTCCCCATCAGCACCAACCCAGCCTGGTACTCGTCCATGAGGAAGTACTCGTAGGCTGCCCGCTTGTTCTTGATCTCGATTATGTTCTTCTCTTCCATATGCATTGTTTCTAACGCAGACCGGGCCCTTTTATTGTACTCCACATGGGAAAAGATGGCAACAATGCGCGTAACAAACGAGCCGGACCTGATACGTACCAAGCCAGGAGAAAAAAAACGGTTTAAGACTAGCTATAGTGCTCGGCGATTTGGTCGAGCACGGCGAGTGTGGCCTCGAGCGACGGGGTGCCGACCAATGCCAGACGGAAAGGCTTGAAGTTGAAGAGCCCACGGAAATAGGCGCCATAGTGCTTGCGCATCTCGAACACGGCGGTGCGCTCGCCCTTGAATTCCACGGCTGCCAACAGGTGGCGGCGGCATACGGCCACACGCTCGGCCACGCCGATCTCGCGCTCGGGCTGGCCGTCGAAGGCACGCCGGCACTGCTCGAATATCCACGGGTTGCCTATGGCTCCGCGGCCTATGAGTATCCCGTCGACGCCGTAGCGCCGCCTGGCCTCGACGGCCTGGGCCGCCGACGTGATGTCGCCGTTGCCGAAGATGGGTATATGTATGCGCGGGTTGTTCTTCACCTGGCCGATAAGGGTCCAGTCGGCCTCGCCACTGTACATCTGGGCCTTGGTGCGGCCATGTATGCTCAAGGCGGCGATGCCGGTGTCCTGCAGAGCCTCGGCGAAGTCGGCCACGTTGGTGCTCTCGGCGTTGTATGCCAGGCGGGTCTTGACGGTGACGGGCAGCGAGGCACGGCGCACCATAGCCTCGGTGATGTGCAGCATACGCGGTATATCCTGCAGCATGCCCGAGCCGGCGCCGCGACCGGCCACCTTGCGCACCGGGCATCCCCAGTTGATGTCGACGAAGTCGGGCCGTGCCTGTTCCACCACATCGAGGCACCGCAACAGTTCGTCCTCGTCGGCGCCGAACACCTGTATGCCTATGGGTCGTTGACCGTCGGCGAAGCGCATCTTGCGCAGGCTCTTCTCGGCGTCGCGGTTCAGGGCCTCGGAAGCTATGAACTCGGTGATGAGAAGGTCGGCTCCGAAATCCTTGCAGAGCTCGCGGAAGGGGTAGTCGGTGATGTCGTCCATGGGCGAAAGGCCCAGCAGACAGTCCTTTTCTGGCAGGTTGAGCGTCATCGGCGGCGTAGGATAGAAAAAAGCCGACCGGCAACAGGTGCCAGTCGGCTTGATGGTGAAGTAGAGTTTACTTGGCAGTGACCAGACGGTAGGTGTCGCTGGCGATGACGAACTCCTCGTCGGTGGTAACCACCACGGTGGCCACCTTCGAGTCGGGGGTGCTGAGGATGACGTCCTCGCCCATGATCTTGTCGTTGAGCTCGAGGTCGACCTTGATGCCGAGGCACTCGAGGCCTTCGAGGATAGGACGGCGCATGAACCAGGCGTTCTCGCCGATACCGCCGGTGAAGAGCAGCAGGTCGCAGCCGCCCATCTCGGCCATGTAGCCGCCAATGTAGCGTTTGACGCGGAGGGCGAACATGTCGAAAGCATAGGTGGCGCGCTCATCGCCTGCATCGCGGCCGGCGCGGATGTCGCGCATGTCCTGCTTGTCGCCGCTGATGCCTATGAGGCCACTCTGCTTGTAGAGCAGCTTGGTGAGGGCCTTGCTGTCGTAGCCCTGGTCCATGAGGTAGAGGATGACGCCGGGGTCGACGTCGCCGCAGCGCGAGCCCATGATGAGGCCTTCGAGGGCAGTCATACCCATCGTGGTGTCGAAGCTCTTGCCATGGTCGATGGCGGCAATCGAGGCGCCGCTGCCGAGGTGGCAGGAGATAATCTTGAGGTCGTTCCAGTCGCGGCCTATCATCTTGGCGGCCTTCTCGGCCACAAACTTGTGGCTGGTGCCGTGGAAGCCGTAGCGGCGTATGCCGTACTTCTCGTACATCTCGTAGGGCAGACCGTAGAGGAAGGTCTTGGGGGGCAGGGTGCTATGGAAGGCGGTGTCGAACACGACGGCTTGTGGCACGCCGGGGAGCACTTCGCGCATGGCATAGATACCGGCCAGGTTGCCCGGGGTGTGCAGCGGGGCCAGGTGCTCGAGGCTCTTGATCTGCTCGATGACCTTGTCGGTCACCAGGGCGCTGTCCTTGAAGATTTCGCCACCGTGGGCCACGCGGTTGCCGACGGCGCCAATCTCCTTGAGGTCGCTGATGACACCAATCTTGGGGTCGGTCAGTGCCTTGAGCACGATCTTGATGCCTTCGGTGTGGTTGGGGATAGGCAGCTGCTCGTAGTGCTTCTGGCCGTTCCACTTGTGGGTGAACTCGCCCATCTCCAGGCCGATACGTTCCAGCAGGCCTTTGGCCATCACGTTGGCATTGTTTGCCATGTCGACCAGCTGATACTTGATCGACGAACTTCCGCAGTTCAAAACTAATACTTTCATATAACGTGTATATATTTGATTATTATTGCTCTATTACCAATTTGTTCTTCTTTGTTCCGCTTCAAAAGTACAAAAAAAAACAATACAGACCAAAAATAATAGGTCTGTCTTGCTTTTTTTCTTTCCGGAAGGGATGTCGGCGCAGGCTGCAGCCGACTTCATACTGTGCGGGTTACGTCGGGTTCAAGGCTTGTCGGGAGGAAAGAAAAATGCCGGCCCGGAATGGGGTCGGCACACTTTCTTGTCTCGCTGGGCGAAGGGTTACATGGCGTTGACCTGACGCATGAGCTTCGACTTGAGATTCGAGGCTTTGTTCTTGTGGATGACGCTGCGTTTGGCCAGTTTGTCGATGATGGAGACCATCTTGGGCAGGCGCTCGGTGGCAGCGGTCTTGTCGCTGAGGGCGCGGAAGTCACGCAGAGCGTTGCGCATGGTCTTGGCGTAGTAACGGTTCTCTACTCTTCTTTTTTCGCTCGAGCGAATTCTTTTCTTTGCAGACTTGTGGTGTGCCATTTGTTTATTGTTTCTCTTTTTCTTATTTATTATCTTCTTCTTGGTACCGCGTGCGGGATTCGAACCCGCGATTTTAAGAATGAAAATCTTACGTCCTAGGCCGACTAGACGAACGCGGCATCGCTCTTTTTTCGTTCAAAAAGCGGGTGCAAAAGTACGAACAATTTTGGACATGGCAAAATTTTTTTCAACCACTGTGGTTAATATCTTGCCGGCTTTATTCCTCATCTGCCTGGAAACGAAAGCCTAAGCGCTTGCCCGTCACTAGTGTTTTTTTGTCAAAATTTGTCCTCATCTCGCCTACTGAGACCAGCTTAACTTCGTCGTAGGGGGGGGTGAGAAGGTCAAAATTGGTGGTGTATTCGATGGCCGATTCGACGATGCCTTGGACCGTCTCGGGGGTGATGACGGAGGTGTTGAAGTTGGTGTAGAGCATGCCCAGCTCGCGTTTGCCCTCGATGAAGTAGTGGCTTTCGTTGTTGACGAAGACGCGGCCTATCATGTAGCCGAGGTCGTTGTCGCGCTGGTAGGCGAAGCTGTCGGCCAGGAAGTTGTAGATGTGTATCACCCCGCAGTAGGAGCGGCGGGTGTCCTCGCGTATGTAGGGCGATTTCATGACCTGATGGTCGCGCGAGAATTCAAAGACGTTGGTGTGCATCATGAAGAGCAGTATGTCGCCGGCGAACTTGACCTCGAACTCGAAGTCGCCACGGTCGGTGAATTCGAAGGCCACCTGCCGCCCTTCGCGCTGACACTCGGCGCGGAAGAGGCCGATGAGTTCGCGGGTGGTGGTGCGGAAGAGTTCGAAGGCTTCGCGGGTGGAGTGGAAGACGTCCTGCTTGAGATCGCTCTTATTGAATACCAGCTCTTTGAGCTTTTCGTTTAGTTCCATAGTGTACGGTTCGTTTCGGTTCTGGATACTATGCGATAACGAGGCCGGTGCAGTTTTAGTATGCGACACCTGCAGAAAGGCTCCTCTCCGCTTCCGGTAGGGTATTTCTTATGTACTTCTTATGTATTTCTTATGTTGTATTTATGTTTAAAACATAAGAAATACATAAGAAATACATAAGAAGTACATTAAGAAATACCGGAGGGGAGCCGGAGAGGAGCCGGAGAGGAACTGATTGTCAAGGTGGTGGCGGAAGGGGCCTGTGGCGGGGGTGCAGGTTTTTTTTCGCGAGAGGGCTGTGTTTGGGAAAAAAGTGTTATCTTTGCAATCGAAACTATCGACCGTTTGCTATGAGAAGACTGATACTTAGCCTATTGCTGGCGATGCCGCTGCTGGCGGCCGCGCAAACCAAGCGCAGCGAGCCGCTGTTCATGCAGGCTGTGGAGAAGGGCGTGGTAGGGCAGTACGAGGAGGCTATCGCCTTGCTGCACAAAGCTATAGACATAGACCCGACGTATGTGGAGGCCTATCTGTTGCTAGGCAACCAGCACATGGCGCTGGGGCAGTACGACCAGGCCGAGGCGAGCTACCGGAAGAGCCTGGCCCTTGAGCCCGCCAGCGCACGCTGGCGGGCCGAGGCGACCGACGGGATACGCACGGCCCAGTGGCGCGCCGAGGCGGTCGCCAATCCGGTGCCCTTCAAGCCTATCAACCTGGGGCCAAATATCAACACCGCAGCCGACGAATACCTGCCGGCCTTGACGGCCGACTACCGCACGCTGGTGTTCACCCGCCGCGTGCCGCGGCGGGCCACGACGCAACGAGGGCTACCCATGGAGGAGGACTTCTACGAGTCGCACTACGACACGATGGAACTGGACTGGGGGCCGTCCGAGCGCATGCCCGAGCCGCTGAACAGCAACGGCAACGAGGGTGCGCAGACGGTGTCGCACGACGGGCGGGTGGTGGTGTTCACGGCCTGCGGCCGCAACGACGAGCCTACGGGCTGCGACCTCTACCTCAGCGTGCGGCGCGGCCGGCAGTGGAGCAAGCCGCGCAACCTAGGGGCGCCGGTTAACTCGGTCTACTGGGACTCCTACCCCTCGCTGTCGGTCGACGGCTACACGCTCTACTTCGCCTCGAACCGGCCGGGCGGCTATGGCGGCATCGACATCTGGTGCTCGACGCTGGAAGAGGGTCGGTGGAGCAAGCCGCGCAACCTGGGACCCACGGTGAACACCGCCGGTGACGAGACCTCGCCCTACATACACTTCGACGACCGCACGCTCTACTTTGCCTCGAACGGACACCTGGGCATGGGTGGGAGCGACCTGTACGTGGTGAGCCGCGTGGACGACACGCTGTGGGGCACGCCGCGCAACCTGGGCTACCCGGTGAACACCAGCGGCGACGAGGCCGCCCTCATCGTGGCACCCGACGGCCGCACGGCCCTCTTCAGCAGCGACCGCTACGGCGGCCACGGGGGTCAGGACATCTACAGCTTCGTCATGCCGCCACAGTCGCGGCCCGAAGCCATCACCTTTGTCGACCCCGTGCGGCAGGCCGAGAACCTGCTCACCATGGGCGACACCGTCACGCTGCCAGGCATCTTCTTCCACACAGGCAGCGACGCACTGGTCGAGACCTCGCTGGCCGAACTCGACCGGCTGGCCGAAGCCCTGCGGCGCCACCCACGCCTGCGCCTCGAAGTGGGCGGACACACCGACGACGTGGGCAACGACCTCGACAACCAACGCCTCAGCGAACGCCGCGCCAAGGCGGTCTACGACTACCTGATACTGTGCGGCGTCGACCCCGCAGGCCTCACCTACCGCGGCTACGGCGAAAGCCGTCCGGTAGCCGACAACAAAACAGAAGAGGGCCGTGCGGCAAACCGCCGCACGACCCTCACACCACTGCGCTAAGCAAGGCCTAGCAGCCGGGCTTGCCCAGCAGGTGGAACATATTCTTCTTGTAGAACTCGACACCGGGCTGGTCGAAGGGGTTCACCCCGAGGGTGTAGCCGCTGACGCCACAGGCAAATTCGAAGAAGTAGATGAGCTGGCCCAGCACATACTCGTCCACGGAAGGCACCTCGAGCTGCATCACGGGCACGCCGCCAGCCACATGGGCTGCCACGGTACCGTCGGCGGCGCAGTCGTTGATTTCGGTCAGCGTCTTGCCGCAGAGATAGTTGATGCCGTCCAGGTTGCGCTCGTCGGTGGGTACCGGCACACGGTGGGCGGGACTGGCCACGCGCAGCATGGTCTCGAACATCAGGCGCTCGCCCTGCTGCACATACTGGCCCATCGAATGCAGGTCGGTGGTGATGGTGATGCTGTGGGGCAGCAGACCGCGACCGTCCTTGCCCTCGCTCTCGCCGTAGAGCTGCTTCCACCACTCGGCCACATAGCGCAGATTCAGCTGGCAACCCACCAGCATCTCGACCTTGAAGCCACGGCGGTACAATGCATTGCGCACCGCAGCGTAGAGCAGTGCCGGGTTGGCCTCGAGGCTGTCGGTCTCGAGACAACGGCGGCGCATGTCACGGGCACCCTCGAGCAGACGGTCCACGTCGTAGCCGGCCATGGCAATCGGCAGCAAGCCCACTGGGGTGAGCACCGAGAAGCGGCCACCAACATTGTCGGGTATCACATAGGCCGGATAGCCCTCCTGCACAGCAATGTCGTGCAGTGCGCCGCGGCGCGCGTCAGTGATAGCCACAATGCGGCTGGCGGCCTCAGCCTTGCCGTACTTGGCTTCGAGGTGGGCCTTCACAATGCGGAAAGCCACTGCGGGCTCGGTGGTGGTGCCGCTCTTCGAGATGACGCACACCGAGTAGTCCTCGCCGTCAAGCATGGCAAGCAGCTGGGCATAGTAATCCTCACCCAATGTGTGGCCTGCATAAACAATATATGGCTTTGAACCACGGCAGATGGCGGCAAACTCGGACTGCAGCGCCTCGATCACCATGCGGGCGCCGAGATACGAGCCACCGATACCCACCACCACCATCACCTTGCTTTTAACACTCAGGCGGGCCACATCGGCCTTCAGGCGCGAAAGCATGGCGGGGTCTACCTGCTCGGGTAAATCCACCCATCCCAGGAAGTCGCTTCCGGCAGCATCGCCCTTCAGCAAATGGGCACGGGCTGCCAAAACCTCGGGCTGCATAGCCTCCAGTTCGGCCCGGTCGACAAAGCCGAGCACATTCTCAATGTTAAGTTTTACAGTCTCCATTTCTTCGGTTTTTGTTGATAAATTGTTCAATACTCATGACGAAAATACTGCGTTCCGGAAAATTTTTTGTCTCGTAACTGCAATATTTTCTTCGCATTAACGGAGCGAGAAAAAAAATATTTTCTACATATTAAAAAAAATGTATACTTTTGCACTTGAATAAAACCGCGTAGAGCGGCTGTAATAAACGGAATTAATAACAACTATAATAAAAAAGGATATGCTGAAAAAAGTATTCAAAATTGGCGTGGTAATGTCGCTGCTGCTGACTACCGCCACCGCTTTCGCACAGGACGGCAAAGCCGAGTATCCTCGCTACGGTTTCTGGAGCAACTGGGCACTTGGTTTCTCGGCCGACCTTAACCAACAGTACAACAGAGGCGCCATAAGCTTTGGCGACAACTGGCGTGGTTCCACCAACATCGGTATGGACATCTTCGCTCAGAAGAAAGTCACCTACTGGATGGACATGCGCTTCCGCCTTGGCTTCCCCAACTTCTGGGAGCCTCGCACCGGTATGGAGAAAGATGCCAATGGTGACTGGCAGAACAGCACCATCGTGATGGACCGTCACGGTTCCTTCTCGTTCGATCTCCTCCTCTCCATCAACAACGCCATCTATGGCTACGATCCCGACCGTCGTTGGAATCTGTACGTGATGCTCGGTGGTGGTCTGGCCTATAGCCACCAGCCCGACACCGCTGCCGTCAACTATGGTCACCTTGGCGTGCTCCTCAATGGTGGTCTTGGCGTGAGCTACCGCTTCACCGACAACAGCCACCTCTTCCTCGAGTACGGTGTTGATGTCAACGCCGACGTACCCAACATCACCAAGCTGCCCTGGCACCACACCAACGGCATCCTCCGCCTCGGTTACTTCTACAACTTCGGCGCCACCAGCTCCGACCAGGCCATCGCCGCTCAGAAGTCGATGCTGACCCAGGAGAACTTCTCCGCCGTCAACAACCAGGTGAGCAACCTCGAGAGCCAAGTTGCTGCCGCCCGCAACAACGAGAAGAAACTCGAGAACCGCATCGCCCAGCTCGAAGACCAGCTCAAAGCCGCTCTGGCCAACCAGGGTAAAGGCAATGGCAACAGCGCCGCTGCCGATAGCCTCCAGGCTGTCATCAACCAGATCAAGGCCGACCAGCTCAACTTCTACGCCATGCCCTTCTCGGTGCAGTACGACGTGAACGAGTGGCAGGTCTCCGAAGAGGAGATGGACAAAGTCAAAGCCGTCGCCCGTGTGCTGAAAGACAACGAGAGCGCCAAAATCATGGTTGTTGGTTTCGCCGACTACACCGGCAGCGACCAGTACAACATGAAGCTCTCCGAGAAGCGTGCCAACGAGGTCAAGCGCCTCCTCACCAAGAAGTATGGCATTGCTGAAGACCGCATCAAGGTTGACTACAAGGGTAAGAGCGTTGCCTTCGGCGACATCCAGTACGCCCTCAACCGCCGCGTCAGCTTCTACCGCGTGATTGACTAATCACAACACACAAAACAAAAAAGGGTGTCTCACACAAGAGACACCCTTTTTTGTTTTACTATATATTATATATAATCACATCTCCACCACGCGGTATTCCACCCTTCGGTTCTTGCTCCGCCCCTCAGGCGTATTGTTATCAGCAACAGGCATCGTCTTACCGAAGCCTTTCCAACTGAGGCGGCGCGCATCAATTCCATGCGACATTAGGAAGTCGGCCACCGCATGTGCACGTGCTACCGAAAGACGCTGGTTATGCTCTACAGTACCTTGGTTATCGGTATGGCCACGCAACTCTATTTTCATTGTCGGATACTGCTCAAGCACTGCAAGCAAATGGTGTAACTCCTTGTACGATTGTGGCAGTACTTCACTTTGGTCGGTATCGAAATAGACTCCCCCAAGTGTGATAATAGTCCCCGCAACAGGAATGGTATCAACCACGACAGTAGAAGCCTCATCGCTCGAGTCGATACATACCACACTTACATCATCTATATAATAGTATGCGCCCGGCAACACTGCATTGGCGTTGCCGGTCTCGATAACCATCGATTGGTTGAAGGGCCTGAAATTGCCAATCGTCAGAAAACGTTCGCCACCGGTAGCGACAAACTCGCCACTAACCTCGCACCATGTCTTGGTATCGGCCAGAATACTGTCGCATTCAACCTGGGGCTCATACGGAGTGGCAATAATCTGCCTCCCATAGCCGAAGTCCTTGTACTCGCGACGCATTAGTATATTGTAGGAGGTGTCTTCCAACCTAGTGGCTGAAAGCAACGCCCCCAACGATACCACCGCATGAGGTGCCTTGTCGGCTAGAGACACCCAATAGCTTACCCGATAACGACGGCCTGCTACAAGAGGCTCCTTGAGCTCGGTCTGCAGGTATTCTCTGTACGACTCCTGTGAGCAATATATTCCACAATAAGCATTGCCGGTATGGGCAACCTGATAGCCCATCTTATTGCGAGGGACTGCAGACTCGCGCCCACCACACACATTGAAATAGTCACTACTGCCGCCCGTAGGCTGCCACCACGCCTCCACCTCAGTCATCACCCCCAACGCATCCACACGTTCCGGACAGCGGACATATTGCTCAAACGACGGATTAAACACCATGTTATCAGGAGCCTGTCCATGAACAGACAAGCAACATAGCATCATACAAATAGCCCCTACTGATCTCCACAGTATTTTCATAACCTGCCAATACTCTTCATCAGACTTGACCACAAGAGGTTGGCGGTTCTCTCCCAACTGTATTTCTCGCGCTGCCTACGGCCAACATCTATCAAACGTTCTCTTACCGCTTGCTCACGGATAGCTCTGATAGCATGCACAATGTCATCTACAGAAGCGGGGTTTATGTAGATTGCGGCATCGCCTGCCACCTCAGGCATCGATGTGGTGTTCGAAGAAATAACCGCTGTTTCAGCATACATAGCCTCAAGTATTGGTATACCGAAACCCTCGAAATAAGAGGGGTATACCAACGCCTCGGCGCCCGAAAGCAATGCCGAGAGGTCGGCCGGCTCCACATGCCCTGGCATAATCACATCAGCTTTATGCTGCATCGAGTTATACGCCTCGGCCAGTTCATCCTGCCACCACACCCGACTGCCTACTACAAGCAGCTTCAGGTCATCTGGCTCCATGCTTTTTACCCTATCGAATGCAAGCAGCAGGTTGGTCAAATTTTTGCGCTTAATAATAGTGCTTATGAATATGAGGTAGCGGCAACCGCCAGTGTAGCGGCGACGAATGGCGTCTTTCTCGTTCTCTGTGTGCGGTCTGTAGTTCTCGTTGGCGCCGTCGTACACCACATCCACCTTGTCCTCGGGTATATGATATATGTCGCAAATATCATGCTTTGAGTACTCTGACACCGTCGCCACCCGAGTTGAACAACGTGCATATTGCGGATAAAACTTAGTAAAAAACCGCTGGTGCATCGGTTTCAGATTGTCGGGCGAGTGCTCAAAATTGATGTCATGTATCACCGACACTGTCGGCACCTTGGTACGGAGCGGTATCATGCCGTCGGGCGACAGGAATATGTCAATATTATAGCGGCGCAGAGCCAATGGCACCGACCACTCGAAAAACAGATACCACAAAATAGGCAACCTTGCCTGGGGCTGGAGCACAACCGGCACAACATTGGGTGCGAAGATAAACTCGGGTGCCGGCTTCCTATCGAAGAAGAAGTAGAAGGTGTGTTCCGGATGAGCAAGGACCATACGACGTGCAGTCTCGGCGGTGAACCAGCCGATACCGTCCATCTTGCCTTTCAGCAACAATCGCGTATTTATGGCGATACGCATGGCTACCTTGCATGTATCGTTTCGTCAATCACTCTCGGGAAGTGCTCCTTCTCCAGCAGATGAATCTTCGCTGCGAGGTCGTCGGCCGTATCGCCTGGTTCCACAGTGCAACGCGCTTGGAACAAAGTGGTTCCGCGATCGTAATGCTGGTCAACAATATGGATTGTTATACCACTCTCCTTCTCGTGGTTGGCCACCACCGCCTCGTGCACATGGTGTCCGTACATGCCCTTGCCCCCGTAGGCCGGCAGCAAAGCAGGGTGTATGTTGATGATGCGGTTGGGGTAGGCGGCCAGCATCTCGGGCGGCACAAGCCACAGGAAGCCAGCCAGTATCACCCAGTCCACCTGTTTCTCGGCAAGGTAGCGCATCACAGCACCATTCTCGTAGAAATCCTTGCGGCCGAAATAGCGAGCCTCGATACCAAGGTTTCGAGCCCGCTCGGCGATATAGGCATCGCGTTTGTTATAGATGATGCAAGCCACCTCTACATCGCTGCTATTTGCAAAGTATTCACTGATTTGCTGTGCGTTGGTGCCATTGCCCGACCCCAGTATGGCCAGCTTGATAGTGTTGTTTTTCATGCCACTTTTGTTGATTGTTTGAGACTGCAAAGATACACACATTTTGGCACCTGAGCAAACTAAATGTTCAGAATTTCCACCTGAGCTGCAGGTGCCACATCTGGCGCACCGGACCCTCGGTCTGTGCATCGCCGGTGCCAATAGCCTCTTGGTCTGGCATATATAATAACGAATAGCGCGCCGCCACACCGATGTTTTCTGCAAACGCATAGCGCACCACGGCATGTGCCCGATAGCCGCGCCCGTTGAGCACAGGCATCGTCCAAGCATACTGCAATGTACTTTCGCTATGGTAGATACGAGCATAATAGCCATCGACGTCGAACCATACTCCTCCTAGGTCGAACCTGAGTCTTTCGGCCTGGTAGCGCAGCATGGCCGAGGCTGCCCACCCGTGCTGTGCCACGCCGTGCTCGCTTTCAAAATCGGCATACACAACACGCGCCGACAGTTGCCACGGCCCTGCCGTGTAGCGCACGTCGCCCTGCACCTGTTGCCGCAGGGTGGTCTCGCCCACATACTGTGTGCTGTCGCTATAAGGTAGGTTCCTCTCTTTCTGTCGGTAGGCGTAACGCACCGACGTAAGCACATAGTGCCCGCACTGCCGGCTCAGCTGTGCCCTGAGCCACGCCCCCGACGAGGGGCTGTAGCTGCCGTAGCGCAACGCCGGGAAAGAATGCAGGTCGACGCTGAGCAGCCCACTCACCTTGAACGGTAGCTGAATTACAGCATTGAGCGCCAGGCCCTGCTCGGCCTGAGTCGATCCGATAGCGTAGGCCTGCGCATGCAGGTTGCGATACGCTGTATCGAAGTGGCGGTAGCTGATTCCAAGTCTGTTATCGGCCGAAGCCACCACATCGGCTCCGGCCACCACAGCTGCGTGCCCCTGCCCGTCAACGGCCGTCTCACCATGGAGCACCACTCGTCGCCACTGGTAGGCAGCATGGACACCGGCGTTGAACAAGCGGTCGCCACGGAAGCTGTGCACGTTGTACACATAGTTGTTGGGCACAACGCTGTCGTCGAGCGATGTATAGGTCGCCGTGAGGCCGGCCACGAGGTTGCCACGGCGCAGCTCGGCATTGCCGCCCACAAGACTCTCGCCCTCTACACGCGATGCGAAGCCCGAAAGGTGCACCCCGCTGCCCACATTGACGGTAGCAGCCACACCTTCCTGATAATCATACTCATAGAATGTACCGGCGGCTTTCACACCGGCTCCGTAGCGTGCAGTCGACATGCCGAGGATGGAGAAGGGACGCAGACCCGTCCAGAGCGTGAGACCCTGTCCAAACTGCAGGTTGTAGCGCCCCACAACCAGCTTCTCCAATGCCCCTATGTTGCTTAGAACAAGACGATAAGAATAGTAGTTACCCTTACCCCATGGCTCGGCGGCATCCTTGTCGGCCGCCAGGTGCAGACTCAGCTGGTTGCGGTACCTGTAGTTGTAGCACAGCAACGCCCGCATATTGTCGCCCTCGTAGCGGCCGTTGGCATAGCCTGCGGCCTGCTCTACAGTACCGCCTATGCCGGCCACAAGCGAATGGCGCCCCTGCCAGGGCCGGAACTGGCCGCGAGGCTCGACGGGCTGCGCAATGAGGTAGGGGGCAATTTGCTCGACTACAGCGCTGTCGAAGCCTGGTACCAGCAGCAGCTCCTTCACCGACAGCAGTTGTCCGTAGAGGGCTATGTAGTAGCACAACGCCTTGCGCTGGAAGGGGTCGAGCAGAGGGAAATCGGCCAGCGCTGCGGTATCGTTGATGTTGAACGGCGAGTCGCGCCACTGGGCGAGCTGGTCGTTCATCTCGGCCGCAGCCGCTTCGTCGCCGTCGTCGACAAGCCACTGTTCGATGGCCTCGTCGACCACCTGTGCCCGCAGCATGGTGGGCATCGACAGCAGCAGTAGCAATATGACCAAACGCCTCATAGCCATAGCATCAGCGATGTTTGAGGTGTGATGCCCAGCCAGCGGTGGGTCTCGACGGCGAGGTCGAGTTGCATGCGGCCGACGCGGAAACCCGCACCGAAGGTGAGCGCCAGCGGCGCCGTAGAGAAGCCGGCCCGCAGGGCCAGGCTGTTGTGGTAGAGATACTGCATGCCGGCCCGCAGACGCAGACGCTCTTCGCTCTCGGCTTCGATCAGGGTGGTCCAAGACGCTATAGGGCGGAAGGCCAGCTGCGCATGGGCTCGCCAAGGGCGACGCTCGTCCCATGGGCGCGAACCCGCCAACAACATGATACCAAGCGAGCTATGTGGCTCAAACCGCACCATGGCGTCGGCTCCGAGGAAGGAGAGCGGCTCGTAGTGAGGGTCGGCTGTGCCGAGGTGCAGCCAGCGCGCCGCCACGCCCACATGCACGCCGCGGCCCACACGCATGGCATAGGCCATAGCAAGCTGCTGCTCATGGTAGTCGAGGTTACCGTGGTGGCGGTAGGCGGCGGCCACAGTGCCCGACGACAGCGGCAGCAGCAGGTCGATGTCCTTGTCGGCCATGGCTTCGGCCAGGAAGGCGTGCCTGTAGCCTATAGCCACATGTGGTTCCGACAGCACAAGGCAACCGCCCATAGCGCCACTGCGGGCACTATGGGCGGTGTGTGCAAACTGCGCTGCGACACTGCCCGCAAGGGCCACTGCCACAAGCAGTGCAAAGAGGCGTTTACTCAGCCTGCTCGTCAAGTTGGTCGATTATGGCCTGGATGTCGGCACGACGGCTCGAAATCTCGCCATTGAGAATGATGTGGGGGAAGCGGGCCTCGATGTCGATGGTGTCGACCTCCTCGATGGACATAGCCTCGATGTCGGCCTCGGTGATGTAGGCGGCCTTCACGTTGTTGAAGCTACCCTTCACCAGCGAGCCCATGTTGGCAAAGCGGGTGATGGCGATGGTACCGGCATAGCCGATGTACAGAGCATGCTCCGAAGCGGCCAGCACAACGATGTTGCCCAGGTCGGGCTGGTTCTCGGTGAGGAGGCTACGCCAGTTGGTGCTGTCGATGGTCTTGAAGAAGCTGACCTGGTCGACAGGGCAGTTCACCTCGTAGGTCGTCTCGGCAGTGTCGCGCAGGTTAAGGCCAACCATAGGATAGGTGATGTTGGCGTTCTCGCCCTGGAGCAGGTTGGCCTCGGTGCCGACGAAGAGCGAACCGTAGTCGACAGCGATAGAATTCTCGACAGTAACATTGATGTTGCACATGGCCGAGGCAAAGTTCAGAGTGTCACCTTCGCCATAGGGCTGATCGCCGTTCTGGGGGTTCGAGGTAACAAGAGTGATGTGACCCAGCAGGTCGTTGCCACCGTTAATGTTGCCGAAAGGGTTCTCGCCATCGCAGGCAGCTAAGCCAAACATGGCGGCCACGGCTGTGGCAATAGCAAAGATACTTTTTTTCATGTTCTTAATGCTTTTAATATGGTTTGATTTTCAGTTATTTACTTGTCTATGTAGCCTACATAGTACAATGCAAAGTTAGCACATTTTTTCGATACACCAAGAAAAAAGTTACATTTTTAACTGAATTTCACTATTTTCGCATCGCCAGCCACTCGCATCCCCCTACCGTCCCCCTCCGCTTCCGGTAGTGTCGTTCTTATGTACTTCTTATGTATTTCTTATGTTGTATTTATGTTTAAAACATAAGAAATACATAAGAAATACATAAGAAGTACATAAGAACTACCGGGAGAGGATGGGGAGAGGTGCCATAGAATGAGGACGTTACAAACAAGGGGCAAAACAACGGAAACCGGAGGCATGGGCAAGGGGCGTACCATCGCATGCGCAACCGCCACAAAATGCGGCCAAAAGGGCTGCGCAAGGGGTGTTTCTGGACACCGGGCAAACCATCGTGGCATAGCCATTCAAACATCATGCTATCAGCGATGTATCGGCATTACGACAGCATGTGGCGGCTACGGGGGTGGAAAAAAAATTCGACTCGACCGCGTGCAGTTCGAGTTTTTTATGTATATTTGCAGTTGCAAATTTTGTGTACAATGACAGAAAAGATTGTGGTACTGACCGGTGCAGGCATCAGCGCCGAGAGCGGCATCTCGACATTCCGCGACTCGGACGGTCTGTGGGAGCACTACCGCGTCGAGGATGTGGCCACCCACGAGGCCTACGAGCGTAACCCCGAACTGGTGCTCGATTTCTACAACCAGCGCCGCCGCCAACTGTTCGACGCCCAACCCAACGAGGCGCACCGCCAGCTGGTGAGGCTCGAACAACGCTATGATGTGCAGATAGTTACACAAAACATCGACGACCTGCACGAGCGTGCCGGGTCGAAGCATGTGCTGCATCTGCACGGCGAACTCACCAAGGGACGCTCCGACGTGCACCCCGACATGATAGTCGACATCGGGCGCCGCGACATCAAACTCGGCGACCTGGCACCCGACGGCACACAGTTACGGCCTCATATCGTGTGGTTTGGCGAGGCCGTGCCCAACATAGAACCTGCCGCCGAGCTGTGCGAACAGGCCGACATCTTTATCGTGGTAGGTACCTCGATGGCGGTGTACCCCGCAGCGGGGCTGATACACTACGTGCCACGCTCGGCGCGCTGCTATGTGGTCGACCCCAAGGAGGTGCCCGTAAGCCGGCAGGTAACATTCATCAAAGACGTCGCCACCCGCGGCGTTACACAACTGGTAAACAACCTAATGCAATGAGCACAACACAGATTATCATCCTCAACGTGGTGGCCGTGCTGGTCGCCGTGGCCGTAACAGGCCTGATCATCTACCTGCTGGTGCGTCGCTACTTCGACAACGAGCAAAAAGGACGCCTGCTCCAGCTGAAAATGGACGAGCGCGCCGAGTTCATGAAGACCGTGACGCCCCTGCGCCTGCAAGCCTACGAGCGCATGGCGCTCTTCCTCGAGCGCATAGGGCCCAACAGTCTGGTACTGCGCTGCTACCAACCCGGCATGGACCTGCACCTGCTGCAAGGCGTCATGACCAAGAACATCCGCGACGAGTGGGAGCACAACCTCTCGCAGCAGGTCTACCTCTCCCCCACCCTGTGGGCCAACATACGCGAGGCCAAAGACGAGATGATCAACCTGGTGAACTCGGCCGCCGTGCAGCTGACCGACACCACCGACCCGACGCGACTGGCCGCCAGCATCTTCGCCTCGGCTGCCGACCACTCGCCCGTCGACAACGCCCTGCGTGCCCTCAGCGACGAGACCCACGAACTGTTCGGCTGATGCGCAAACTGCTAATACCATGCCTCTTAGCACTGCTGGCCACGGCATGCGCCAAGCAGGGTTTCCCGTCGGGAGGCCCCAAGGACACCGCTCCGCCGGTGCCGGTGGGATGCCAGCCCGCTAACGAAAGCCGCAACTTCGACGGCAACCGCTTCTTCGTCGAGTTCGACGAATACGTGGTGCTGAAAGATGCCGCCAACAACGTGCTCGTCTCACCGCCGCTCAAACAGACCCCTGAGTACAAGACCAAAGGGCGCGGTTTCGTGGTGCAGATGGCCGATACCCTGCAGCCCAACACCACCTACCTCTTCCAGTTCAAAGAGGCCATTGCCGACTTCACCGAAGGCAACGTACTGCCCAGCTACGAGTACGTGTTCTCGACCGGCGACGCCATGGACACCATGATGCTGGCCGGCAGCGTGTTGCAGGCGCGCAACGGAAAACCCTGGACCGAGACGGTGAGCGTGCTCGCCTATCGCGACAGCCGCTTCACCGCCGACAGCACCGACACCATAGCCACCTGGGGGCAGCCCGACCTCGTGACGCGGTGCGACAAAGAGGGGCACTTCGCCTTCCACTATATACCGACCGGCCGCTACCGCCTTGTGGCCGTGGCCGACAAGAACCGCAACCTGCGCGTGGACCCTGCCGATGCCGTGGCATGGGACACCACATTCGTGCAGGCCGTCGACAGCATCGACAGCGCCTCGGCTCCACGCCTCTTCATCTCGGCACCCGAACGCCAGCAGCAGCGCTTGCTGAAGGCCGAATTCACCAACAAACACCACATCGAAATAACGACCGCAGTACCCATGCAGCAGCCCATCGTGGCGGGCGACAGCGTGGTGCAACACCTTGGCAGCCGAGGCGACACCCTACACCTGTGGCTCGTCCACGAGACCAGTGACACAGTGCATCTTACACTCTTCGACGCCTCGGGCCTGGCCGACACCCTGCACCTGCGCTACCGCCCCACCACACGCAAGGGCGGGCGCAATGCCGCCACCATAAAGGCCGAACCCAAGCTCATGTCGGCCCTATGCTCGGGCAGCAACGCCTTCTACGACGAACTGTGGCTGGCATTTGCCAACCCCATAAAGGCTACAGCGGAAAGTCTTGAAGCCGAGGTAATGCTGATGACCGACAGCAGCACGACCCACTATTCCATAACACTGGATTCCACCGGATTGCGGGCTCGCATCGAGGCATCGCTACGCTCGGGCGAGCGTTACCGAATACGCCTGCGCGACAGCCTTTTCACCGACCTATACGGCACACCTACCGACAGCCTCGTTTTCACCCTCACGCCAAAAGACTACGGCACGCTGAAAGTGAAGCTAAACAATATGACCGGCAAGCCGCTGGTGGTAGAAGTGCTCGACAACCGCGATACCGTGGTGGCACACAAGCAGTTGATGGGCCTTGACGGCGAGATGGCATTCACCCACCTCAAGGCCGGCGAATACCGCCTGCGGGCCGTGGTCGATGCCGACAGCAACGGCCGCTGGACTCCGGGCAACTACCGTCTCGGTCGCCAACCAGAAGAGTGCATAGTGTACGACAAGACACTGCAACTGCGCGAGAAATGGGAGATGGAGGAACAGTGGACTGTGGGCGCACCGATGAAACGCAGGATTCTCGAACTTGGCAGTGGACTGAAAGGTCGCCTGCCCAACCGTATTGAAAGATAACGATGCAGAAGAAACTACTCTCGGGGCTCTTCTGGGTACTGCTGGCCAACCTGTTGGTCAAACCACTATGGATACTCGGTATCGAGGTGGGCGTGCAGAACGCCGTGGGCAACGAGGTATATGGCTTCTACTTCTCCATACTCAGCATAAGCCTCATATTCAACATCCTACTCGACCTGGGCATCACCAATTTCAATACCCGCAACATAGCACGCCACCCGCAACTGATTGGCAAACACCTGGAGGGGATACTGGGTATCAAGTGTCTGCTGGTGGGGCTGTATATGATGGTCACCTTCAGCGTGGGCCTGATGATGGGCTACGGTAGCGAGGAGTTCCATCTGTTGGTCCTGCTCACCATCTGCCAAGCCCTTAACTCGCTGATACTATATCTGCGTAGCAACTTCGAAGGACTGCTACTGTTCAAGTGGGACAGCCTGTTTTCGGTACTCGACCGTGTGCTGATGATCATCATCTGCGGCTGTATGCTGTGGGGGCCGAGGTTTTCTGTTTGCGGCATCAACTTCACGATATACCACTTCGTCTACGCCCAGCTGGCGGCCTACACCATCACCGCCACACTGGCCTTTGTGGTGATTGCACGCAAGGCCAGGTTCCGCCGGCTACGGTGGGATTTACCCTTCTTTTTGGTCATACTGCGCCGCAGCGCCCCATTTGCACTGCTGGTGCTGCTCATGGCCTCGTACAACCGCATTGACCCCGTGCTGCTACGTAGCATGGCTTCCGACGCCGATGCCGGCATCTATGCCGGAGCCTTCCGCTTGCTCGACGCCCTCACCATGGTAGCCTACCTTGTCAGCGTGCCCTTATTACCCGTTTTTTCGCGCCTCTGCGCCCCAAACGACGGTACGTCCGGCAATGCTGCACGCTCACCTTTGGAAGAGGCCATACGGCTTGTTTTTTGGCCCATGATGTTCTTTGCCATCGGAGCCGCTGTCGTAGGGGCAGTGTGGGCCTCACCGCTCATGGAGCTACTCTATCCCGGTCGCGGCGCGCAATATGCGCCTGTATTCCGCGTGATTGTGTTTGGCATCATCCCTATCGGTCTCACCTACATCTTCGGTACCCTACTCACCGCCGGCGGTCATCTGCGGCAACTGAACATATTCGCTGCCACTAGCTTGGTTATCAACATCGTGGTCAATATCGCCTTGATACCGCACCTTGGTGCCGTGGGGTCGGCTTTCGCATCGCTCACTGCACAGTCTTTCATGGCTGTAACACAACTGATACTGTCCATCAAATTACACCATTTATCAGCCAGCACTTTCCGACTACCCAGATTGGCCGACCTGCGACGCACAATCGACATTGTTCGGGCTGAATAGGAGAGTTATTTGGCCCAAACCACAGTAGAAACAGCATCAAATATACAATAAAGATCACCCATTCCCGTTAAGGGTATAAAGGTAAAAACAAGTTCAACTACATGAAAGCATACGTATTTCCCGGCCAGGGCGCCCAATTTGTGGGCATGGGCAAGAACCTATACGACGGCAACAGCGAGTGCCGCGACCTATTCGAACAAGCCAATCAGATAGTTGGCTTCCGCATCACAGACCTAATGTTTGCCGGCACGCCGGAAGACTTGAAGCAAACGCGCGTAACGCAACCCGCAATCTTCCTTCATTCGGTCATTTTGGCCAAATACATGGGCGCCAACTTCAAACCCGATATGGTGGGTGGCCACTCACTAGGCGAGTTCTCTGCCTTGGTGGCAGCCGGAGCCATGAGCTTCGAAGACGGCCTGCGCCTCGTGGTGGCACGTGCCAATGCCATGCAGAAATGCTGCGAGAAGACCCCCTCTACCATGGCTGCAGTACTGAAACTCGACGACAAGACAGTGGAAGATATCTGCGCCTCTGTCCAAGGCGAGATAGTGGTGCCCGCCAACTACAACTGCCCCGGACAACTGGTAATCAGCGGTACAAATAATGGAGTGGCTCGCGCTTGTGAACTCGTGAAAGAGGCCAAAGGCAAAGCACTACCACTGGCAGTAGGCGGAGCATTCCACAGCCCCCTGATGGAGCCCGCACGCATCGAGTTGGCTGATGCCATCGAGAATACAACATTCACCAAACCCATTTGTCCTTGCTACCAAAACGTCGACGCACAACCCCACAGTGACCCTGCCGAGATAAAGCGCAACCTGCTCATGCAGCTCACCTCGCCAGTACGTTGGACCGCGACAGTACAACACATGATGGCCGACGGCGCCACAGAGTTTATCGAGGTTGGTCCCGGCACAGCACTACAAGGTATGGTAAAGCGTGTCGATCCCAACGCCAATGCCCATTCCGCCGAATAACGCCATGGAACAAAACATCACAATACATCAGGGCATCGGTGACCTCCGGTTTAACACGCCAGTCGAGGACACCGTTGCCCTGCTTGGCCAAGCAGACGAAGTAGAGAACATCGACAATGCTGCCGATGAACCCACAACAGTATTGCGCTATACAGACCTGGGACTCACGCTCTTCTTTGAGGGTGAAAACCCTACGCTCGCCTGCATCGACACCGCTAACAGCGACGCCACCCTGTTTGGCGAACAGGTGTTCGAACTCAACGAGCGGAAGATTGTAGAGTTAATGGTGCGCAACAACTACGCAGAACAAGACGCAGACCAAGAAGACTGGGGAGAACGACGCATTAGCTTCCCACAAGCAAACATCGACTTCTACTTCGACCAAGGAGAATTAGTCTCCATTATTCTCGGACAATGACAGGCCTCTTCAGCACCGCCTACTTTCCTCCTATAGCATATATGGCGGCCTTGATGCACTGCGACAATGTAATTATCGAGGCAAAAGAGACATTCCCAAAGCAGACCTATCGCAACCGCATGCAGATTGTCACAGCAGGAGGATTACGAATCTTGAGCGTGCCGACCATTCGCACCAATCACAGTCGCACCGATCAAGTTGAAATAGACTATAAGGACCGCTGGCCAATCATACACCTACGAACCCTCGATGCAGCTTACGCAGCGTCGCCATACTACATGTATTTTCGCGACGATATCGCCACATTGCTCCATACCCAACATGACAATTTGCTTTCTCTCAACCAATCTATTCTACGGTGGCTATTAAGTAAACTAAAAATAAACTGTAACGTATCAGTAACAACACAGTGGCAAGCAAACACCAATGAAGGCACCGTAGATTTACGAAACATCTTTTCGCCAAAAGTCCCCTACCCCACCGACAATTACCCTCAATACTATCAAGTATTCGCCGACAGAATGCCTTTCCTGCCAAACCTGACAATCCTGGATTTACTATTCAACCTCGGCCCAGAAGCACACGAACACCTACATAATATACCACAAACAGCAATCAAATAAAGCTAGTCAATCATCATAGACCATGATATTTAGCATCTTTGTTTCTCACGAAACAAAGATGTTTTTTACTTGGCAAAATTCAATAAAAGCACAGAAATATCAGCAGGAGAAACTCCACTAATACGCGACGCCTGTCCAATAGATGTCGGGTGGTACCGGTTTAATTTCTCGCGCGCTTCATAGCTGAGCGAATCAAGGGAGAAGAAATCGAAAGAAGCCGGCAAAGCAATATTCTCAAACTTCAGCATACGTTCAGCCACCTCGCACTCTTTTTCTATATAACGTTGATACTTGACCGAGACCTCCGCTTCTTGAATAACATCACAAGGCATTTCACCCAACACCCTAGCAACCTCTGGAGATATTTCTCCCAATTCAACCAAAGAAAGCTCTGGGCGCAACAAAAGCGAGGCAACCCGCACACGCTGCATGAGCGGTGCCGAGTGGTGCTCCTCCAGCCACGAATTAACACTCGACGGAACAACGCATGCCGACTCAACCACCTGCTTTAACCCCTCAACCTGCCTTACTTTAAGTTCCAAACGACGCATACGCTCATCATCCGCCAGCCCAATAGAATGGGACAACGGAGTAAGGCGCTGGTCGGCATTGTCCTGCCTTAACAGAATTCTATATTCAGCCCTAGACGTAAACATCCGATAGGGTTCATCCACCCCCTTGGATACAAGATCGTCTATCAAGACACCAATATATGCCTGCGAACGACCAAGCACAAACGGCGAACACCCCTTCAGTTTCAAAGCAGCATTTATACCCGCCACCAAGCCTTGACATGCAGCCTCCTCATAACCCGTAGTACCATTTATTTGACCAGCAAAGTAAAGGTTTTCCACACATTTCGTTTCTAAGGTATAGGTCAATTGCGTCGGCGGAAAGTAATCATATTCTATAGCATATCCAGGCTTAAAAATCCGCGCTTTCTCAAAACCCACAATACTATGCAACGCCTCAAGCTGCACTTCTAAAGGCAGCGACGACGAAAAACCATTAAGATAAAAACTCTGCGAGCGCCACCCTTCTGGCTCTACAAACAACTGATGGTGATCCTTGTCAGAGAAGCGCTCCACCTTATCCTCAATCGATGGACAGTAGCGAGGGCCTCGTCCCTGAATTCGCCCAGTAAAAAGGGGGGAACGAGAGAACCCCGTCCTAAGAATATCATGCGTTCGCTCATTAGTATTAGCCAAATAACAAGGACGCTGTTCAACAAGAGATTTTGTATCAGAAAAAGAAAACTTACCAGGATTAACATCACCCGGCTGCTCAACAAGCCTGGAAAAATCTATCGTTCGCCCATCGACACGAACCGGTGTACCGGTCTTAAGCCGATCCACCTCAAAGCCAAACGAACGCAACTGATCGCTTAGACCAACCGCAGGAGACTCGCCAACTCGGCCCCCTCTCCACGAGCCCTCGCCTATATAAATTGTTCCATTCAAGAAAGTACCACTGGTAAGCACAACAGCTCCCGCCGAGACAGTATGACCCATCCTAGTAACAACACCCGATACTGCACCACCTTCAACACACAAGCCCACTACTTCATCCTGCCACAACGATAAGTTTTCTGATCCTTCCAACACATGACGCCAATTAAGAGAAAAAAGCATTCTATCACATTGTGCTCTCGGACTCCACATAGCAGGTCCCTTAGACACATTTAGCATTCGGAATTGTAAAGCAGACTGGTCTGTTACTATACCGGACCATCCACCAAGAGCATCAATCTCTCGCACAATCTGTCCCTTCGCCACACCTCCCATTGCTGGGTTGCACGACATTTGACATATAGTATCTAGCATCTGGGTAATCAAAAGTACCTTTGCCCCCAACCTTGCTGCAGCCGCAGCCGCTTCTGCGCCAGCATGTCCAGCACCTACAACGACTATATCAAACGGCTCAAATACCATATTTTCTGGAATTTAACACTATTGTTCCTCACGAAACAGCAATAACGCATCTGCTTCCTGTCGCCTCATTTCTTTTGCATCAACCTCCGTCTTATCGCCTTGCCCAAGAAGATGAAGTACTCCGTGTATAATAACCCTATGCAACTCATCATCTATATCCACACAATATTGTTGTGCATTTTCCTTTACTCTTTCTACACTAATTATAATATCACCAGAAATAAGATTCCCCGCAACATAATCGAACGTTATTATATCAGTATACGTATCATGATTAAGATACTCTTGATTTATCCGGAGCAAATATTCATCATCACAAAATAGGTAATTAATACTTCCAACCGCCTTTCCTCTTCTCTCCACAACAGTTTTTATCCAACGCCTCACAGCATCTTGACATTTTAGCTCAAAATCTCCAGACTGAACAGAAAAATGTATCGACATAATATATATGCTATTACACTGACTAGCAGCATTATAGAGCAAAATCACAGGTGATTTTCATCAAAATAGTTCATGCATTTCAACATTCTATGCACATCGGTATTATATGCACTGCAGAAAATAGGTTTCACTTCATGCTGCAACCAACGAAAAGTAATGTTGAACAATAGCAATACGCTCGAGCGCATCTGCAGGATCAATACCAGCAATTTCAAATTCGAGACGAACACGACGGCCTCCATCATAGTATGTCACCCTATCAGCAAGGGACCTCATCACAAAGATTCCCTCTCCCACTTGAGAGTCATCTGCCGGAAGGTTTCCGTACTTATTATAATCAAAACCCTCTCCAGAATCAGCCACTTCTACAAATATACCCCCACGACAATTACCCATGACTATCTCCACCATCTTATTCGTATCCAATCTATTACCATGTATAATGGCGTTCTTCACCGCCTGAATAGCAGCCACTGAAACAGCCGAATGATAGTTTCCAACATTATTTAAATGACAAAAACCAAACAAACACTCATCGACAGCAGGAAGATTTGCAATATCGGACTGTATACTAATTGATTCCTTCATAACAATACACATTATATTATTTTGCAAAGATACAAAATAATACTAATAACGCAACAAAAAGGTCACAAAACCATGCAAGCCTAATGATCGCGATAGAAATAATCGTTAGCTTTCTGCCTATAATACGGCTGAAGGGTAGGGGGTAGTGCATGGAACTGTTCGTCAAGAGATCGTTGCTGTTGCTTTATATACTTTTCAAGCTCTGATGGTGACGGCTGGCTATAAAGTTCACCTGCCTCATGGCTTTCGCGGCGCTCCTCCTTCTCACGCTGCATTTCCGCTTTCTCATGCTCCAAAAGGCGTGTCATGATTTGTTGCTGCCGCTTGATTGTTTGTTGCGTTATAACACGATTCACAAGATCGGTCTCCGTCTGTTCCATCTGCTTCATTATCTGGTCTATCTCCTTGGCCAATTTGCTATTGCCGGCATTCTGCTGTTTCATTTCCTGACCATACTCCTGCATCATACGACGAATCATCTCTTGTTGAGCCGCCATGCGAGCCAACTCCTCGCTCAATGTCTGCTGCTGGCCCACTTGATGACGCTGTCCCGGCTGCTTACCCTGTTTGTCAAGCTGTTTTTTTAGAGCCTCCATCTGTTTATTAAGCTCTTGTTGCATCTGCCGCATAGACTTGGGAGACGGATTGCGGCCAGGGTTATTACACTGCTGATTATTTTTCCCGCTATTTTTACACTGCCCATTCTTCTTTTTTTGTGTATTTTGCCGCATCTGATCTTGCATCTTGTCGAGACTCTCGGCCAACACCAACGCCAGATTATTTAAGGACGTCATGCTATATTGCATAGCACTGGCGGCATTGGTGTTTTTATAAGTCCCATAAAAGCTCTGATTCATATCGAGCAAACCACTCAAGGATCGACTCACATTCGAGTTGACAGAAGAGACCTCCTTGCCTATCACCGAGGCCACCTGAATTTGCCGCTTTGCCATTGCGCGCAACGAATCTTCCACATTGCCAAAATCCTCTTTAAGCCTGTTTTGACGCACAATAATAGACTGGTACTTCGGGTCTTGAATATAAATACTATTTAAATCAGCAATAAGTTCTTCTTGATTAAACGAAAGCCTCACCAAATTCTTAAGCAACTGCCTTACTTGCTCAGCATCCTCGGCCAGATCCTGTTGTTCTGCATCAACCTGAGCCTCGGCCAACGCCTCGGCCATTTTTTCCATTTCATCGGCCGCCTGACGCTGCTGTTTCGATGCATCCTTGTTTTTACCGCGCTGCAGATCTTTCTGCGCACCTTGCTGGTGCTGCTCTATCTGCTGCTCGAGCTCTGTTGGTAGTTTAAAGTCTGTCGACGGGTCAAGGTTCTTGTAATCCTGCTTTATCTGCTCAGCATCCTGCTTCAACTGTTGGAAGCGGTCATTGAGTTGCTGCTGACGCTCTTGCATCTTCTCATCCTTACCCTTGGCACGCTCCGTTTCGCGAGAAACATCACGTTGCTCTTCGGCCAACTGATCAAGCTTCTGTATGGTCTGTTCTACTTTCTTCTCAATCTCCAAACGCTTCATCAACTCTATATTCTGGTCTAGCTGCTTCTCAAGTTCTGCATTATCAATCTTCAGCTGCTCAAGGTCTTGCTGCACCTTCTTCTTGTCAAGCTCTTTCATCATACGGTCAATCTCGGCCATCGTCTCCTTCATCTTCTCATCCATCACCTCATTCATCAGACGATCCAACTCGCGCTGCTTCTCGACGAGTTTCTCGCTTTGCTCACGATACTTCTGCTCTAACCTGTTGTTTTCCTTAATCTGCTGCTGCATCTGTTGCATCATCTGCCTCACCTCGGCCTGCTTCTGCTGTATCTGTTCAAGGTCTTTCTTATCCTGCCACGACAGCTCCTTCTTGTCTACCAACTTGCGCATCATCTCATCTATCTCCTCTTGCAACTTGCGCAACTCACTCATTTGGTTCTCTGCACTTTGGCGGACCTCATTACTATTGCGCGTCAGCATCTGGTCCAGTTCCTCGGTCCCGGGTATCTTTATTTCAAACACCTGCGACTTGGTAGTCTTTGGGCCATGTATAGCATCATTGTCAGACACCTCAAACCAGTAATCCAACACATCGGAAGGCATCAGTTGCAACTCGGCCGTGTTAAACGAGAAGTAAAACTCCTGCGAAGCGCCCTCGCCAAGGCCTATTTCGGCCTCTCTGACGGCCTTTCCGCCCGTGTCCGCAGCATTGGTGGTCTGGTGCACAAAAACAAGCTTAGAGAAGCCATGATCATCTTTCACACGACCACGGAATATGCGACGGTCGGGATAGAGCGAGTCCACCATCTCCTCGACCACGATGACCGGAGCCGCATCCTTTATAGCCGACAGCGCATAGCGCAGCGTGTCGGATACACTGTGCGCACTGCTCACACAGAAAGCATAATCGACCGACTCCATTACGCGGTGGCCCAATTCAGCCCGGCCGCCATCGTCGGGTAACACCCGCTGCGATCTGTCACCAAAGTCGAAAAACAAGGTGTCGGCATCCTGCGTTTGGAAAAGCCATCGCACCTGTGTGCCCTCAGGCACTGCCGCATCGCCCAGGTTCACCACAGTCTCAGCCTCGCGTCCTGTGTAGGCAGGGTAGGAGAGGAGCATGCGGAACGATAGCACTGTGGGGTTTGGAAGCACCTCTACACGATAGGTCGGCGACATCACACCACCGCCCTCGAACACCACATCGACCGATCTCTGCAACTGACGCAGCGTATAGACAAAGCGTCCTTCAACGGCACGCATCCGCGAACGACGTCCGTCGACCACAACCACAGCCTCTGCCGGACGCGCTTCCCCTTCGGTGACGACGTCCAGTTCCAGGTCGTCGCCTTGTAGCACACTAAGCGAACTGTTCTGCAGCCGGAAAGCGAAGGGGGCCGGCCGCTCGAACTCGGTGTTGTAGTTGACAATGCGGCGTGCCGGCTCACCAACAGTCTGCGGCGCCACAAGCAGCAGCACCGCAATGACCACCAACGGCGGCAGAGCATATTTCAGATACTTCCTGTTAGCTTTCAAATCTATGGCGTTCAGCAGTGGCACCGGCTTCAGCTGGGCCGTTTTCTGCTCAATGGCGGCCACAAGCAATTCGCTGTCGGCAGCTGCCGACGACTCATCGGCCAGCTGCAGAAGGTTGAGCAGCTTATCGCCCACTTCGGCAAAATGGCGCCCCACTATGCGTGCTGCCTCGGCGCGGTCCATACGCCTGCGCGAAAGACCGTACATCTTGAGCGTCGGCCTCACTATCAGCATTGCCACAACTGTTGCCACCGCAGCCATACCACCCCAAAAGAGCAACGCACGTCCACCACGCGACAGCCAGCCGAAATGCTCAAGCAACACCAATGCCAGAAACAGCGTAGCCACAATGCCCACAGCATAGAGCACACCGCGCAGCAGCATGTTCTTGTAATACTTGCGTATAAAGGCATCGAGCGCCCGCAATATTTCGTCAAACGGTCCCATTCGAATATGATAAAACGGCTTTCTACTACATTTATTGCACTTGTAACTGGAATTTAGGCCAAAAATGCAACGAGATTTTGCCGAATAGTGTACCGCCAAACCCTTGCCTGCCACGTCGTTTATCAACCGTACTCGGGGCATGGGCGAAGCGTATTCTTTGCGACAGGAGTCGGACTTAATACGGACCAGATACGGACCGGATACGGAGGGGACACGGAGGGGAAGGCCTGTTGTTTTTTGCCGGTTTGTTTTTTATTTGTACTTTTGCAAAAAATTTAAGCGAACATGACACAGCCACAGGTTATCATCATCACGGGTGCTTCGTCGGGCTTCGGCCGCGCCACAGCCACCCTTCTGGCATCGAAAGGACACACCGTTTACGGCCTTTGCCGCCGCCCGATGGACGACAACACGATACACTACCGCCAATGCGATGTACGCAACAGGGACGAGGTGCGCCGTGTAGTCGACACCATAGCCGAAGCCGAAGGCCGCATAGACGTGCTGATAAACAATGCCGGCATGGGCATCGGCGGAGCCCTCGAGCTGGCCACCGACGAGGAAATCGACGTCCAGATGGGCACCAACTTCATGGGGTGCGTCAACCTGTGCCAAGCCACACTGCCCCACATGCGGCGTGCACGCCACGGACGCATCATAAACCTAAGCTCCATCGGTGGAGTGATGGGCTTGCCCTATCAAGGCTTCTACTCGGCTTCCAAGTTCGCCATCGAAGGCTTCAGCGAAGCCCTCGCAGCCGAAGTGAAGCGCTTTGGCATCGACGTGTGCATGGTCGAACCGGGCGACTTTGCCACCGGCTTCACCGGCAGCCGCCGCAACAGCCAGGCCACCCTCGACGACCCCGACTACGGTCCCGTCTTTGCACGCACACTCTCGCTCATCGAGAAGGAAGAGAACGGTGGCCTGAAGCCAGAAGTGCTGGCCCGCCGCATTGTGCGCCTCGTCGAGTGCCGCCGCCCGTCGCTGCGCAACGTCGTAGCCAACCTCGAACAGTGGCTCTCGGTAGTGATAAAGCGTATCTTAACAGGTAACCAGATGGTGGGGATACTGAGAGACTACTACAAATGCTGACAAAAAAAGAGCGAGGGCCGGATGTTCAACATCTGGCCCTCGTTCCTTTTAACAAATCGGTTTTAGTTACTGCTTGTCAAACTCGATAGTAGTTTTGCTGTCCTCAGGATCCGAGAGGATCATCTTGCTCTTGGTGAGCTTTTCGATGTTGGCCTTCTGTACATCGCCCATAATCGTCATGGTGAGTACATCGTCTTTCAGCGTGTAGGTACCGTTGACAGCGAATCCGCTCACCCCCATGGACAGGCTTCCATCTGCCTTAAACTCCCAAATCGAACCAACTCCGGTTTCTTCATCGGGGGTGGTGAAGGTAACGCCATCTGAAACCATTTTGACACATTTCCACTTACCGATAATCAGGTCCTCGTTCTTCGAGCAGGAAGTGAACATCAGGCCCATGGCCACAAAGCACATCATCAGTGCTGCAAATCTGAACTTTTTCATGTTGATTGGTTTTTTATTGATTAATTAAAAAGGTTACAATTTCTTACCAAAAACGGCACGCTGCATGAGCGGCGTGGTGTGGTACTGCGTCTCCCATATCTTTACGGCCTCGTTGCCTATAATCTGCGGATTGGTGTAGGCAGTATGCACGTCGTAGCGTATGGCGGCTTCGTTCATGTCGCTGTAGTAGATGCTGTGCACTCCGCGCTTCTGCCATTCGGGCAACACGCCGTTCAGCAGCAGGTCAATGGTGTCGAATTTCCTAAAGGCGCGCAGTATGTGGTACCAGCCGAAGGGGAAGAGCTTGCCGTTGGCTTTCTTATAGGCCGCATTGAGGTCCGGAATGCTGAGGCCGAAGCCCACGAGGTTGTCGTTCTCGTCTTCCACAAACTGCACGAAGTTGAGGTTCACAAAGGGGATATACTCCTTGATGTAGACCTCGATCTCCTTCTCGGTCATGGGCACAAAGTCGTACAGATCCTTGAACGACGAGTTGATGGCCTCGAAGAACTTGTAGGCATGCGGATATATGTCCTTGCGACGCTTCACCTTGACCAGATGCAGATTGTACTTCTCCATGATGAGCTTGTTGAGGCGGGCCACCTTGTCGGGTACCGGCTGGTTGGCCGGCATCGAGTACTGCTGCCAGCGGCACTTTATCTCGTAGCCTGCACGCTCTATGAAGCGCACATAGTATTCGGGGTTGTACAAGGTGGAGATGTTCTGGCGTGCGTCGAAGTTGTCTATCACCCAGCACTCCTTGTCCATGTCGGTAAAGCCGAAGGGACCTTCAATCTCATCCATACCGTGCTCGCGGCCGTATTCTACAACCTTGTCGAGCAATGCGGTGAAGACGTCGTAGTCCTCCACAAAGTCGAACCATCCGAAGCGCACGGCCTTCTTGTTCCAGTGCTCGTTGACGGTGCGGTTGATGATGGCAGCCACGCGGCCCACCACCTTGCCGTCGCGCCAGGCGAGGTACAGCTCACGCGAGCAGTGTTCGAGCGATGGGTTGCGGTCGGTGAGCAGGTTGCGCTCGTCGAAGTTCAGGGCAGGGATATAGCTCGGCACGTCCTTGAACAACCGATTGGGAAAGGCGATAAAGCGGCGCAGGTCTCCACGGCCGCTCACAGGCTTTACAGTAATCATACTACTTGATAATATCCAGTTTCTTGAAGGCCTTGTAAATCTTGCCCACTGCAGTGTCTATCTGCTCGTGGGTATGTGTTGCCATCAACGCCACACGAATCAGGGTCTCGTCGCTTGGCACGGCGGGCGAGATCACCGGAGTGACAAATACCCCGTTCTCGAGCAGGTCGTGAGTGACGGTGAAGGTCTTCACATTGTCGCGTATGAAGAGGGGTATGATAGGCGTCTCGGTGTTGCCAATCTCGAAGCCGAGGTCCTTGAAGGCCTTGAGGGCATAGCGCTGGTTGTCCCACAGCATGTCGTTGCGTTCGGGCTCGCTGCGCATGATGTGCAGTGCTTCGAGCACCGATGCCGTGCTGGCCGGGGTAATGCTGGCGGTGAAGATATAGGGGCGCACCGAGTGCTTCATCCAGTTTATGGTCTCCTTGTCGGCTGCAATGAAACCGCCCACCGAGGCCAGACTTTTCGAGAAGGTGCCCATCACGAGCTCCACCTCGGGCAGCTTGCCGAAGTGGTCGCAGGTGCCGCGGCCTTCGCGGCCAAAGACGCCCAGACCGTGGGCCTCGTCGACCATCAGGGTGGCGCCATACTTGCCGCAAATCTCCACCAGCTTGTCCACATGCGCCACGTCGCCCTCCATCGAGAACACGCCGTCGGTCACCACCAGCTTGGCCGCCTCGGCTGGAGCCTTCTGCAGCACACGCTCCAGGTCGGCCATATCGTTATGCTTGTACTTCTGTGTGTTGGCATAGGTAATCAGCTTGCCTTCCATGATGCTGGCGTGCACGCGCTCGTCGTAGAACAGATAGTCGCCGCGGCTCACCACATCGGGTATCACGCCCGAGTTGGCCAGGAAGCCTGCCGAGAAGAGCATTACGCCGTCCTTGCCTAAGAACTCGGCCAGCTCGTCCTGCAGCTGTATGTGTATGTCGAGCGTACCGTTCAGGAACGGCGAACCGGCACAACCCGTACCGTACTTGTCAATAGCCTTCTTGGCAGCCTCTTTCAAGCGCGGGTCGTTGGTGAGGCCAAGGTACGAGTTGCTACCGAACATCAGCACTTTGCCCTCGTGTCCTTGCACGTAGACTTCGGTATTCTGTTCGGAGCATATCGGAGTGAAATAAGGATAAACTCCCAGATCGCGCATCTCCTGGGGGTAGGTGTATTGTGCTAACTTTTGCTGTAGCGGTTTCATATTTCGTTACTTTTATAAGGCTGCAAAATAACATATTTTTTTTGAAACGACAGCAAACAAAAATGTTAAAAGTGAGGTCCCCGCCCGCTCCAGCACCCTATGCGGCACTATAACCATCTGAATTATAGTCCGATTACCTCAGCCCACAGTTTGCACCATTTTCGGCCTGTCAACCCCTCGAACCGTGTTTTTCGCCCCACGAAAAGTGACAATCAATAGTGAAATTTTGTAAATTTTAACGTATGGCCTCCGAATAGCACAAGGTGCCCGAAACCACATTTTCGGACACCTTGAGGCAACAATTTGCAATAGTTTTCGAACTTCTACCGACCCGGTTGGCCGAGGGCGGCGAAGAGGATGTCGGTGAGGCTGCTGGAGCCTATGCGGAAGGTGCCGGGGGCTAGGTAGGCGTCGCCCACAATGTCGGCTGCCAGGTGGGCATACTGCAGGGCGGCTTCGGGGGTGCGGATGCCGCCCGCCGCCTTGAAGCCCACAGTGCGGCCACAACCGGCCACGGCACGCAGCATGGTCGCCGCCGCCTCGGGGGTGGCTCCGGTGCCGCTCTTGCCGGTCGACGTCTTGATGAAATCGGCCCCACCGTCGATGGCCAGACGCGCTGCGCGCTCGACAAGGGTGGGGGAGGGGAGTTCGCCGGTTTCGAGTATCACCTTGAGGCGGCGGTCACGGCAGGCCTGCTTCATCAGCTCTACCTCGCGCCGCACCTTGTCGTCGTCGCCGGCCAGCAGCAGGCCGCGGCTGAGCACCACGTCGACCTCGTCGGCCCCTTGTTCCGTGGCGTAGCGCACCTCGGCCACTTTGAGTTCGATGGGGAGCTGGCCGTGGGGGAAGGCTCCGGCCACCGACGCCACAGCTATGCCGCTGCCCTCCAAGGCGCGCTTGGCCACATTCACAAACCGCGGGTAGACGCACACCGCTGCCACCGTGGTTCCGTCGGCCAAGGCCAACGAGCGCGTGTAGCGGCAGAAGGCCTCTACCGTGGCCTCGTTGTCAGTGGCGTTGAGGGTGGTGTTGTCGATGCAGGCAAAGACGCGTGCCAGCATGTCGGCGGCTGCAGTGCTCATCGTTTCAGCTGGCTTATCTTCTCGACGCGACGCTGATGGCGGCCGCCCTCGAAGGGGGTGTCGAGATATTCGTCGACAATCTGCATGGCCGTGGCCTCGTCGATGAAGCGAGCCGGAATCGAGATGCAGTTGCAGTCGTTGTGCTGACGGCCCAGGTGGGCTATCTCGGGCGTCCAGCACAGGGCGCAGCGCACACCGGGGTACTTGTTCACCGTCATCTGCACGCCGTTGCCCGAGCCGCAGATCACTATGCCGCGGCGGTACTCGCCACCGTCGAGGGCGGCGCCCACCTGGTGCGCATAGTCGGGGTAATCACAGCTCTCGGTCGAGTGTGTGCCAAAGTCCTTCACCTCGAAGCCTCGCTCGTGCAGGTGCTCTATCACCTTCAGCTTCAGCTCGTAGCCTGCATGGTCGCAGGCAATGGGTATTATCTCTTTCATGGTTGTTGTATTTGATGTAATTTCTGCTGCAAAAGTACACAAAAAAGCGCAATCGGATGCACTATTTGTAAACTTTTATCAACCATTTTTCTACCGCCACTTTTCCTTTGCCACCGCCTCTTCACCGCCTCCACGCCGCTTTCCCTCGCCATCCTCTCCGGTCTTTCCTATGTATTTCGACGATACTTCAACTATAGTTCAACGATAAGAAACATAAGAACTATCGTTGAAGTATGGTTGAAGTACATAAGAAGTACCTGTGAGGGAGCGGATTGGAATGGTAGGGAAGAGGGTGGGGGAGCGGGGTTGTCGGCAAGTTTGTTGAAAGCACTGTTGATAAAGGTTGAAACAGATGTTGAGAAAAAACGGGTGTTGAAAAGGGGAGTTTTTTTCAAGGGTGTTTCAACAATTTTGTTCATTTGTAACCGCGATGGCCGATTGTCAACTTTTAGGTGTCGAAAGCATGTTTCAACAAACAGTTGATAAACGCGGCAAATCGTTTACAACAAAAGGAAAGGACTGTGTAAAGAGGTGTTGAAATAAGCTGGGAACTTTTGTGGGCAGAGGTGCATTTACAGAGTTTTCAACAGAATTAACACCCTAAAGAAAAATAAAAAAAATTAACCTTTTTATTAGTTTTTCTTTTTCAGGTCGTGAAAAAAACGTATCTTTGCAGTTCGAAAAAAGCAAAAAGCAATGAACGATACCGAGCTGAAAAGGGAAATAATCAACCTGAAAAAAGAGAAAAAGGCCGTCATCCTCGGTCACTACTACCAGCGCCACGAGATACAGGAACTCTCCGACTTTGTGGGCGACAGCCTGGCACTGGCCCAGGAGGCCCAGCGCACCGACGCCGAGGTGATAGTCTTCTGCGGGGTGCACTTCATGGCCGAGACCGCCAAGATACTAAACCCCAGCCGCAAGGTGCTGCTGCCAGACATGGAGGCCTCGTGCTCGCTGGCCGAAAGCTGCAAGGCCGAGGACTTCGCACGATTCAAGGCCGACCATCCCGACCACATGGTTATCTCCTACGTCAACTGCTCGGCCGAGATAAAGGCTCTCTCCGACCTGATATGCACCTCGGGCAACGCCGAGCAGCTGGTGCGTTCGTTGCCCGAAGACCAAAAGATCATCTTCGCCCCCGATCGCAACCTAGGCGGCTACATCAACCAGGTGACAGGGCGCCAGATGGTGCTGTGGAACGGCGTGTGCACCGTACACGACGCCATGCAGGCCGAGGCCGTGCTGCGTCTTAAGGCCGACCACCCCGATGCGCCGGTGGTGGCACACCCCGAATGCAACCCGGCTCTGCTCAAGGTGGCCGACTTCATAGGCTCGACCAAGGCCATGCTGAGCTACATCAAAAAGTCGCCCAACAAGCGCTTCATCGTGGCCACAGAGACAGGTATACTCTACGAGATGCAGCGCGAGAACCCCGACAAAGAGTTCATTACACTGCGCGACGACCGTCACTGCGCCTGCGACGACTGCGCCTACATGAAGCTCAACACCCTCGACAAGCTATATCGCTGCCTGCGCGACGAGCAACCCGAGATACTGATGAGCGACGATATGATAGAACGGGCCAAACGCCCCATAGTGCGCATGCTAGACATGAGCCGCCAGCTGGGCATTATCAAGTAGTCTTGCCACGCCCCACAATCTGGGGTGCGTAGCGCACCAGAAGCGCTGCGCACAGCAGGAGTGTGAGCACTTCGGCCACATCGACGGCTATCCAGATGCCGTCGATGCCCATCAGCATTGGCAGCAGCCACACGCACGAGAGCTCGAAGACCAGCGACCGCGCGAAGGAGGCCACGGCGCTCACCACGCCGTTCTGCAGGGCGGTGAACAGTGCCGACACAAACATGCTCCATCCACAAACTAGGAAGCAGAGCATGTACAGGCGTATGGCTTTCGTGGTAAGGGCTGTCAGCTCGGCGTCGTAGCCCACGAATATGCGGGCCAGGCTGTCGCTGAAGACTTCGGACAATAAAGTCATGACCACGCCGGTGATGGCTATGATCACCGTCGACTTGCGGAACAGCGACCGCTGCTCGCCCACGTCGCGGGCACCGTAGTGGTAGCCTATGATGGGGGTGATGGCTATGTTGTAGCCTATGAATACGGCGGCGTAGATGAAGGCCACGTACATCACTATGCCGTAGGCGGCCACGCCGTTCTCGCCCAGGTAGCGCATCAGCTGCAGGTTGTAGCAGATGCTCACTATGTTCATCGCTATGTTGCCCACATACTCGCTCATGCCGTTGGTGCAGGCCTTGCCTATGTAGTTCCACAGCACCCGGGTGTGGCGCAGCATGCACAGGCTGCCGCGGTTCAGGCGGCTCGAGCTGAAGTAGACCACGGGAAAGAAGCCGCCCACCAGCTGTGCCACCGCCGTGGCCACCGCCGCACCGGCAACACCACACCGTAGCCCCCACACAAAGAGGGCGTCGAGAGCTATGTTCACCACTCCGCTCACAACAGACATCAGGGTGCCCAGCTGCGGTCGCTCGGCGGCCATGTAGAACGACTGGAAGGCCATCTGCAGTGCAAAGCCGGGCATGCCTATCATGCACAGGCGGCCGTAGACCACGCACTCGTGCATCATGCCCTCGTCGGCGCCCAGCCACCGCGCTATGGCGGGGGTGAACACCGCAAACAGGGCGCCCAGCAACAATCCCATTTGGCCGGTGAAGCGCACCAGCATGGTGAAGATACGGTTGGCCTTCTCGTTGTAGCCCTCGCCCTTCACCTTGGCCACCAGGGCGCCGCCGCCGCTGCCCACCATCAGACCCAGCGAGCCCAGTATCATCATGGCGGGGAACATCAGGTTGATGGCAGCAAAGCCGCTCTTGCCGGCATAGTTGGCCACAAAGAAGCCGTCGACGATGCTGTAGATGGAGGTGATAAGCACCATGCCGATGCTTGGGAGCACCGATCGTGCTATGCGGCCGTAGCTGTAGTGTCCTGCAAGGCTGATTTCCATGGTCTATCCTATCAGTTTCTCAATGTCCTTGTCGGTCGAGTGGGGGAGGAGCTTACGGAAGTGGGCCGTCAGGCGGTCGTGGCTCTCTTCGGGAGTGCGGTCGCACTGGCAGGCATCGTGCCCGAAAAGGCGCTCGGGGGTGTTGAGCAGCGCCCAGCCCCAGCCGTAGGGGTTGCCGTGCTTGTCGCGCGGATAGACGAAGTCTTCGGTCACTATGCGGCAGGCCATCTGCAGGCGGGTTACGTAGTTGTCTAAGCGACTGCGCATCTTGGCGCCGGTGAAGCCGCAGGCTGCGCGCAGCTCGCGGGTGATCATGCTGCCGTTCACGTGCAGTATTTCCATGATGGTACCCTCGATCGAGTCGCTGTCGGGTTGTGGATAGCGGTGGCGCCGCCAGTTGCAGAGGTCGGGCCACCACTCCTGGCTCACGAAGCCAGCTTTGCCGTCGAAGAACTTGCCGTAGGCGAAGTGGCCTTCGGTGACGGCGGGTCCTTTCCAATTCCACAGTGGCCACTCCCAGCCGTCGTCGGTCACACGATAGCGGCACTCGGGTGCTATCATCTCGTCGGCCGAGAAGCCGGGCACAGTGCCGGCAAGCAGCGGCAGGAACCCCATGGTCTCTATGGCCTCCATCAGTTCTGGACAGTCGTGTATCGTTTCTTTCATCTTTCGCAGTACTTGTCGAGGCTGCAAAAATACACATTTTTCCTCACATGTCGGAAAATATTAGTACTTTTGCAACCCGAAACCATATCGAGCTATGATAGGACAACCCCAAGTATATGCCGCTTTGGAGCGCATGCAGATACCTTTCGAATACTACGAACATCCCGAGGCGCCGACCATCGAGATAGCCGCCCAGTTCTACCGTGGCGAAGGCACTACACTCTGCAAGAACCTCTTCTTCCGCAACCACAAGGGTAACCGCCACTACCTGGTCATCATGGATTCACGCTTCGCGATGGACATACACGATATGGAGCATCGCCTGCACCAGGGCAAGCTCTCGTTTGCGAGTCCCGAGCGCATGATGCGCTACCTCGGTGTGCGGCCGGGCAGCGTGTCGCTGTTTGGCTTGGTCAACGACACCGACCACGAAGTGACTCTCTTCGTCGACCGCCATCTGCTTGACGCCACGAAGGTGAGCTTCCATCCCAACGACAACCGCGCCTCGCTGGTGATAAGCCGCGAAGACATGTTGAAATTTGCCCGCGAGATTGGCAACCCCTACGAGATAGTTGATATCTACGATACCGACTGTTGATAACCCACAGAAAATGTTCCACGCGAAACATTTCCGTGTTATCGTCAGTCCTTGATGATCACACAGGAATTTCCTCTCACCTCGCCATCCATACCGCCTCCGAAGACGTCGCCTTTGATGTGGATATGTCCGCGCAGCTGTACGAATGTGTTGCCGGTGATTTGTCCTTTAACCTCGTTGAGTACTCCCTTGCCGCCACCGAAGATATTCTTGTTCACCGTGCCATTATAGCCGAGCACCTTGAATTCATGACCTATGGCATCATAGTTGGCCTCATGTCCGCCGCCGAACACATGTCCCCAGATGAAGGGTTGTGTGGTGTGTCCGGCTGTTAGTGTGGTGGAGTCGCCGATGATGACATAAACATCGCCTGTCACCGAGGTGCCCACACCGAACCCGCTGCCGAACACATTGCCGTGGTCGTCGTCCTGTCCGTCCTCGCCCACGGTGCCACCTAGGATGTTCACCTTCACCGGTCCGCTCACAGCTCCGCTGGAGTTGCTTCCGCCGTACACGCCACCGATGACGGTGCCGCCTGTCATCTGGATTTCCACTTGCTGGCCTTGTTGCTGATTGCTGCCGCCGAAGACCTTGCCGCTCACGGTACCGCCCATGATATAGATGTCCGACCCGTGCCCTGTACCGGCATTCACATATCCATAGTTGCCGCCGCCATACACATCGCGTTCCACCATGCAGTTATCGGCTATCACCACTTCAGAGTGATGTACCTGCCCCACCGTAGTGCCGCCATCTATCCCGCTGCCGGCACCGAAGATGTTGCCGCCGAGCGAAGAATTGATGGCTGTGTTGTTGTTATTGCTGTTGCACTGGGCATCGCCACCGAAGTAGATATGGGTTGAACCGTACATTTCTCCACCGTCTGTTTTTGTTCCGTTGCAGCCACCGGCAATCCAGCCCCGGATGGTGCCGCCGGTGATGATGTATTGACGGTCTCCAGAAGCCCCGGCAAATGCAGCAGCCCCGTAGATGGAACCCCGTACAGTACCTCCTTTTATTCTCACGATGACAGCATTGCCGTTGTTCACCATATAGTTGGCGTAGTTTGCCCCATAGGCATTTACTCCACCTGCTATACTGGCTATTTCTCCACCTTCCATTGTCAGCATTCGTTTGCCTTGATAGCCTACAGCGTCATTGTTGGCGTCGCCAGTGTTGCCTAAGTAGATACACTCGTCGGCACTGGCATCGTTGATGATTTTTTCGGACTGCACTGTGCCACTTTTGATGGTGAAATTGTAACAGAGATTGTTTCGGTTTCCGGCATTGGAATAGGTATGTACACCGTTACCTCCATAGACAGCGCCCGACGGTGCCAGACTGAGCTTAGTGTTGTCTTCTTCCGCCCGGTCGTAGTCACTTCCAATCACTCCATGAATGGAAAGAGTGTTGCTGTGGCTCATTCTGTAGTGTGCGGTAAGATTGAAGTTGCCCCAGATACCGCTTTCTATCCGCATGGTGAAGTTTGTCGATGATGTTATTCCGGCGTTCAGTCCATTGATGTATCTTGCACCATAGTCATCGTAAGGAGTCACACTCCTGCCGATGGTAAGGTTGTGGCCGTTGGCACAAAGGTCTGCCGTTTCGGTCTCATTGAGGAATGTAACATAAGAAGGATTCCAGTAACTACCGATATTCGTTATTTGACCTGTGGCCTGTTGGTTGTCGTATGTTTGAATATCCATAAAATCTCCGAGGTACGCTTGTCCTCCGCATATATTTACGCGGTACCGTTCATACATGTATCTTGCGGTTCCTTTTTGCATATACAGGTACTCAAATTTGGTGTCTTTGTTGGCTATGAAACTGGCGGTAACATATCTGTTGCGGTTCATCGTTCCGCTACCATCGGGGTAGAGCTGGCTGATGGTCACTGCCTTTTGGTTGGCGTTGTTGATGGCGTTGGACTGGGCTCCGTTTGTTATCACCACGAAATTGCGCTCATATCCGACAGTTGAGTTGAGGTTGTTGCTCTGTATGGAACTGTTGAGGTTGTTGGCGCTGTTGCAGTTGACCACGTATGCCCTTGCTCAGACGGCCTCAAACTCCACGTTTATGTATTTGTTACTGCCGGAGAGTTCGAAGGCCAACTCTTCGTCGGCATCCACCATGTCGCCCGAAGTGACTTCGGTGCCTGCCGCGTTGTAGACTTTTCCTCCCGTGGGCGCGCTCTTCAGGCGCCATTTGTAGAAGCCGGTATAGTATTTCGTATTGCCAGACGTGAATGTAGGCCTCACGCTGAAGGGATTGGAAATGGTGCGGTAGGGGCAGCGTCCCGTGCCGGTGGTGGCACCGTCAGAGCGCTCCAAGGTTTTGTAGTAGACGTAGATGCTTTCATTCTCGTTGACACCAACCTTTACACCACTGACTGCCGTCAGGGCGCCGCTGGGGGTCGCGCTGGTGGACGAATAACGTTGCCCGTTGCCATAGTAGGCAATGCGGACATCTACGGGGTTGAGGCTGTGAATGGGGCTGGCTGCGGTATAGTAGCTCCAGGTGTGGGGTTCCAGATCGTTGAGGCGCACGGTGTCGCCTGTGCGGCTGGTGGCGAGGGTATACCATGACTGTGGTCCTTGCGCCAGTGAGGTGCCTATGCCGGCCAATATTGCCAGCAACATAATAGGGATGCGTTTCATGTCCTTTTTGTTTTTTGTTTTTTATTCTCAATTCTCAAAAAAAAGGAATAAAAAAAGCGCGGGTTAAGTGTTCATTACTTATCTCGCTTGTAAGGCTCTCGCATTGCCCCTAGTAGAAGATAAGCAATGCTGAAGCCCACGCTGACGACTATATACAGTAAAATAATGTAAAAAAATGAGACAAATAGCCCGATATTTGTGGCAAAAATATTGCTTTCTATTCTGATATTTCGGCAATTTATGTATTTTTGCAATAAGGAAAAATTAGTAGGAATAAGTATAATCAGTCAATACAGAGTGACTTAGTTGTTTTGCTGGCAATCTCGAACAAATAATCAATCGGTTCATATAGTCCATGAAGAAACAAGAATATACTGTCGCCGAGCCGCAGGAGCTGCTCGCTTTTCTCATCGCCCGGATGCCCGACACCTCACGCTCGAAGGTGAAGGAGCTCCTGGCCCATAATGTTTATGTCAACGGACGCCGCACGTCGCAGTTCGATTTCCCGTTGCAGCCGGGCATGAAGGTGAGCGTCGAGAAGGCTTCGTTTCAGGACCGCCTGCGCCCGCGCGACCTCGACATTGTCTTCGAGGACCAGCATCTGCTGGTGGTCAACAAGCACGAAGGTCTGCTCAGTTATTCCAAGAACCCCGCCGACAAGACCGTCATCACTGTGCTCAACAGCTACCTGGCAGCCTCGCACCAGAAGTGCCACGCCCACATCGTGCACCGCCTCGACCGCGACACCAGCGGCCTGATGGTCGTAAGCAAGAGCAAGGAGGTGAGCCAGCGCTTCGAGGAGGACTGGAAATCGCGCGTCTTCGACCGCCGCTACGTGGCTGTGGCATGGGGGCATATAGACCCACCCAAGGGCGAGGTGAAAAGCTGGTTTACCGACGGCCAGTACTGCGTCCTCTCGTCGCCTACCGACAACGGTGGCAAGTTGGCCATCACGCACTATCAGGTGCTACAGACCTCGCGGCGCTACAGCCTGGTGGAGCTCAAGCTTGACACCGGCCGCCGCAACCAGATACGAGTACACTTGCGCGACCTGCAGCACCCTGTGGTACACGACCCCATGTACGGCTATCGCGACGACATTTCGCCCATCTCGCGGCTCGCTCTGCATGCTTTCCGCCTTTGTTTCGTGCACCCCGTCACGGGCCGTCAGCTGCGGTTAGAGACACCCACGCCACAGGCGTTCCTGCGGCTCATGGAGCTGTAGCCTGCCGAATTTCTTTTTCTCAATGTACGACCATCAGCCGTTGGTGTTGGAGGCCGACACTCATTGTGTATTCGCCCGCGGGCCAGCGGCTGACGTTGACGGTGCGAGTCTCTTGCCCAGAAAACAGTTGCCTCCATACGAGACGGCCGCTCATGTCGTGGATGGTGACCTCCATGGGTTCCGCCGCCGAAGAGGTGAGCCTCACCTGCTGGCTGGCGGGATTGGGGCTGAGGACTACTGCCGCCGAGGGCTTCGGCGCAGCGATGCCGGTGCCGCCTGCCGGTGCCGCGATGTGTATCGCTGCTGTGGCGCTATCGGCCAGACAGTGGCGTCGGGCAACTAGGGTGACCGTGTAGTAGCCACTGTCGGCATAGCGGTGCTCCACGGTGGTCTGTGTGGCCGACGTCAGCAGCGTGCTGCCGTCGCCGAAGTGCCATTCCAGGCTGTCGGCATGTAGCACTGTGCCGGTAAACGTGGCGGTCTGCACTCCGTCGGTAGTGGCGGTCATCGCGGCCTGGGGCTGCGGCCGCTGCCACTGCGTCAGCTGTTCGTACACCACAGTGCGCACCACCGACCGTATCGTGTGGGCTGTGCCGATCGGCAGCGAGGCTGCGTAGCCTATCGAGTCGGGGTCGCGGTGGAAGAGCAGCACGTAGAAGGCGCAGGCGGCGGCATAGGTGCCGGCCAAGCTGGGGTGGCTGTTGTCTTGCTGGTACAGCTCTATCTCGGGATGGTCCTTGCGCAGCATCCGCCATACGCGCCCCACGGGGCACAAGGCGGCGTCGTACTGCTGCGCCATGTAGGTGTAGCGTTCGCAGAGCAGGCTGTCCATGCCCTCATAGGTGCCCAGCACAGGGAAGCCTGGTGCGTTGTCGGCATCGCCGTACTTGCGGCCCCAGGTCATGTAGAACATCGGCTCGCAGCAGGGGTTGTGGGCATAGACCGAGTCGACGAGGCGCTCGGCATAGGGGAACACCTGGGCTTCGACCTGCCACTGCGGGAAGGCTGGATACTGGCTCTGCTCCTGCAGCACCACGGCGTCCCATCCGCCACCGCGTATCAGTGTCATAGACTGGTTGGTGCAGTGCTGGCTGAAGGTGCAGCCCCCGGGTGTGTTGCTCTGCCAGGTCAGCTGGTCGCCCATCGAGGCGGCAATCTGGCCCACCATCTGCGGCAGGTTGTTCACCGACGTGTAGCTGTTGCCCACGAAGAGCACATTGCGCGCCCCCTGGGCCACGGCGGCGCCGATGCTGCCAACCAGCAGCGCTGCCAGCAGCACTGCCCCGCGAGTAAATGACGTGTTATTCATAGCATGCATATTACGGCTGCAAAGATACGAAGAAAAAAATAAGTGGCCAAAACCAACCAGCCTTCCCCTCCGTGTCCCCACCGTATCAGGTCCGTATCCCCTCCGTATCAGGTCCGACTCCAGTCGCAAAAAATACGGTCCACCAACGCCGTCGGGACAATAAAAACCCGTCGCTGGCGTTGATACCATAAAGACATACTGCGATGAGAAATATCCGGAAGACGATGCTTGCTCTGCTTGGCACAGCAATACTGTTGACGGCATTCCAGTGTGGGAAAGAGGAAGACCCTGAAGAGGTGAACCCTAACTGCAATGCCCGCCACTCCAAGTGCCTAAGTCATAATGACAAGGAAGTCAAGGGCTTCTACAGCCCCGACTCGGCCAGCGTGGTCTACGATGCCACCAGCCAGCGGCTGCATGTGACGCACCATAACCTGGCGGTCAACTGCGGCACCGCCGAGATGGAGGGCGGAATCATCGTCAGCGCCATCCGCAACGGGCAGACGATTGACATCTACGAGCGCGAGGACGAGAACAATCCGCAGGCCAACTGCATGTGCGACGTGGACAACGAGTTCGATCTCTACAGCATCGAGCCCGGTACCTACACACTCGTCTTCCACAGCTGCTACCCCGACCCGCTGTCGGTCACATTCAGTTTTTGAGGCATATTAGTGTGTTGATGCAGGACGGTGCGGGCAATATAAACCGCGTTGCGGCGCTGTCTTTGGTAATTAACTTTTAAAGGATTTATGATATGAAGAAATTATTTGGGATTCTCGCGGTATTGTGTGGTATCGTGTTGATTTCATGTTCTTCTGAAAGAACGGCATTAAGCGATACAGACAGGGCAGCAATCGCCCAGGCAATCGAGAATCATGACAACACATTGATTTATATTTGGGCGGATTATTGTGAGGCAAGTAAAAATATGCTTGAGGAGAATATAAAGCCCTGTCTTGAAGGCTTGGAGAAAAACAACGTCGGGATTGTAATCATTCATTATGGCGAAGAAGAAGCAGTCGCTGATTTAAGGTCCGCGAACCGAATAGTCGTCAATGTGGATATGTCTACTCCTCTCTTAATCAAAAGAGATGCAAACAACACTATGCTTGGCCTTCTGAAAGACTACAGAAAAACCAAGGCAATGCCAATTCCGCTGCTTGTCAGCAGGGAAGGGCGTGTGGAAAACATCGACGAGGAAGACGGCCGTTATGGTTATGCAAAGATAATCTCCCTGTCAAAGTCTTATCAATAATATCCAGGCTTCCCGTCGGGCGATGGCCCATACGGAATATATCAGTCTCTGCGGGCAATATAATAGGGGATTGGGCGTTATTGATTGTGTATAATAGAATGACTCTTTAGATTAATGCTTGTTGCAGTTAATAATGAGCGTGCGGAACGTGCCGAATGGATGCTTGGGGCCGATGTGCCTGCCATGCAGAACGAGGCGGAGACGTTCCACGAGGAGCTGAGGGCACCGTGACACCGTAGTCTTCATTGGTGTTAATGGGGTTGGCTGATGTCGGCCCCCTGTATTCATTATTAACAATCAACATTCAATGCTGAAAAGATTTTTCTTGGCGGTACTCGCTATGAGTATGGCCAGTGCTTTGGTAGCACAAACTACCTGTTCCCTGCAGGGATTGCTGAAAGACAGCAAGGGAGAGCCTATGATGTTCACAAACTGCGTCCTGCTGCAACGACAGGACAGCGCCTTTGCCTTTGGCACGACGAGCGACCTCGACGGTGTATTCTCGTTGGCAGGCATAAGGCAGGGCGAATATATTTTAAGGATAACTGCTGTGGGGCACGAGACCTGGTGGCTGGACCTGGCAATAGACCGCGACACAAACCTTGGCGTTATCGAGATTGCAGACAATGCCACGCTGCTCAAAACCGTGCAAATCACCGCCAGCCGTCCGCTCTACTCCGCCGACGGCGAAAAAGTGTACTACAATGTGGGCGACGACCCCAGCGTGCAGAGTGGCAACGCCACCGATGCCTTGCAGAATGCTCCGGGCGTGGAGGTGGATGCCGAAGGTAATATCCGCTATCGTGGTGGCGCGGAGGTGAGCATTTGGATAAACGACAAACCGTCGCACCTCAAGGCCGAGGGGTTGAAGCAGTACCTCAAGTCGCTCCCGGCCGGCACATTGCAGCGCATCGAGGTCATCGCCCACCCCTCGGCAAAGTATCACACACAGAATTGTGTCATCAACATCATCACCACCGCCAAGGTGAAGCGCAACGAGCTGCTGTGCCTGGGGTTGAATGCCAACAGCCGTCCGCAGGTGGGGCCGTGGGTGGACTATGTGTGGGCCAACGAGCGGGTGCGCTTCAACCTCTTCGTCAGCGGCGACTATGACCGATACGACGGCGATGCGAGCAGCGACAGTCGCCTGCTGGCACCCGACAGTTCACTCTCGTCCATCATCTCGACAAAGGGACATGGCAGGAACCGCACGCTTAACGGCAACTTCGGCGTGGATTTCGACTATTACCTCGACACCAACACTACGCTCAACTTCTGGCTATGGACCACCGCCTCGCACGACAGTTCCGCTACCGATGGCCGCACCGAACGCACGGAGTTCATCAGCAGCCCCGGCCGCTATTTCTACAACGAGGCTGTGCAAAACGGCAATGCAATGGTGGATGCCGCCTTCGGCGCGATGGTAGAGAAGAAACTCGACACCCTTGGCGGTATGCTCTTCCTCGACTACTCCGGCACCCTGACGCGCTCCCGCACTTACAGCGGCGACTTGCGACTGCACGACAGCCTCACATCGCTCGACTTCGACCGCCGCATCGTCAGCCACAGCCCTTCGCAGTGGCACGGAATTACTGCCGATGTCGCGTTGCCATACAGCAAGCAGGGCGAAGTGGATTTCGGCCTGATGGCCAGCCTCAACCCGGAGCGGAAAGAGACCGAAGCCACTGCCGACGGTCTTATCGACTCGCTTCGCAGCTATGCCTACACCAACGGCACCTACGAACTCTCGCTCTACGCTGGAGCCGAGCACCATTTCGGGCGGTTCACCCTTGGTGCCTCGTTGAGCTGCGACAATGCCTGGTACAATCTCGACTATGCCGAGGCCGACAGCGGCGACGTGCGCCGCCACTATCTCACCTTCAGCCCCACCGTCCACGCCTCCTACAGCACCCCCTCGATGCACAACTTCACCTTCAGCTACACCCACTATGTCGCTCCGCCCACCGCCACACAGCTCACTCGCTTCTCCGTCTATGGATACGACAGTTACACCACTGGCAACCCCGACCTAAAGAAAGGCTATGCCGACAACCTGGAGCTGGGTTGGGAACGCTACTTCGACCACCTTGGCAGCATCGGCCTCAGCGCTTGGTTCAACTCCGACCGCGACCGCACCGGAACCCTCACCGACGTAACCTATTGCGACCGTTTCGGGCGAATCGTCGCCTTCAGCCAGACCGCCAATATCGGCTCCGCACGGCAAGGTGGCATCAGCCTCAACGCAACACTGCGCCCGCTCGACTTTATGAACATAAGGTTCTACGCCAACCTCTTCGATGACTACTACCGCATCCAATACCGTCCGGGGCAATGGCAGGAAAGCGAGATGCTCTGCTACTCGCTGCGGCTCAACTTCTGGACAAAGCTGTGGGAGCATACGGAGAGCAAATGGTTCTCCGGCCTGCAACTCTTCGCCAACGCCGTCTACCGCAGCCGCACTCAGACCCCGCTGGCCGAGGTCGACCCCTACTTCACCCTCGACTGCGGCGTGAGTACCGACCTCTTCGACCGTCGCCTGTCGCTGTTCCTCAACATGGCCGATGTGTTCGGCACCGTCCGCACCGGCGGCAGCAGCATCAACCCCTACAACCCCTCCGTCAGCGAGAGCACCACCGAAAGCCGCTACGTCAGTTTCGGCCTCACCTGGCGCATCGGACGCACCGAGATGGAAGCCCAGCAGACACACGGCAAGAAAGAGGCTAAGAAAAAAAGAATGGCAAACAGCCAATAGCGTTGTCACACAAAGCTTCTTAACTGCCAAATAGAAAGCCGAGACCAGTTGCTGGCCTCGGCTTTCGTTATTTTTGTTTGAGGAATGTGGTTAAAAAGAACCGCGTCAGCCCTCTTTAACCGTTAACCGTTATCAATAATTCTGCTTGTTGATTTCGAAGTAGGCCTGCGGGTGGTTGCAGACGGGGCAGACGTCGGGAGCCTTGGTGCCGACCACGATGTGGCCGCAGTTGCGGCATTCCCACACCTTCACCTCGCTCTTGGCAAAGACCTCTTGGGCCTCGACGTTGTACAGCAGGGCGCGGTAACGCTCTTCGTGGTGTTTTTCTATCGCGGCCACGCCACGGAATTTGGCGGCTAGCTCGGGGAAGCCTTCGGCCTCGGCGGTACGGGCAAAGCCTTCGTACATATCCGTCCACTCATAGTTCTCACCTGCGGCGGCAGCGGCCAGGTTTTCGGCGGTGTTGCCGATGCCGTTCAGTTCTTTGAACCACAGCTTGGCGTGCTCCTTCTCGTTCTCGGCTGTCTGCAGGAAGAGGGCGGCAATCTGCTCAAAGCCCTCCTTCTTGGCTTTCGAGGCGAAGTAGGTGTACTTGTTGCGTGCCTCGCTCTCGCCAGCAAAGGCGGCGTGCAGGTTCTTCTCGGTCTGTGTGCCGGCATAGGGATTGGTGGCTTTCGGCTCTTCGATAGGCTCGAACTTCTCCTTGCCCTGCTTGCAGCGCGGACATTTCCAGTCGGCAGGCAGCTGCTCAAAAGGTGTTCCGGGGGCTATGCCCTGCGTGGGGTCGCCCTGCGCCGGGTCGTACTCATACTTGCAAATGGTGCATTTGTATTTCTTCATTGTTCTAGGATATTATGGATTAATCGTTTGTATAACGTCAATCGTACGGAATTATTGTGCTGCACCTTAATTGGAATTAGGAGAACCGCGTCAGCCCTCTTTAACATTGCGCAAGGCGAGAGGAGAGAAAGCTCGCTTTCTATCCCGAGCCATAGCAATGTCAGCGAAGCTAACCGTTAACCATTAACCTTTATTACTTGTCGACTCTCAAGTTGAGGCCGGCGAGGATGGTCTCGGGGCAGAAATGGAACACGGCGTCCATCTCGCCCGCCATCGAGAAGCCGCATTGATCGCAGCCGCCCGCCTCGCCACATACAGGTATCGGGTGTTTCGAGCCGTCTGGGAGCACATAGTTGGTTATCCAGCAGCGTTTCTTGAAGTTGAGCCGCTTCATACGCGTCAGGCCCGCCCGGGTGTTCATCACCGGGTAGCCCTTCTTCTTGTAGCGGATGATGGTGTCGATGACCTCCTCGCGCTTGTCCTGCGGCAGGGTCAGGCTCTCGGTGCCGGGGAAGGGGGTGTGGAAGTTGAACGATATCGATTTGATGTAAGGGCTCGCCTTCACATAGTCGAGCACCTGCGTGACGCTG
>CACYZN010000002.1 GCA_902778925.1 uncultured Bacteroidota bacterium
CATTGAGGTACGTCGTGTCGTGCAACAGCACGTAGGCGGTATCGTACAGCACCACCGTATCCTGCCACGGCTCGCCGTCGGCGACGAAGATGGCGGTCAAGTCTTTGTCCTCCAGCACCGCGAAGGTGTAGGGATTGTAGGTCGAGCCGTCGCTCCAGTGGGTGAACTGATAGCCGCTGTAGGCGGTGGCCGAGACGGTGATGGGCTGGCCGTATTCGCGGCTGCCGGCACCGCTCACCGTGCCATGCGCCAGGTTGTCGACCTGCACGCCTACCGCGTGCACGTCGATGGCAAACGAGGCCGTGTAGGTATGGTCGCCGTCGAAGACGAAGCGCCGCGGGTTCTCCGTGCTGCCGTCGTTCCACTGGGTGAAGTGGTAGTGCGGCAGAGCCGCGGCGGTGACATAAGGCGTGGTGTCGAGATACAGGCCCGGCACACTCACCACTGTCACCATGCCTTTCGTGGTGTCCGCACTCTGGAAGGCAAGCGTGTACTCGTTGCGTTCAAAGAGGGCGGCAAACGAGGTATCTTGCGTAATGGTGAAAGTGCGCGGGTTGTCGGTTACGCCGTCGCTCCACTGTGTGAAGCGGTAGCCATAGTTGGCCGTGACCGTCAGGCTCACCTGCGTCTGATACTGGCGACTGCCGTTGATATAGATACTGCCATGTTCAGCCTGAGTGCCGACAGTGTAAACCATGGGGGTAAAGTAGGCGGTATAATAGATATTGCCACTTGCCACCACCTGCATGGGGTTGGTTTGGACTGATCCATAGTAACCATCGCGGTACCAATATTGGAACCGGTATCCATAGTTCGGGGTGGCCGTAAGGGTCACAGTGTCCAGGTAGTCCACCGTGTCGCTGCCCGACACCATTCCATATACGGTATCGGAAGGAACGCCTGTTACGGCATATTGGTTAGGCTCAAACATGGCGGTAAATGCGGTGTCTTGCGTAATGGTGAAAGTACGCGGGTTGTCGGTTACGCCGTCGCTCCACTGCACGAAGTGGTAGCCATAATCGGGAGAGACCGTCAGGCTCACCTGCGTCTGATACTGGCGGCTGCCGCTGATATAGACACTGCCGTGTTCGGACTGAGTGCCGACGGTGTAAACCATGGGGGTAAAGTAGGCGGTATAATAGATATTGTCACTTGCCACCACCTGTATGGGGTTGGTTAATCCATAGTAACCATCGCGGTACCAATATTGGAACTGGTATCCGTAGTTCGGGGTGGCCGTAAGGATCACAGTGTCCAGGTAGTCCACCGTGTCGCTGCCCGACACCATTCCATATACAGCATTGGAAGGAATGCCTGTTACGGCATACTGGTTGGGCTCAAACATAGCAGTAAATGCGGTGTCCTGCGTCAAGGTGAGGGTACGTGGGTTGTCCGTGTCGCCATCACTCCATTGGGTAAAGTGGTAGCCGTAGTTGGCAATGGCGCTGATAGTACGTTCCGAAAGGTAATTGTACGTCCCAGCACCGTTTACCGCGCCATGTACAGCGTTGTCTGGCGTGAGGGTGATGATGTATTGGTTGTAGTCGAAATAAGCAGTCACCACTATATCATGTGTGATACCCGTTATGTTACGGATACTGTCGGTTGTATTGTCCTCCCATCGGGCAAAGTGGTAGCCATAATAGGCTATTGGTGATACTGTAATTGTATCAGGGGGAAAAGAATATACATAATAGGAATCGTATTCGCCAACCACCTGACCACGCAAAGTGTCATTGACATTTACCGTCACAAAGGCTGTATCACAATAAATGTGGTGTCTGGTGTAGTTTGTTCCTGCATTTGTATAAGCGGCATACGAATCATGAGGCACGACAAGGTCTATAATATCGCCACATATACTATAGCTGTTACCCAGCGAGGGTGGAGTAAAAGGCTTCATCCTCATTACTGTCAGGCCGCTGCAGCCATAGAAGGCATAATTACCTATCGAGGTAACACCGTCGGGAATGGTGACGGAGGTCAGGCCGCTGCAGCCTGAGAATGCAAAGCTACCGATGGAGGTGACGCCACCGGGGATGGTGACGGAGGTCAGGCCTCTGCAGTCTTGAAAGGCCCAGCTGCCGATGGAGGTGACGCCGTCGGGAATGGTGACGGAGGTCAGGCCGCTGCAACCACTGAAGGCATTTTGACCAATGCTGGTCACCGAGTAGGTTGTTCCGCTGCAAGTTACGCTGGCAGGAATAACCAAATTACCTGAAGGGGCTATGTATCCTCCGGGATATGTCAACTCAACACCGCCATCAACGATATTATAATACAGAGTCTGTCCACTCGGTGCCACTGACGTGAAGTCGTATGCCCAGGCCGATGTGGCAAAAATGGCCATCAAAGCCAAAACCAGTAGTCGTTTTGCATTCATCTTGTTAGTCTTTTCAGCTCCGACCCTCCAACGGAAACATTAGTGTTTACCAATAAGAAAAGGCATGAGGTTATGTGCTCATGTCCGTTTGTCTATAGGTATCGGCAAACACCTTGCGGGAAACGGGGTCTGGGGAACATATCTCACGCCTGAAAGATATGCCATTAGAATAGCATATACAGACAAGCGAAAGCATAAATGCTCTGCCTTCCCGCATAAAATTTGCCGATTTAATAGACAAGGACGGTATCGCAATGCTTTTCTTGCAGTTGCTTTCACTCTCGAAAGCGAGTGCAAAGATACGTACTTTTTTTGATGTGGCAAAATGAATTTGTTTGGCGGTTGGAGGGTGGGCGTAGTTATCCGCAATGTATCCATGATGGATGGGGCCGAATGGCGAGACCTATTGGCGCTGGTTGTCGGCCGGAAACCAACTATAGTCATGTATTGCATAAGAAAATAAAATGAAGCGTTAAATGCCGATACTATAATACAAACGATTGACATAATAGACAAACACAATTTACGTGCCGAGCACAAGACATTGAAACACCGTATATTACAAATCTGCACTCTTTTTTGAAAAAAGATGGGAAAACACTCTTTTTGGGGACATCATAGCAACCTGATAATCAACAACCAATCAAGACCAAGTCCGAACCAACTCCGAACCAACTACGGACCATCTACGGACCATCCCCGGGCGGGGTCGGAGATGGTCCGGGGTTGGTGCGTCGACGGGCGATTGATGGTGGGCGGTTGACGGTGGGTGGGTGGGGTTGCTTTTTTTTGGTCATGTAAAATGGATTGTGTATTTTTGCAGCATGAAACGATTGCTGATAATTGGGTTGTTGCTGCTGAGTTGCAGCACTATGGGGCAGAGGGTCGTGGACTCGGCGTGGCGAAGCGACGTGCATACCGTCGAGCTGTATGCCGAGGGCGGAAGCACGGTGGGCATGGGTGCCACGAGCCTGGGCGAACGGTTTATGCCGGTGCTGGACATGGGCAACCGCGGACTGCTGGTGCTGGAGTTCGACGTGCTGCGCAGCGAGCCCGAGCACCTGCACTGGGTGTTGCGGCACTGTAACGCCGAATGGCAGGCCGACGACCTGGAGCCGCAAGAGTTTATGACGGGCTTCGAGTACGGCACCATAGACAACTACGACTTCTCGTTCACCACGCTGACGGACTATGTGCACTACCGCGCCACGGTGCCCGACCGCTATGCCGAGTTCACGCACTCGGGCAACTACGCGCTGTATGTGGTTGTCGACGACGAGGGCGACACACTGCTGTCGCGCCGCTTTGCGGTGAGCGAGCAGGCGGTGCATATCGACGCCACGGTGGGGCGCCCCTACGACGGCATGGAGCTGATGCGGCGGCAGGAGGTCGACGTGTGCGTCGACAGCCGCACGACGGCGCTCACCACGCAGTACCTGCGTGTGGTGGCGCAGCAGAACGGGCGCCTCGACACGCGGCGGCAGCTCGAGTTTGCGGGCTACGACGGCGGCGCGCTCTGCTTCCGCCACCGCGCCGCCAACGTGTTCGAGGGCGGCAACACGTTCCGCTTCTTCGACCTGAGCAACCTGCGGTCGCCGATGTACAATGTGCTGCGGGTGGAGGAGTACGGCGGCGAGCAGATGGCCATGGTGCGGCCGTGCGACGACCGGTCGCGCAACCCCTACGTGGCCGAGACGGTGCTGCGCGGCGGCATGAAGGTAAACATCTGGGACCGCCAGAACCCGCGCCTCGAGGCCGACTACGTGTGGGTGAACCTGAGCCTGCCGGTGGCGCAGCCCCTGCTGGAGGGCGAGGTGCACGTGGTGGGAGCGCTGACCGACTGGCGGCTGGACGAGGGGTCGCGCATGGACTACGACCCACGGCGGCGTGCCTACACCAAGCGCCTGCTGCTGAAGCAGGGCTACTATGCCTACCAGCTGCTGGTGCGCCCCATGCGCAGCCACGAGGGCGAGACCGGCCGCCTGGAGGGCAACCATCAAGAGACTTCGAATGTGTACACCGTGTATGTCTACCAGCACAGTCCGGCCGACCGCGCCGACCGTCTGCTGGGCATGACAATGGTGGAACGATAGGCCTCAGGGAGCCAGCGCGAGGCGCAGCACCCGTGCGGTCGAGGCATCGACGCGGAACCGATTGTCGGCCCGCAAGCCCACGACCCACACTATGCGCCCGCGGGCATCGCACAGCACAAAGACATTGTTTTTCTCCAGCACGCTGACGTGCATGTCCTTGAGCAGGTCGCTCACCAGACGCGAGCGGTCCTGCATGCCGAAGGGGCAGAAGCGGTCAGCCGCGTGCCACGGTCGCAGCGCCAGGGGTTCGGCGACACGGTCGGCATCGACCAGTATGGCTTTGCGGCCGAGGTCGGGGCACTGCAGGTCGGCCGCCGGCACGGGCTCGGCGACGATGCGGGGCTCGGCGACGGCGGTATGTGGTGCCAGCAACAGGCGGCCGCGGTCGACGACGGCGCTGTGGGTGGCGGTGTCGAACTGCGCACCCACGCGGGGTTTCGCGAGCAGGGAGAGCAGGTCGTCGACCTGCGTGGCATTGAAGCCATAGGGGCGCAGCAGCTCGAAGAGGAGGGTGCGCTGGGCCGAGGGGCGGCGGACGAAGGGCTCGACGGCGCGCTGCAGGCCGGCCAGGTCGACGGCAAGCATGCCGCCGGGGGTGGTAGGCACCACGGGCTCGACCGGTTGCAGCAGGGCGGCGCGCAGCGAGGCGACGTGGTCGGCAAGCAGCACCTCGGCGTCGCACATACGCTCCATGTTGGCCTGCATAGTGCTGTCGACCGCGGGGTAGAGCTGGCGCAGCAGCGGGACGAGCTGCAGCCTGATGCGGTTGCGGCGGGCCTCGAGCTGGGCATTGGTCACATCGTCGACAAAGACGATGCCGTTGGCCTCGACGTAGGCGTCGATTTCGGCCCTCGAGAAGGGCAGCAGCGGATGGACCACGCGGAGGTCGGAGTGGTAGGAGACGGGCCTGATGCCGTGGAGGCCGGCGAGGCCGGTGCCACGGAAGAGGTTGAGGAAGAAGGTCTCGATCGAGTCGTCGGCATGGTGTGCGGTAGCCACGCAGCAGTAGCGGTGGCGACGGCAGAGGTCGGCAAAGAAGGCGTAGCGCAGCTGGCGGGCGGCTTCCTCGATGCTCTGGCCGTGGGCGGCGGCATAGTCGCGGGTGTCGAAGTCGGCCGTGTGGAACGGCACGCGCAGCTGCTGGGCCAGATTGGCCACGAAGCTCTGGTCGCGGTCGCAGTCGCCGGGGCGCAGATGGAAGTTGCAATGGGCTATGGCGAAGCGGAGGCCAGCGAGGTGGGCCAGACGGACCATGCACACCGAATCGCGGCCGCCACTAACGGCCAGCAGCACCTCGCCACCCTGGGGGAAGAGGTGCTGCTGAGCGATGTAGTCTTTGAAGCGGGCCAGCATCAGCGCATGATCATCTTACGCATCTGGCGGCCCTGGTTGGTCTCGATGCCATAGTAGTAGACGCCTGCCGGGAAGCGCTCCATGTCGAGCTGCAACTGCGAGTTGCCGGCGGGATAGAAGGCTTCGGTGTTGTAGACCAGGTGGCCGGTGGCATCCATCACAAAGATGCGCACGTGGGCAGCCTCGGACAGGGCGAAGGGTATGACAGTGTGCTGCGAGAAGGGGTTGGGGTAGTTCTGACCCAGCTCGAAGGCCTCGGCCGGGACCGTAGGCACACCCTCGACGTAGTTGACCACACGGACAACGGAGGTCTGGTTGTTGGCGACAACGGTGTCGTCGACCAGGGTGACGGTGGCCGAGCCAGAGTACTGGCGCTGCGGGCTCTTAGGTATGGTGCGCGGTATCTGTATCAGCGCCACACTGCCGGGCATGATGGCACGGTTGTTGAACACGTACTGCAGCGGGTTGCCATTGATGGTGGCATCTATAGTGCACTGGCGGCCGAAGGTGGTGAAGTTGCCGTTGTTGCGCAAGCGCACGAAGACGCGGCAATCGGGGTTGGCCTTTTCCTCGACGAGGACTTCGATGGCCTCGAGGTCGACAAACGGCTCGGCCTGCAGGCTGGTGGTGTCGTTCGAGTGGTCGTTGTCGTTGAGGGCCAGCACGAAAGCGGTTATGCTGTCGTAGGGGGTCGACCTGACCGGCAGGGTCTGTGCGAAGACGTGGCAGCCGGTAGAGAGGGCCGGCAGCTGGTTGTGGGCATGGAAGGTCTCGCGGACGACGTTGGTGGTGTCGCCGTTGATGAAGTAGCCCACCTCGAAGTCGTTGACGCCGCGTGCACCGCGGTTTTCAATCATAAGCTCGACCTTGACATTGGTGTTGGTGTAGTCGAGCACTATCGAGGCGGCAGCGACATCGGTGATCGACGAGATGCCCATGATGCGCTTGGTGACCGTGTCGTTGTAGATATAGTCGTTGGAGTCGCTCTTGACCACGGCAGTGACATTCATCACACCCATAGCGGCACGGAAGCGCTGGTGGAAGGTGTAGTTGAAGTACTCCATGCTTGCGAGCGGCCGGTCGAGCAGCTGCAGGAAGTCGACCTGCTCGGTAACGGTGCCCTGTCCGCTCACAAAGTATTGGAACGTGGCACTGCCCAGCGGGGCGGCGCCGAAGTTGCGGATGCGCATGGACACGCTGAGCGAGTCGCCGGCTATCACATGGTCGAGCGGTGCCAGGATGGCCTCGGCGCTGACGTCGTTGTCGAGCGGGAGCAGCACATATTGGCGGCGCGAGGTGTCGTTGTCGTGGTAGCGGTCGGCCGAGCTGATGGTGAAGGCCGTAATCATGAAGGTGTCAGGGAAGCTGCTCGTGATAACGAACGGTGTCGTCATCTCGAAGGTATCGATACCGCCGTTGGGGGCAATGTTGCAGGTGAAGGTCGAGACCTTGGCCAGGTTGGTGCCGTAGTGGGTGTAGCCGACCTTGAGGTTGCGGAGGGTGTCGAAGCCGAAGTTCTTCACCACCATCTTGGGATAGACCGTCTGGCCGTACTGCGGGTTGACGGGATAGATTATCTCGGTGACGCCGTGGTCCACACTGCGCTGGGCGCGCGAGATGCGGAAGTTGTCGACCGCACAGCCATCGCCATAGCTGGCGGTGCTGCTGCCCTGCGGGGTACTGTAGACAAGGCGCAGCTGCATGTTCTCCTGGAAGTTGCCGGAGATGTACGAGGTGCGGAAGCGGTAGAGGACATAGTTGGTGTCGGTACCGTTGAAGACGTGCTTCTCCTCATCGTTGTACCAGTTGTCGGTCGACGAGTCGCTCTCAACCTTGACCCACATATTCTGGTAGTTGTAGTACTCGAGGTGCATCGAGCTGGAGCCGGTGAGGTTGCGCGAGAGGCGGAACGACAGGGTGTCGGGCTTGATCTGGGCGATGTTGATTATCGGGCTGTAGAGGTAGCTCACATTGCCGTGTGTGCCGGACGCAACCGCGTTGGTGAGGTCGGTCACCCAAGCGTTGGGAGCCGAGTAGGCATGGCGGATACGGGTCTTGTTGGGGGTACCCTTCTGCCAGTAGTTGCGGCTATAGGCGTTGTAACCGGTAGGCGCGTACCAATAGTTCAGCGAGTCGAAGTCGTCGACAAGCTCGAGGACTATGTTGTGGAAACGGTGGTACTCGTAGTCGAGATGGTCGTTGTTGGGCTGCACATCGCCGCTGAGCGTATGCCAGATGCTGAGGTTGGTGGTTCCCACCTGGAAGACATGGGCCGGCAGGTCGACGTTGACGCTGGTGCCAGGCAGCAGGTTGCCGGTCCAGGTGAAGGAGCCTTCACTGGTGGTGTCGGGCTCCTCACCCTCGAAGTCGTAGTGGATTTCGGCGCTGGTGATAGCCTGCGAGCCACGGTTGGCCATGCGGAAGGTGACGACGGTGGTGTCGGCGTTCTTGATGAGGTAGCTGCGGGGCGAGATAATCTTGGTGATGGCGAGATCCTTGGCCGGGGCCTGCTTGTCGACGAAGAGCAGGAAGTCGAGCACATGGCCGGTGGTACCGGAGAGGTTGGACGACGGGGTGCCGGCATTGTTGGTGGCGACCACACGCATCTTCATGTAGCCAAGCGAGGCGTTGTTGGAGATGACCACGTTCTCGGCCAAGAGGGTATTGTTGTAGAGGTTGGTTACAGGCAGGACACATTCGCCCGAATCGGCGAACGAACCGTTGCGGTTGAAGTCGATGTAGACAGCCACCTTGCCACGCTCCACAGCGTTCTGGTCGGCCGGGTTGGTAATCATCATGTACACGGTGTCCTGCATACCGCGGGTGACATGCAGTACCGGGTACTCGGGGTTGTTGAAGGCACCGAAGTTGGTGTAGGTACGACCCAGCGGAGGCAGGTCGACGTCAATCTCGTTGAAGCTAAAGCGGATGATGTCCACCTCGTCGGTGGCCGTCGACGGCGTGTTGGTACGCGAAGGATATTTGCTTTCGGCAAAGGTGCTGAACGTGTAGTCGAGCTCGGTGTTGTTGTCGGAAGCAGGACGGAGTTGATTCTTCATCCTGATGGTGTCGTTGCGGCGTACCATATCGGTAGAGAGGTCGGTCCACACACGCAACTGGTAGCTACTGGCAGTGGTCGCGCTGCTGAAGTGGAGCAACGAGTCGAAGGTGTACACATAGGTTTGTCCGGCACTGATATTGGCGCTGCAAATCTGGGTAACCTGCTGTATCGGGGCGGTATTGTTACCCTTGCGCAGCTGGAAGGTTACAGGCACATTGCTGATGCTCTGGGTGCCATAGTTGGCGATGCGGACCCGGACGGTGTCGTTCTCGGAATAGACACGGCCACCGAGCGGTGCCAGCACGGCCTCAATGGCGACGTCCTTGGTCACACGCGGCGCCACATGCACAGTCACCGACGAGAAGGCACTCGGGCAGTTCTTGTCGCTGTAGCACCTCAGATAGTATATAGAGTCGTGGAAATACTGCGGTGTGGTGTTCCATACGCGCGACTTCTCATAGTTGTTGATGTCGGAGGCTTTGGGGTAGAAATGCGTTGCCGTAGTGTCGCGATACCAACGTACCGGACGGCTCATGTTCTGAGTGGCCGTGACCTCGCCCCATGTACCGTAAGGCACCGTGACGCCATCGCTGTGCGGCGGCTGCGGCACATAGTTGGCCTCGGCAGTGATATAGCTGGCGGTGTCGTTCTCATTCTTTATATCGTATTGGTAGTTGAGCCATCCGCGGAGGCGTACCTTGATATTGAGCGAAGTGTCGGTGGGATAGAGGTTGGCCGGCGTGGCAAAGGTGATTACCCTCTGGCTGTTGGTGCCGGTCTTGGTGAGGGCGGTCTCGAAAGTATAGGTCTCGGTGGTTACACCGGTAGGCATCGTCGGGATGTAGACCTTGTTGGAGTCGGGATTGTTGGCTATGATGGAGGGATGGTAGCCCTGGGCGGTATAGCTTATGTCGATGCTTGTACCGGCAGGTATATCCTTACTACCGACGTTCTTCACAGTGATAGCCACGGTGGTGTTCTGCATGGCGCAGGCCTGGCCTGTGGCGGTAATCTTCACCGCCTGGATATTGAATGCCGGGGCAAGATAGAACTGGGCGCTCATCTCGTTGTCGGACATATCTTCGTCGTTGTCGGACACCAGCACTATCTTCACCATCTGAGTATCTATCACGCCCAGCGGCATCGCGATAATGACAGAGTCCACGACCTTGACCGTCGAGGCAAGCGGGCCAATCTGCCTTATCTCGGAGGTGCACTCGTCCTCATGGCCGACCACGTAGGCATACCACCTTACATCGTTTTCCAGAGAGGCTCCATTGTTGTAGAACTCAGCCTTGACCACCAAAGGATCGGTCTCGGTATTGAGCGGGTTGTTGATGTTGGTCGGCATCTTGGGATCGGTGATGCGCAGAATGGTTACATTGTGGTCAAGGCGGTCCATTTCATGGGCACCGATTGTCGGGCTTGGCATCGGAGGACGCGTGTTGCCGTCAATATCGTCGAGCACTTCCGTATTGTACTGAGCCTTGCCACAGAGATTGGTCATGAGCAGATGCAGATCGTCAGGGCTGATGAAGATAGGCTCTTCCTGGACCGAGTTCTCGTCCTTGTTGTTGGCATTCTGAAGGGCGGTCAGCGTAGCGCGGTCGGCTCCCCAGTAGGCCAGCTTGGTAGTACCAGTATTATAGTAGTCGTTATAGTCGGACATAGAGATGCTGTTGGCCGAGGCGACATAATAGGCATAAGTCCTGCTGTGGTTGGAGAAGATATTGCTCATCACACGCAGGTTGCTGGTATTGGCTGTGGCAAAGAAGGCTCTGATGTCCTTCTGGGCCTCGCCGGCATCCACACGCACTGTGTTGTAGTAGATACTCAGGTTCGAACTGTTGCCATCCACATGTATACCATAGGCGTTGCCAGTACCCTTTGCGCTAATCATGTTGTTTACGAAGTAGGCGCCGTCAAGGCCATTGCCCATTACATTGTTGAGCTTGATACCCACTTTGGCACCGCTCGAAGCATCGACCAGGTAGACCTTGTTTTTCTTAATCGTGATGGTACTATCCACATTGGCCAGCACCATACCGTTCAGAGCCTGGGAAGCGGCAGTGGCGCCCGACCGCAGTTCGTTGCCACTAACCTCAAGCACCGTAACACCATTCAGGTCGATACCTGTATTCATAAAGTTGCTGAAGGTGTTATTCTGTACGTAGATGTTCTCGTATCGGTTGTCCGAAGTGGCAGCCTTCAACGAGTAATAGCCGCTGTCGAGACTGCTATTGACCAATGTCAAGCCTCCACAGCCATTTTCCATCACCAGGCAGGAAGCGGCAGCATTGTTGATGCCACTCTTCACACGCAGTGTGCTGTTTCTGACTGTTATATTGCCGCAACCATTCAGCACAAGCGCATTGGCGGCATTGCCGCTTACCGGACGCGAAACAATAGTGAGGTTCTCTATAGTCACATAAGAGGCAGAGTCGAGCCGGAACACATAGTTGTCGGCAGCACTGGTATTGCCTATCAAGCAAGACCCTACGCTATCGCCTGTACTACCGATGAAGCTGATAGTGTTAGTGGCCGACGAGCCGTACACATTGCCAAGCTGCACTTGCTCATTATAGGTACCGGCCTCGACAAGGAACATTACGGGACCCGTGATACCTACAGTGTTCAGGGTATCGACGGCAGACTTGAAGGTGTGGAAGTCGGCGGTGCTGTCAAGTCCGATACTATAAACACCTCCGCAGAAGCGCACTGTGATATATCCCTGTATTGTGTCATTGGTAGCGATAGTGTCACCCTCGGCTGCAACGACAAGTTTGATGGAGTGGCGACCGGCAGCAATCGGCTTGCTGAAGAGCGGCACCGTTATCTCGTCTCCAGCGGAGATAGTGTCTGTGAGTACCGTGGTATCGGCCACATCCGAACTGTCAAAGTAGTAGTACAGCGAGAAGCCTTCGATGTCCATACCGCCCAGATTGCTTATGGAAACCTGGGGAGTCACGTCGACACAGGTAGTATACTCCACTGTATCGAAGCCTGTAGGCCAAGCCACCATGGCATCGTGGTCGGGAATACCAATCAGGTGCACGTTGATGCTGCTGATAGGACCATTACAGCCGAACACATCGCCGTTGAACATAATGTTCGGGCGGTTGCCACTGGGCGTTTTGCCTGCGCCGACATAATCTATCGTCGACGGCGACACCGCGCTGTTGCTAGCATTATACAGTACTGTGTTGGCAGCCGTGCTGTAGGCGGTCTGCAGGCCCGATGTTACGGCGGCGCTGTTCTCGAACACCACCTGGACCACCAGATTCGACTCGCCGTCCCACAGGTAGGGGCGATCCAAGACATGCCATATCCAGTCGTGTGAGCTGGAGCGGTAGACAATCAAGGAATCCATGTCGAGGTATATCTCGGTGTTCTTCCATGCCGTTGTAGAAGTGAACGTATTGGCCGTGGTTGTGCCAAGCGATATTCTGTAGTTCTCGAGCACAATCGAGTCCTTGCCGCCATGTATACTGTCGAGGTGGAAGGCCAGCGAGTAGATATAACCCTTCTCGAGACCTATACCCTGCAGCTCAGAGGCAGTGTAGATATACTGCTGCTTCACATTCTTGTTTTGCGGCAGGTAGGGCGACGGGTAGTTGTTCTTGTTGCTCGACTTTGTGTCGTCGAGACCCACACGTCCCACGACCGACTCGGTACCGATATAGCTCACACCCACGGTGCCCTGCGAATACAGCAGGTCGGTTATATAGGTATAACCCGTGTCGGCGACATTCATATCGTAGTCGTACCACACCGGCAGACGACCGGCCACGGGGGCTATGGTCAGCGTGTCGCGCTCGCCATAGTTCGAGGTGTCGTCGGCAGCCACCACCGGCAGTTCCGGAGTGAAGAGCGACACAGTGCTCACCGATGTGCTGTCATTGCTGTGGTGCGGGTCGTCGACCATTGCCGTAGCCCAGATGTTTATCGTAACAGCCGAGTCATGCTCGAAGGCAAGGTTGGCCTGCTGCGCGAAGGTAAACGTGGTATCGGCACCCGACACAAGGTCGTAGGTCAGCACCTCGCTCACAGTGTCGGCGCCCAGCGTATAGTTCAGCTGAAGTCCCACTATAGCCGAGTCGCCATAGTTGCGCAGTCTGACCGACACTGGTTCTTCGCCCAGGCCGCAACCTTCGGCCATAGCCAAGGCGGTCACCTCGACATCGGTCGCGGGCGGGTTATTAATGACTACCGACACATGGCCTTTCTGGCCCTGGCATCCGTTGTCGGAATAAAGTATCCAGCTGGGGTCGGTCGACTCGAGGGAGAGGGTGTACACTGCCGTAGCTTCGAGCCAGTCGGAGGCTGTACCGGTAAATCCAGTACGTATCAGGCCACCCACAGTGGCGGCCGACACCTGCACCTCGTTGCCGCTCCACACATACGACGGCACCGCCTCGTTAGCCCACGTTACTGCCTGGGTGGCAGGAGTAGTGCCGGCAATCAGCCCGTTCAGCGGCAGGGCATCCTCGGCATGGCCGTTGTGACGGTATACTATACCAAAATTGGCGGTGGAGGCAGGAATAATTCTGGCGCCGGAATACACGGTCGTCTCCGTGTTCGACGAGTTGCCGCTGTTGAACTGCACCACGAGCGACTTGCCGGGGGCTATGAACACATTGCCAAAGGCAATAAACTTGTTGTTGAGGTTGGTATTGGGCTGGGCGGCCACTATGCGCAGTGTGTCGCCCTGCAGGAATGCCGTGTCGTCGCCGATATTGGTCAGCTGCACTGCCAGCACGGTATTGTTGGTCATCCAGCTGGGCATAGGATTAGGAACACCCACAGCTCCCGTGTTCTTCATCATCACCTGGGTGATACGCACTATGGGCAGTTCGCGGTGCTGCGACACATAGTAGTCGGTATCCTGACGCAGCTCGGTAGTGACAAGGGTGCTGCCCTTCATGAAGGGTTCCTCGTCGTCGGCACCGTAGTACCAGTACACCGTCGAAGAGCGCTTCGGGGCCGCCGGGTCGTTGTACACGCTCCACTGGTCGACACCCTCGGTGATGGTCACGGTGGCACTTGTCATATAGTCGACCGAGTCGAACACATCGGTCGGTGCAGTCGACTGGTAGCGGCTCACCACGGTGAAGACGCTAGTGTCGTTGGTCTTGTTGGGGTCGTCGTCGCACACCACCCACATCTTGATGCTGTAGGTAGCGTCGAGCGTGCCATTCGACGGCAGCTGCAGATACGTGCCAGTATGCACCTCGGCCACACCTTCGGCGGGCACCGTGTCGGTCACCACGATGGTGTCGACGGCGCCGTTGTTAATCCTGTAGGCGAGCTTGAGTGTGGTGGCACTGCTGTCGGTAAGAACCGAGATACCGTTGTTGCGCACGCTGAGCACCATCTCGACCGAGTCGGGCATGTCGCACACATCGGCCAGCGGGCTGAGCAAAGCCTCGGTCTCGAAGTCGTAGAAGAGGGCCACATACTCGAAGGCACCGGGGCAGGTGGAGTCGGTGGCACGGGGAGCGTCGAATATATCGACCGTCACGTTGGCCATCGGCACGCCGATGCCTTTCAGCTGACGGTTGAAGGTGCGCAGGTCGAAGAGCGAGCCGTTGAGGAAGCCAGGATTGGCCACCACCGAAGCGGTGTCCTGCGGCACCATCTGCTGCCATTGCGCCAGGGTCTGGTAGGCGGCGCCCTGGTAGCGGAAGAGGGTGTTGCCGGCACTGTAGTACACGTTGTGGCCTACCTGGGCCGTGGTGTCGCTCAGCGGCATGTAGCCAAAGGCGTAGTTGGTCGTCACGCTGAAGCTGGCCACTATGTTGTTCATGAAGCGGCTGTGGAGCAGAGAACCACCGCCGAAGGTGGCGGCGGCCACATTGTTGCGCTGCGGCGCAATGAGCTTCACCGAGTTGTAGACCACGTCGGTGTACTCGGCACTGACTATGTTGAGCGGCGAGAAGAGCTGGTTGGCCGAGCCGTCGTCGTCGCACACTATCATGTTGTTGGCCACCACGGCGCGGTTGGTTGCAGTGCCATGCACACCGCTCACACCGATGGCCGAGGAGCCGTGGGTGGTGTAGATACGGTTGCTCGTAACCTCGATGGTGCCGGCGCACTCGAGCAGCTGTACCACCTTGCCGGCGTTGGTCAGCACGTCGTACATCTCGTTGTGGGCAACCACAATGTCGTCGTGGTTCTCGATGTTGACGGCGCTGTTTATCTGGTTGCGGAACACGCTGTTGCTAACCGAGATGCCCACACTGTGTATGAGGGCCGACGTGCCCTGTGCGTTGACGCCGACCGTGGCGCCCTCGAAGAGGCAATTGTCGATGCTGATGCTGTCGGCGGCATTGGTGTTGATCATGGCGGGTATGCGCTCGGCCAGGGTGGTGGGCTCGTACATATCCTTGAACGAGCAGGAGGTAAAGCTGATGCGCTTATTGTCGGCAGCCAGCTTCACCATGCCCGACAGCAGGCCTTCGTAGCGCACAAAGTCGATGTGGCGGAAGTGGATGTCGGACAGGGCTGTGACGTCGATCAAGTAGTCGGCGCCGGTGGTGGCGTCGCCATAGAAAATGGCATGGTTGTTGGTGTCGAGCGACTCGAAGACGATGTAGTTCTGCTGCGAGTGGCCCTGCACCTCGGGCATGACGAAGGGCTTGTAGAGGCCGGGGGCCAGCTTGACCACCAGCGTGCTGTCCATGCCGCAACGGGTGAGGGAGAAGAGGAACTCGTCGATGGTGTTGTAGTCGGCGTTCTGACCGCCAATCTGGCGCACGCCGCTCAGGGCGCCCTCGCACACGATGAACTCGGCATAGCTGGTGTCGTTCAGCGGCTCGTGGTCGCGGTATTGCATGCCGGCGGCGGTGAGGGTGTCCTCGACCCAGGTGCGCAGGTAGTGGAAGCCGGCGGGGAGCACCATGTTGTCCTCGATGGTGACGGTGGTTTCGGCACCGGCGGCCAGCGGGCCGGTCCAGTCGAAGTGGCCGAAGATGGTGTCGTCGATGGTGTAGCTGATGCGTATGGCGTTGACGGCACGGGCGCCGAAGTTATTGAGCTTTACATCGATGTGGCTCGGCACCGACATCACCGAGTTGCTGTCGTTGGGGAAGAGTATGGCGCTGACGCCCATGTCGTACAGCAGCGGCAGGTTGGCGTGCTGCGTCATGACGATGGCGGGGCGGCGGGTCTCGATGTCGAGGCCGTTGGAGAACTGGTTGTCGGAGTAGGGGTTGCTGCCATAGCCGACATCAACGCTGCGGTAGATGGTCTTCTTGTTGTTGGGGGCCGTAATCATCTTGATGCTGATGGCGGCAGGGTCGACGTCGTTGTTGTAGAGGGTCTGCATCACCAGGTCGCCACCGCCGTAGAAGAAGGTGTCGGTGAGGTGGATGGTGAACTCTTCGCCGGCGGCATAGGGGCCGAAGGTCATGTTCGAGTCGAAGACCACCTGCATGAAGTCGCTGATGAACGGGGGCTCGCCCGCCGAGGCCGACTGGGTGTGCGAGGTGGGCACGTTCTTCATGCGTATCTGGAAGGCCTGGCGTGTCTGGGCGGCCGTCAAGGCGGTGCCAATGGTGAAGCGCAGGTCGGTGATGGCGCCGGGGCCATAGCCGGCATTGGCCATGAGGGTGGAGTCGTAGATCCACTCCGACTTGTTGTCGGCCTTGTTGGGGAATGGGAAATACTGGTAGTTCTGGTTACCGGTGAAGCCTGGCGTGGCCACGCCCAACTGCTCGGTACCGCGCACGTACCAGAAGCGTACCCACGAGTCGGTGGCCGAGGGGTAGGTGGCCTCGTTGGCGTTGCTTGAGGCGTCGCGCACCACGCAGTAGAACTGCATCAGCGTGTCGTAGCCCTCGAAGGGCAGGCGGCACGAGTAGCGCTCCCACACGGTGTTATTGTTGTCGTGTCCGGTGACGTTGCCCTGTGGGGTCATGGTCACCTTGTGGCGCGTGGGGTCGCTACCGACGGTGTATACCAGATAGACCGAGTCGGGATTGATGCCTTGTGCCACGGTGGTACGGGTGTCGAGCACCACGGTGGTGCCGCGGCTGTTGGGGTAGGCGCCGCCATCGGGGATGCTGAACATGCTGATCATGGGGCGGCGCATCTCGTTCTGGCTGGCGCGCACGCGCAGATTGTCTATCCACCAGCCCTGTGTGTTGGCACCCGTCGAGGTGCGCTTCCTCAGGGTGAAGCGGAATATCAGCTTGCGCTCGTTGTTGGGCACACCCTGCAGGATGGTGCTGAAGTCGAACCGCTCGTGCTTCCAGCTGTCGTTGGACACGTTGGCGGCATCCGACCATTCGCTGCCGTAGCTCAGGTTATTGAAGGCTCCCAGTCCGTCGAAAGCCGAGCTGAAGCTGCCCTCGGTCTTGTTGTAGTACTGGCTGGTGAGCTGCACCCACTGCTGGTCGGTCTGGTTGGCACGCTTCACGAATATCTGCGCCACGTTGGAGCTACCGGTCGACATGGGCGAGATGGTGTTGATGTGGTCGAACTCGAGTGCGATGTAGGTAAGCGAGGTGTTTTGGGTGAAGTCGATGGTGTCGGTATACATCTCGACGGCCGTCGAGGTCGACTGCACCAGCTTCAGCGCCTGGCTTCCGCCGCTCACCAGGTCGGTCGCCGTCGTAGCGTTCTCGCCCGGCGTCACGCTGTAGCGTACCTGTTCGCCGCTTTCGAAGCCTTGATAGTACATCTCATAGACCTGAGATTGCGCCACCATGCCTAAAATCACGAAAATTGCACCAAAGAGTAGTTGCTTTGTTCTCATTTTGCGCTTTTGTTTATCTTTTATTTTCAGTTATTTATTCTGTCCCAAATTGGCACACTGCGCCCTTTGGGGGCACATTTTTGCCGATACAAAAATACTAAAAAATCGCAATTCGCCAACTTTTTTTTATATTATTAACACTTAATGCAGCCACAGCAGCCCCCTCGCCCACCCTCCTGCGCCGCTTCCTCGCCACTTCCCCTCCGGCCGTTGTACTATCGTTGTACTATTGTTGTACTATCGTTGTACTATTGAAAACATAAGAACGATAGTACAACGATAGTACAACAATAGCCACCGGAACTGGAGGGGATGCGGTGCGGAAGGGGTTGCGAGGGCTGGAGGGGGCACTAAAAAAGCTTTCCGCGAGCGACCGTGGTCGCTCGCGGAAAGCTGTGCGTCGGGCTGCCGTGGCCCGTCAGTCGGCCAGGCCGCGCTGTTCGAGGGCTTCGTACATCAGCACGCCGGCGGCCACCGACACGTTGAGCGAGGCCACCTCGCCCACCATGGGCAGCTTGGCGCGCAGGTCGCTCAGCCGCAGCAGGTCGGGCGCTATGCCGGTCTCCTCGTTGCCCATGATGAGGAGGGTGGGCCTGCGGAAGTCGACACTGCGGTAGTGCACGGCCCCCTTCTCGGTGGCGGCAACCACCTGGTAGCCGTACTGCTTGGCCAGGTTGACGACGGTCTTCAGGTTCTGCTCGCGGCACACGGGCAACCGCAGCAGGGCGCCGCTGCTGGTCTTTATGGCGTCGTCGTTCAGGGCTGCCGAGCCGTGGTCGGGCACCACGAGGGCGGTGGCGCCGGTGCATTCGGCCGTGCGCGCTATGGCGCCCATGTTGCGCACGTCGGTGATGTGGTCGAGCAGCAGTATCAGGCTGGCGGCTTCAGGGGTTTCCCGGCCGGCGGCGGCTTCCAGTATGTCTACAAAGTTGCGGTACTGCACCGCCGCGATGGTGGCCACCACGCCCTGGTGGTTGCCGGCGGTGAGCTTGTTGAGCTTCTCGACCGGCACGTACTGCGCCGGGATGCCCTTCTCCTTCAGGCGGCTGCGCAGTTCGCCCATCAGCGACGAGTTGAGGCCGTTCTGCAGCAGCACGCGCTCTATCTGCACGCCGCTGGCCAGGGCCTCGAGCACCGGCCGCAATCCGTACACGGTCTGCTCCCGCTCACGTGGCTTCCGGCTCTCGTCGTCTCTTTGTCTTCTCGGCTCTTCCACTCGCGGCCTTTTCGACTCTTCTGTCCGCCGACTCCTTAACTCTTCGCTTCTCGGTCTCTTCGACTCGTCGACTCTATTCGGTGTTCTTTCCATCTTTGATAGTGATTTTTCGGTCGGCCATGTTGGCCAGTTCCTCGTTGTGGGTTACAATGACGAATGTCTGCCCCAGCTCGTCGCGCAGCTGGAAGAAGAGCCTGTGCAGCTCGCTTGCGTGCTGCGAGTCGAGGTTGCCGCTGGGCTCGTCGGCCAGCACCACCATGGGGTCGTTCATCAGTGCGCGGGCCACGCTGACGCGCTGGGCCTCGCCGCCGCTGAGGGCCGCGGGCTTGTGGGCGGCGCGGTCGGCCAGGTGCAGCCGGTCGAGCAGTCGCAGTGCCCGTTCGCGGGCCTGTACATTGTCGTCGCCTCGTATCAGGGCCGGTATCATCACGTTCTCCAAGGCGGTGAACTCGGGCAGCAGGTGGTGGGCCTGGAAGACGAAGCCTATCTGCCGGTTGCGGAAGGCCGCCAGGTCGCGCTCCTTGAGCTTGGTGACGTCCACGTCGCCGTACACGATGCTACCGCTGTCGGGACGGTCCAGGGTGCCCAGTATCTGCAGCAGGGTGGTCTTGCCGGCACCGCTGGCGCCCACAATCGACACCACCTCGCCGGGCTTTATCTCGAGCGAGATGTCGCGCAGCACGTGCAGAGAGCCATAACTCTTGTTGATGTTGGTTGCTGTAATCATCGCATGCTTGTTTGCTTCGTAGCGTGGGCTGTCGCCCTCGGTTGCCTCAAACCTCGACACCGTTCAGGAACACGCGCTCCACCTTGTTCTCGCCATAGGCGTAGGGCATGTACTCGTAGCTCGGGATGGGCTTGGTGATGTAGAAGTTGGCCTTCTTGCCCACGGCTATGGTGCCCAGCTCGCGGCTCACACCCATGGCGTAGGCGGTGTTGAGGGTGGTGGCATTCAGAGCCTCCTCGGGGGTGAGGCGGTAGCGGATGCAGGCCATCGAGAGGATGAGCTGCATGTTGTACGACGGCGAGGTGCCGGGGTTGTAGTCCGACGCCATGGCCACCGGCAGCCCTGCGTCGACCATCTTGCGGGCCGGCGAAAGCGGCAGGTTGAGGAAAAAGGCACAGCCGGGCAGCACGGTAGGCATCGTCTCGCTACCTTTCAGGCACTCGATTTCGGCGTCACCCATCTGCTCCAGGTGGTCGACGGAGATGGCATTGTATTTCACGCCCACCTGCACACCGCCCGAGACGGCCATCTCGTTGGCGTGTATCTTGGGCCGCATGCCATACTTGATGCCGGCCTCGAGGATGCGTGCCGTGTCCTCGACGGTGAAGAAGCCCTGGTCGCAGAAGACGTCGATGTAGTCGGCCAGGCCCTCGGCCGCCACCAACGGTATCATCTCGTCGATAACCAGGTCTACGTAGTCCTCCTGGTGACCACGGTACTCCATTGGTATGCCGTGGGCGCCGAGGAAGTTGGACTTGATGGTCATGGGCGAGTTCTCCTTGAGGCGGCGTATCACGCGCAGCAGCTTCAGCTCGCTCTCGGTGGTCAAGCCGTAGCCGCTCTTTATCTCAATGGCACCGGTGCCCATGCGCATCGCCTCTTGCAGGCGTCGCTGGGCCATGTCGTACAGCTCGTCTTCCGAGGCGGCGGCGGTGGCCTTGGCCGAGTTGAGGATGCCGCCGCCCCGCTTGGCTATCTCCTCGTACGAGAGGCCGCGGATCTTGTCGACGAACTCATGCTCGCGCGAGTTGGCATAGACGAGGTGGGTGTGCGAGTCGCAGAAGGTAGGGAAGACCAACCTTCCGGTAGCGTCGACCTCTCTATCCACTCGCCGCTCTCCACTCGCCGCCTTCCACTCGTCCATCGGCCCGAAAGCCTTGATTTTGCCGTCCTCGACCATGAGGTAGGCATCCTTTACGGTTTCCACCCGCGCCATCTCTTTACCCATGGCGCGAAGCTTGGGCTGGCCGGTCTCCACCTGCACCAGTTCCTTGATATTAGTGATTACTGTTAGCATAATTTGCAGTCGTTAAACCGGCGGCAAAAATACGACAATTATTCCACATGGCAAAATAATAATAATGCCGCCGACAAAAAAAGGGGGACCCGGTCCCCCTCGATATGCGTGCGGATGCGTTGCCTATTTGTCGGGATGCAGTTTACTGTCGAGGCTGAGGCTCCAGCGCAGCTGCTTGACGGCGCCCTTGTTGAGGTAGACCACGCCCACCTTGTCGTCGCCGCTGGGGAAGTAGAACCACAGGCGTTTGCCGCCCAACCATTTCTTGTGCACCTCGCAGGTGATGTCGATTTCCTGGCCCAGTTTGTTGCCGCCGGTGCACATGCGGGCCGGCAGTTCGAGGACGGTGCCTACCTCGCGGTTGTAGAGGGCGAGGATGGTGTCGAGCGAGGCGAAGGCTTCGTCGCGGGTGGCGCCCATGCAGAGGCAGGTCTCGTCGTAGGTGCTGTAGGTGAAGGAGCCGAGGATGCTGCCGATGGAGAAATGCTCGTCGACGTGACCCAGGCTGAGGTAGTAGCCGAAGGTGCCGTCGTCGTCGGTATAGGTGAAGAGGCTGTAGACCTCGTCGTTGACTGACACTTCGGCAACCTCGTAGCGCTCTCCTGCGCGTTGGTTCTGGGCCATGGCCGCAACCGAGAGGAGTGCGAAGGCGACGAGGATAAGGATTCGTTTCATGGTATTGCTGTTTTTTGTTTAATATCGATGTGTGTCGGCAGCGACGGGCGGGCCTAGAAGAGTTCCTGCTGGTTGCCGTTCTGCCTGAGTTTGCCCAGATGCTGGTAGGCCAGCGCCGTGGCTTCGCGGCCGCGGGGGGTGCGCATCAGGTAGCCTTCCTGTATGAGGTATGGCTCATAGACCTCCTCGACGGTGCCGGCGTCCTCGCCCACGGCGGTGGCTATGGTGCCCACGCCGACGGGGCCGCCCTTGAACTTGTCGATGATGGTGGTGAGTATGCGGATGTCCATGTCATCAAGGCCGTTGCGGTCCACATTTAGGGCCTGCAGTGCGTAGCGTGCTATGTCGAGGGTGATGGTGCCGTCGCCTTTGACCTGTGCAAAGTCGCGCACGCGGCGCAGCAGGCGGTTGGCGATGCGGGGGGTGCCGCGCGAGCGGCGCGCTATCTCGATGGCGCTCTCGCTGGTAATCTTCACCTGCAGCAGGCCGGCCGAGCGGTTGACGATGTGCGTCAGGGTCTCGGCGTCGTAGTATTCCAAGCGGCTGTTGATGCCGAAGCGGGCGCGCAGCGGGGCGGTGAGCATGCCGCTGCGGGTGGTGGCGCCTATGAGGGTGAAGGGCTTGAGGCTGAGCTGCACCGAACGGGCCGCCGGGCCGCTCTCAATCATGATGTCTATGCGGAAATCCTCCATGGCCGAGTAGAGGTACTCCTCGACCACAGGCGAGAGGCGGTGTATCTCGTCGATGAAGAGCACGTCGTTGGGCTGGAGCGAGGTGAGCAGGCCCGCCAGGTCGCCCGGCTTGTCGAGCACCGGGCCGCTGGTGGTCTTGATGCCCACGCCCAACTCGTTGGCGATGATGTTGCTGAGGGTGGTCTTGCCCAAGCCCGGGGGGCCGTAGAGCAGCACATGGTCGAGCGGCTCGCCGCGCTCCTTGGCGGCGCGGACAAAGACCTTCAGGTTCTCGACCACCTGCCGCTGGCCGGCAAAACTGTCGAAGCCCGACGGGCGCAAGGCGCGCTCGAGCTCCCGCTCTTTGGCCGATATATTGTTGACTTCCAGGTTGTCGTTTCTCACTGTGGTATTCTGTTTTACAGGTGCTCTACACCTTCCGATTGTGCCGCAAAAGTACACTTTTTTTCCGACACGGCAAGAAAAAAATTGTCCTCCCCACCCCTTCCCCTCCCCTTCCGGTCCGGTAGTTCTTATATCGTTCTTATGTATTTCTTATGTTGTATTTATGTTTAAAACATAAGAAATACATAAGAAATACATAAGAAGTACATAAGAACTACCGGAGAGAGCTGGTTTCCAATGGGTTGCAAAAGGGGCAAAAAGCTGGCGGAAAGCTAAAATCAACAGGTCAAAAGTTAAAGAGCGTTAAAGGCGCAGGATCGGGGGCGGAAGGCGGGGGTGCCGTATTTTCGGTGTTTTTTGCATCAGTATGCAATAATATATCAAAACCGCCGTTAGCAAGGAGACAAAAGTGAACTTAAAAGTAAACCAAAGAAGATGAAATCGATAGTAGTAGGTACCGACTTTTCCGAGGGCTCGTATGTGGCTCTCGAACTGGCTGTCGATGTGGCCAACCGCATTGGCTGCGGCATCGTGCTGGTATGGGTGAAGCGCGAGAAGATGCTCTTCACCGGCGAACAGCTGGACATGATGACCAACCTGGCCACCGACAAACTAAAGGCGCTGTGCGAGAAGCACCAGCCGCATATGCTACACGGAACTATAGAAAGCCGCATTGTGAACGGCAAGGTATCGTCGGCTGTGGCCGAAGTGGCCCGCACCGAACTGTCGCCGATGATAATCATAGGCACCAACGGCGCCTCGGGCTTCGAGCGCTACGTCATTGGCAGCCAGGCCTCGCGCATAGTGCAGGACTCGCCGTGCCCGGTGCTCACCATGCGCCAGGGCTACGACTTCCACAAACGGCTGGAACGCATCGTGGTGCCCATCCGCGTCAACCCCACCTCGCGCGAGAAAGTGCCCCCCGCCGCCACCATGGCGCGCATATTCGGCGCCGACGTGCACATACTGGGCCTGCTCGACATGAAGGAGGAGGAGTCGGCACTGCGCACCTACGTGCAGCAAAGCATCGACTACCTGGAGCGCAACGGCATCAACTACAAGTTCGACATCCGCTCCTACTCCAACTACAGCGACACCGTGCTCGAATACGCCGACAGCATCAAGGCCGACCTGGTGATTATCAACACCGAGCAGGACCGCTTCATCTCGCAGTTCTTCCTCGGCACCAACGCCCAGCAGATAGTGCACCGCTCGCAGATACCCGTGCTCTGCATCCATCCGGCCGACTACATCAGTGTGGCCGCCAAAGTCTGAACGCACCCCACCAAAAGCAAAGGCCCATGGCAACAGAATACGACGTGGTGGTAGTGGGAGCCGGCGCCGCCGGCCTCATGGCAGCCTGCACAGCCGCCGAACGCGGCCGCAGCGTGCTCCTGCTCGAGAAGATGGACCAGCCCGGCCGCAAACTGCGCATCACAGGCAAAGGCCGCTGCAACCTCACCAACACCAACCCCCTGCGCGACACCCTGCCCCACATAGGCTCCGACGCACGTTTCCTGCGCAACGCCTACGGACGCTTCTTCAACCGCGAGCTGATGCAGTGGTTCGAAGACCGCGGTGTGGAGCTCACCGTCGAGCGGGGCAACCGCGTCTACCCCGCCAGTGGCAAGGCACTCGACATATTCCTCGCCCTCGTCGGCGAGCTGGAGCGCGACCCCAAGGTCACCATCCGCAAAAACACCATCGTCAAAAGCATCGAGGTCTTCAAAGACCCCAACGGCACCGCCCCTGCCAAGGCCCAGGCCACAGCCGTGGTGCTGCAGAGCGGCGAGCGCATAGCCTGCCGCCACATTGTGCTCGCCACCGGCGGCCTCTCCTACCCCACCACCGGCTCGACCGGCGCGGGACTGCGCATAGCGGCCGAAGTGGGCCACACCGTGGTGGAGCCGGTGCCGTCGCTCGTGCCGCTGCAATGCGCCGAGCGGGTGCCTGCCGACCTCGTGGGCTTCCTGCTCAAGAACGTGCAGCTGTCGCTGCTCGACCCCGACTCGGGCGCCACACTGTTCCGCTCGGGCGTGGGCGAGATGACCTTCGTGGCCGACGGGCTGGCCGGCCCCCTCGCCCTCAGCGCCAGCCGCATCGCCACACGCCTGCTGCACCAGGGCCGTCAGCTGCAGGCACGCCTCGACCTCAAGCCCGGCCTCACCCCCGAACAGCTCGACCGCCGACTGCTGACCGACATCGACCAGAACGGCACACGGGTCTTCAACGACGCGCTGCGCCTGTGGCTGCCCGCCGAGCTCATCGCGCTGGCGCTGCCGCAGCTGCACATAGAATACTACAAGCGCCTGCACCAGCTCAGCGGCGACGAGCGCCGTCGCCTCGGGCGCTGGCTCAAGGCGGTGCCCTTCACCCTCGTAGGCACGCACGACTACACCGAGGCCATCGTCACGCAAGGCGGCGTGGCGCTGGCGGAGGTGAATCCCAAGACGATGGAAAGCCGCCTCGTCGACGGCTTGTACATTGTGGGCGAACTGCTCGACCTCGACGCCGACACGGGCGGCTACAACCTGCAGATTGCCTTCAGCACCGGACATGCAGCTGGAGAGGCCGTGTAGGCTACTCCTCGGCCGCTATCACAGCGTCTTCCCACTCCTGCATCTTCTGCTCGAGGTGGTCTTTCAATGATTGATACTCCTTGTAGAAATCGGCCGACTGGGCCTCGCCGGTGGCCAGAATGGCGTCACGCTTGGCTATCTCGGCCTCCAGGGCCTCTATCTCCTGCTCCTTCTGCTTCACCACGTTCTGCAGCTTGCGACGCTCGCGTTCGCGCTCGCGGTTCTGCTCGTAGGCGGCCTTACCGGCCGAGGGGACTTTCTGGATGGACTGGACGCTCGGGGTGTTCTGGACATTCAGGGTATTCTGGCCCTCCAGGAACTCCATGATGTCGCCCTTGAACTCGTGGACCGCCCCGTCGCGGAATTCGTACAGCTCGTCGGTGAGGCCGCTGAGGAAGTCGCGGTCGTGGCTCACCACTATCAGCGTGCCGCTGTACTGCAGCAAGGCATTCTTCAGTATGTCCTTGCTGTTCATGTCCAGGTGGTTGGTGGGCTCGTCGAGGATGAGCAGGTTGCAGGGCGTAAGCAGTAGCTTGGCCAGCGCCAGGCGGGCCTTCTCGCCGCCGCTCAGCACCTTCACCTTCTTGTCTATATCATCGTCGTCGAACAGGAAACTGCCCAGTATGGTCCTTATCTTGGGGCGTATGTCGCCCTGCGCTATGTCGTCGATGGTCTCGAAGACAGTCTTGTCGAGGTTGAGCATGGCGGCCTGGTTCTGGGCATAGTAGCCCAGCACCACGCCGGCGCCGAGCTTGAAGGTGCCGGTGTAGTCGTTGATGTCGCCGACAATGATCTTCGCCATGGTCGACTTGCCCTCGCCGTTGCGTCCCACGAAGGCCACCTTGCGGCCCGAAGTGAGCAGCAGGTCGACCCCGTCGAACACCTGGTTCGAGCCGTATGCCTTGCCAAGGTTCTTGGCCTCGACCACTATCTTGCCGCTGTGGGGTGCCGGCGGGAACTGGAAGTGGATGCTCTCGGTACTTACTTCGTCGACCTTGATTTCCTCCATGCGCTCCAGCATCTTCACGCGGCTTTGCACTTGCTTGGCCTTGGTGGCCTTGTAGCGGAAGCGCTCTATGAAAGCCTCGATCTGCGCCACCTGGCGCTGCTGGTTGGTGAGCTGCGCCATCTGGCTGGCGCGGCGCTCCTGCATCTGCACCACGTACTCCGAGTAGGGGCACTTGTAGTCGTAGATGCGGCCTGCGGTGATTTCGATGGTGCGCTTGGTGATATTGTCAAGGAAAGTACGGTCGTGGCTCACAAGCACCACGGCGCCGCTATAGTTGGACAAATAGTTCTCCAGCCACTGTATGGAGACAATGTCGAGGTGGTTGGTGGGCTCGTCGAGCAAAAGGAAATCGGGATGCCGCAGCAGTAGTTTGGCCAGTTCGACCCGCATCTGCCAGCCACCGCTGAATACCGATACCGGCCTGCCGAAGTCGTCGTGCCTGAACCCGAGGCCCAGCAGCACCTTCTCGGCCTGCTCCTGACGGCGGCCACCGCCTAGCAAGGCAAGGCGTTCGGTTATGTCGTTGTGCCGCTCCAGCAGACGGGTGTAGGCTTCGCTCTCGTAGTCGGTACGTTCGGCTATCTCGGCGGTGAGACGTTGCTGCTCGTTCTCCAGGTCGTCTATATGCGAGAATGCGGTCATCGCCTCGTCGAGCACTGTGCCTATGGCGTCGGGCACCATCTCCTGCGGCAGGTAGCCCACAGTCTGCCCGGTGGCCATGACGATGGTGCCATGCTCTGGCTCCTGCCAGCCGCAAAGTATCTTCAAAAGAGTGGACTTGCCGGCACCATTCATGCCGACAAGTCCAATACGGTCGCGGTCGCCAATGTTGAAAGTAACGCCGCTGAAGAGGTCGGTGCCAGTAAACTGCACCGACAGGTTGTTTATGCTAATCAAGGATTAGTGCAGCGAGAAGTTGACGGGGAGGTTGTACTGCACGCGCACTGCCTTGCCGCGCTGCTTGCCCGGGGTCCACTTGGGCATGCTCTTTACCACGCGCACGGCTTCCTGGCCACAGCCACCGCCGATGTCGCGGAGCACACGGACACCCGTCACCGAACCGTCGCGCTCGACGACGAAGGTCACGAACACACGGCCTGTGATGTTGTTCTCGCGGGCCAGCTGCGGGTACTTGATGTTCTGGGCAAGGTACTTGTACATAGCCTCGACGCCACCGGGGAATTCAGGGTCGTTCTCCACGACCTGGAAGATGACCTGCTCGTCCACTTCCTCTTCTTCCTCGATCTTCACCGGGATAATCTCCATGTTGGTAGCTTCTTCCTGACGCTGGAACGAGCTCATATCGACCTCGTTCTCCGACTCGGCGTCGTCTTCGATAACGTTAAGCTCTGTAGTAACCTCGGGCTGTTCGGGTGGTGGTGGCGGGGGCAGTTCTTCCTGTTGAGTCTGGATAATGACGTCCTCCACCTCATCGATAGCGGTGCGCTGCACCACTTCTACCTGCTCCTGGTCGTAGCTTTTGACGTTGAAGGCCACGAGAGCGGCCACCAAAATCACCACCAGACCTATCTCCAGATAGAGTCCCCGACGGTTTTCGAGGTCAGCCTTGGGATTTTTCTTCAGTTCCATATCTTTGTCTTTTAATTTATTACTACGAAATGAGCCTTTTATTTCTCAGCGCTAAAATACGAAATAAATCGGAATTACCAACAAAAAAGTGTTAATTTTTTCTTTTTTATGAACAGAAGCGCCCTGGACCGAGGGGCGGCGAGCCTCAGCAGGCCACCAGGCTGACCTCGGGCTGCAGGTAGATGATATAGCCACTCACATCGGGATAGCCCATGTCGGCCACGGCACGGCAGTATTCGGCCACCTGGCTGCGGTGCTCGTCCATGGGGGTGCCGGTCTTGAAGTCGACAACCCACGTTGCGTCGGGAGTGCAGACCACGCGGTCGGGCCTGATGCGACGGCCGCCGGTAACCAGCTCGCACTCGTTCTTGGCCTCGTAGCGGGGGTCAAAGAAGCGTCTGGTGTCGGGATGCGAGACCACGGCCTTGGCCAGGGAGGCCAGACGCTGGCGCTCACCGTCGTCGATGGCCACGGAGTCGACCATGCGGCCCAGCGCCGCGTCCACGTCGTCGGCATGGCGCACGGCCGCCAGCAGGTCGTGGGCATAGATGCCGAAGCGCACCTTGCTCTCGGCCAGCGGCGTCATAGCCTTCTCGGATGGCGAGGCTATGCGCACCTTCGACGTCCAGTCGGCAAAGGAAAGTCGCTGCAGGTGCACGGGTTGCTTGCCGCCGGCCTTGTGCGCCGCTGCCGGGCGTGTCTGCGGGTCGCCGGCGTCGTAGTCGACCGCGTCGGCGAAGGCCCGCAGCAAGGCGGGATAGCGCAGGTCGCGCTCGCGCGGATGCTTGATGTCGTGCGGGTCGGGTGCGAAAAGATATAGTTGTTCGCGCGGACGCGTAAGGGCAACATAGAGTATGTCGAGGTCGTCTACCTCGCCAAGCATCTGTTCCTCGCGGCGTTGCGCCTCGAAGAGGGTCTGCTCGTCGGAGCCCAGCGACACGAAGGCGGTGGGCAGCGGTCCGTCGGGCACGTCGACCCACATCTCGATCGGATAGTCGCGCCCGTAGAACAGGGGGCAAATCACTACCGGAGCCTCGAGCCCCTTGGCCTTGTGAATGGTGAGCAGCCGCACAGCATCGAGTTCTTCGGACGTGGAGGCCGAAAGGCGCGTCTGCTCGTCGAACCAGTCCAGGAACTGGCCCACGTCCTGACGGTGGCGGGCAGCGAAAGCGGCCACGCGGTTGAGCAGCGAGGCCACATAGGGGGTGTCGACGCCGTCGATGCGCAGCTGGCGCACAACCTCCTCGCAGCAGTCGTAGAGGTCGAGCGAGGCCAGGTAGTCGAGGTTGAGGCCCGAACCCACGAGGCCGAGGGCTCCGAGGCGGTAACCGAGGTCGGCGCGCGCCACACTGTCGGCACGGTTGCGCAACAGGCGGAGCACGGCGACGATGGCCATCACGGCGTGGCTCTCGCGCAGGTAGAACGACTCGGTCGAGGTCTGCGGTATGGCGCTGTGGGCGGCCAGATAGGCGCCGATGGCGGCCAGGTCGCTGTTGCTGCGGGCCAAAACCACGATGTCGCCGTAGCTGTAGCCGCGATCGTCGACGAGCATGGCTATGGTCTGCATCACCCGCTCGAAGACGGCTTCCTTGATGTCGGCGTCGCCGATGTCGGCCTTGGAGACAAACTCCAGGCCCACGTAGCCACGCTCGCGGTGATGGGCCAGCTGGCGCAGCTCCTCGTCGCCGTCGGCACGCGGACTGCCCTCGGCGGTGCGGCCCACAAAGATGTCCTGCACCAGCGGATTGTCGGCGTAGACATGACGGGCGAGCCACGAAAAGAGACTGTTGTTGAACTCGACTATGGCGCTGGCGGTGCGGTAGTTGGTGTCGAGCAGCTGCATGGTGTAGCTGCCCGGCATCGAGAGCAGGCGGCCGTGGTGACGCATGCCCTCCACCTGCGGCAGGCGTGCGAACTGGCGCACGTCGCCCTGCCGGAAGCGGTATATGGCCTGCTTGCCGTCGCCCACCACAAGAGAATGGCAGTGCTGGCTGACGCCGTTTTCCACCAGCGGCACCAGGTTGTGCCACTGCATGACCGAGGTGTCCTGAAACTCGTCGACGAGGAAGTGTCGGTAGCGGTTGCCCAGGCGCTCGTAGATGAACGGTGCCGGGTTGTCCTCGTCCTGCACCACTCGGTTAATCAGCTTGTTGAAGTCACTCAGATGCACCACTTCGTTGTCGCGGGCGTAAATGTGCATCTGGCTGTTGAGCTGGCCCAGAAGTGCGGTCGAATAGAGGTTGCGCAGCATGGCCCGCAGGCTGTTGTAGCGCGTCAGCTCGTCGCCCAGCAGGGTGGTGAGGCGGGCATAGATGTCGCGCAGCTGGGGCAGGATGCCCTCGGCGGCCGACTTGAGCGCGGCCGGGCTCTTGGCCGAGGTGAGCCGTCCCCCCTCGACGGCGGCCACGGTGCGGGCGGTGGGCTGCATCACAGCGCCGTCGGCCACACGGGCGAAGTAGCCGTAGTAGCCACTCATGCCGTATGGCGCCGTATCGGCTTCGAGGCCAACGCTTTCCAGCAGCGCCACAGCCTCGGCGCCCACCCGGCGCAGCGTGGCCTCGTAGCGGCGCATCTCGGCGGTGTACTGCCGCTGTATGGCCTTGAAGTCGGCCGGTGCAAGATGGGCGAGCTGCTGCATCCGCCCGTCGATGTCCTCCTTGAAAAGCTGATGCGCCAGCGAGGCCATGAGGCGCTCGATGTTGTAGCCACGGTCTTCCTCCATCTGACTGTCGGCGAAGGCGATAAGCATGTCGGTGAGCTCGTCGTTGCCGTCGGTGCCGGCCAGCGACATGAGCTGTGCCACAGCCTGGTCGACCATCTCCTGCTGGTCGATGGCCACGTCGAAGTTCACGGGCTGCCCCAGGTCGTGGGCGAAGGTGCGCACAATGCGATGCGTAAAGCTGTCTATAGTGCTGACCGACAGGTCGGTGTAGCGATGCAGGATGGCGCTGTGCAGCTTGGCGGCCATGCGGCTCAGCCGCTCGCCGTCGTCGATGGCCAGCTCGCGCATCAGGGCGGCGCCCATGGTGGGCGACTGTGGGTCGACCGGTGCCGCGGCCATCTTCTCCAACTCGCTCATGATGCGGCTCTTCATCTCGGCCGCCGCCTTGTTGGTGAAGGTGATGGCCAGTATGGAGCGGAAGCGCGTGCCCACAGCTGCCTCGCCACCCGCGAAAGCCATCCGAAGATACTCTTTCACAAGCGTATAGGTCTTGCCCGAACCAGCCGAAGCCTTGCACACTATGAAGGGGTTTGCCGCCATGACGTGTTGAATGTTTCGAGGTGCAAAAGTACGAAAAAAAAGCATACCGCGACAACTTTTTTCCACCTCCCCGAGGCACCGCCGCCGCATCGACGACGCCCCCACACCGGTACCCGACCGCACGAACTCCGACCGTGGCCGGAGATGGCTCGTAGATGGTCCGGAGTTGGTCCGGACTTGGTTCGGACTTGATAGCCACCAAAGGCTGATTACCAGGCAGTTGCAACGCACGGAAAATCGGGGTTTTTCAAGGTTTGATAGAAAAAGCGTAACAGTACTGTGCCACAGCGTATTAAGCCCTATAGGCACATTTTTTCGCCAAGTGTCGGAAAAAAGGTGTATATTTGCAAACTACGAAATAGAATATATAAAAGATACAATATAATGGAAGACAACAAGTTGTTTGGCGAATTCCCGCCAGTACCGACCGAAAAATGGGAAGAAGTAATTGAAAAAGACCTCAAGGGTGCCGACTACGAGAAGAAGTTGGTTTGGCGTACCATAGAGGGCTTCAAGGTGCGCCCCTACTACCGCGCCGAGAACCTCGAAGGACTCGAATACCTCGACTCGAACCCCGGCCAGTGGCCCTACACCCGTGGCAAGCACACGGCCGACAACGTGTGGGAGGTGCGCCAGGACATCTTCGTCGCCGACCTCAAGGAGGCCAACCGCATAGCCCTCGACGCCGTGGAACGCGGCGCCACCGCCCTGGGCCTCTGCACCAAAGAGGTGCACTCGGTGGCCGACTTCGCCACCCTGCTCGACGGCATCTACATCGACGCCGTGAGCATCAACTTCCTCTGCTCGGACGACTACCGTCGCCTGCTCGAGCTCTACGTCGAGTATGCCCGCACCAAGGGCGTCGACCCCAAAGAGCTGCGCGGCTCGACCGACTTCGACATGTTCCGCTACGCCCTCACCCACGGCCGCTTCCATCGCGGCGAGGACGGCGACCTGCAGGCCGCCAAGGCACTGGTGGAATACGCCCACGCCGAACTGCCCAAATTCCGCGTGCTCACCATCAACGCCCAGCAGCTCAACAACGCAGGCTCCAACATCGTGCAGGAGCTCGGCTTCTCGCTGGCCGCCGCCAACGAGATGGTGAGCCGCCTCACCGACCTCGGCTGCAAGATGGAGCATGTGGGCCGCTCGATTGTGCTCAACGTCGGCGTCGGCAGCACCTACTTCATGGAGATTGCCAAGATACGCGCCGCCCGCCTGCTGTGGAGCAAGATCGTGGAGCAATACAAGCCCGAGTGCGACTGCCCCTACAAGCTCTACATCAACGCCACCACCTCGCGCTGGAACCTCTCGGTCTACGACCCCTACGTCAACATGCTGCGCTCCACCACCGAGGCCATGTCGAGCGCCATCGCCGGTGCCGACTCCATCTCGGTGCTTCCCTTCGACACAGCCTACAAGGATGCCGACGACTTCGGCTACCGCATAGCCCGCAACCAGCAGCTGCTCCTCAAAGAAGAGTCCTACCTCGACAAGATTGTCGACCCCGCTGCCGGCAGCTACTACATCGAGAACCTCACCGACGAGATAGCCCGTGGCGCCTGGGAGCACTTCCTCCGCGTCGAGAACGCCGGCGGCTTCTGCAAAGCCCTGCGCGCCGGCCTCGTGCAAGACGAGGTGGCAGCCACCGCCCAGCAGCGCAACCTCGACATCGCCACCCGCCGCACCACCATCCTCGGCACCAACCAATACCCCAACCTGCTCGAGAAGATGGGCGACAAAGTGGCAGCCGACAAGAAATGCAACGCTTGCGAAGGCGACGAGATCAAGACCCTCATGCCCTACCGTGGCGCACAGGCCTTCGAAGACCTCCGCCTCCAGACCGAGCACGCCGCCCGCCGTCCCAAGGTGTTCCTCCTCACCTACGGCAACCTCACCATGCGCAAAGCCCGCTCGGGCTTCGCCACCAACTTCTTCGGCGTCGCCGGCTACGAAATCATCGACAACCCCGGCTTCGCCACCCCCGAAGAAGGTGCCAAGGCCGCCCTCGAAAGCGGTGCCGACATCGTGGTGCTCTGCTCGAGCGACGACGAATACGCCGAGCTCACCGAGCCCGTCTGCCGCGCCCTCAAAGGCAAGGTCAAGAGCCTCGTACTCGCAGGCTTCCCCAAGGATATGGTCGAAACCTACAAAGGCTACGGCATAGACGAGTTCATTCACGTCAAGACCAACGTCCTCGAAAGCCTCACCGCCTTCCAAAAGCAGCTGCTATAAGCCGCTACCGACATCGATGACGCCATACCGCCGGCTCGACCGCTACATACTGCTCAAGTACCTCAAGACTTTCTTGCTGGCACTGGTACTCATCATAGTCATCATCATCACCTTCGACGTCAGCGAGAAGCTCGACAAGTTCCTCAGCAACCACGCCAGCTTCTGGCAGGTGGTGGTGGACTACTACGGCAACTTCATACCCGGCTTCGTAAACCTCTACAGCCCGCTCTTCATCTTCATCGCGGTGCTCTATTTCACCTCCAAGATGGCGGGCAACACCGAGATAATAGCCATCCTCAGCTCGGGCATTAGCTACCGCCGCATGCTGCGACCCTACCTGCACGGCTCGGTCATAGTGGCCGTGATAGTGCTGGTACTGGGCAACTTTGTGATACCCATCTCCAACCGCCACCTCATCGAGTTCGAGGAGCAATACGTCAAGACCAAGACCCGAAGCTTCTACAACAACATACACTTCCAGGCCGAACGCGGCGTACAGGTGTATGCCGAGTCGTACGACGTACACCAGATGCGGGCCATGAAGTTCCGCCGCGAAAAGTTCGACGCACAGGGGCACCTGCGCATGCGCGAGGCGGCCGACTTCATAGTCTACGACACCGCCACCCACCTGTGGCGCTGCACCGGCTATTCGCGGCGCACCATCGACGCCGACGGCAAGGAGACCCTGAGCTCGGCCAGCGGCCGCAATGTGGACTTCGGCATAGAGCCGTCCGACCTCGACCTGCTGTCGAAGCGCATAGAGACGATGAACACACCGGCCCTGCTGCAGCACATCTCGCGCGAGAAGGTGCGCGGCACCGGCACCGTGAAAGACGCCCAGATAGAGCTCTACCAGCGCCTCTTCAACCCTCTGGCCATCGTGGTGATGACCTTCATCGGTGTAGCCATAGCGTCGCGCAAGTCGCGCGGCGGCATCGGCGTGCATCTGGCCATCGGCATCACCCTGGCATTCGGCTTCATAGTGTTCATGAAGGTCACCACCGTCTTCGCCACCGGCGGCGACCTGCCGCCAGCCGTGGCCGTGCTGCTGCCACAGCTGGTCTTCGGCCTGGCAGCGGTGTACCTGATACACAAAGCCCCCAAATAGGACCATAAAGACCCACCAAGACAATGACCATACAAGAGACAGAACAACAGATTGTGGCCGAGTTCGCCAACTTCGACGAATGGCTCGACCGCTACGCCTATATCATCGACCTGGGACGCGACTGCCCCGTCATCGACGAGCGCGACAAGACCGAGCAGAACCTGATACAGGGCTGCCAAAGCCGCGTATGGCTCAGCTGCGAGCTGCGCGACGGCCGCCTCTACTTCCGGGCCGACAGCGACGCCGTCATCACCCGCGGCATCATCAGCCTCCTCATACGCGCCCTCGACGGCCACACCCCGCAGGAAATCCTCGACGCCGACCTCTCGTTCATCGACGCCATAGGTCTCCGCGAGCACCTCTCCCCCACCCGCTCCAACGGCCTCACCTCGATGGTGAAGCAGATGCGCATGTACGCTCTGGCCTACAAGGTGAAAGGTGAAAAGTGAGAGGTAAGAGCCCATCAAACCCATCAAGCCCATTAAACCCATCAGTCCCCGACAACAACCCCAATCGACAATGGAACCCACCCAAGAGACCATACACAGCGCAGTGGTCAACTGTCTGAAAAACATCTACGACCCCGAGATACCCGTCAACATCTACGACCTTGGCCTGATATACAAGGTCGACGTCGACGCCGACCTCAATGTGCACATCCTGATGACCATGACCGCCCCCGACTGTCCCGAAGCCGAGTACATGTTCCAGGAGGTGAAACAGATGGTGGGCTACATCTCGGGCATCAAGAGCGTCGACGTCGAGCTCACCTTCGACCCGCCCTGGAGCATGGACATGATACCCGACGACGTAAAAGCAGAACTCGGCTTCCTCTAACCACCAAGCCACACATAAAGCCATGCGAAACCCCTTCCGCCGCCGCACCGCCACCGACCTGGCCGGCGCCAGCCTCGACCGACAGGCCTGGCACCGCCTGCGCCGCAACCCCCTGGCCATAGCCAGCATGGTGGTCATAGGCCTCTTCGCCCTCGTCGCCGTGCTCGGCTACCTCATAACCCCCGACCCAACACCCGACTGCAACCAGCAGCACCTCGAACTCGCCACCCTCAAGCCCCTCAGCCGCGCCACCATCGTCCACCTCGACCAGCAAGCCCCCCTGCGGCGCCACATGCTGCACGGCACTCCCCTGCCCTACACCACCCTGCCCATAGACAATAAATATAGTATCGCGCGCGACACCCTCTTCGCCACCCCACTGGCCGGCGAGCCCGTAGCCCTGCCCATGAGCCGCGTGGCCCAGATCGAAAGCCGCACCTATCTGCTCGGCACCGACGCCTACGGGCGCGACCTGCTCAGCATGCTCATGATAGGGTCGCGCGTCAGCCTCTCGGTAGGCTTCATCGCCCTCGCCATAGCCCTGCTGCTCGGCATCACCCTCGGCGCCCTGGCCGCCTACCACGGCGGGTGGGTCGACAACCTCATACTGTGGGTCATCAACGTCGTCTGGTCCATACCCACCGTCCTCCTCGTCATAGCCATCACCTTCGCCCTTGGCAAAGGCTTCTGGCAGATCTTCGTCGCCGTAGGCCTCACCATGTGGGTCGACATAGCGCGCATAGTGCGCGGCGAGATACTGGGCCTGCGCGAGAAAGAATACATCGAAGCCACCCGCGCCCTCGGCTACTCCTCGGCCCGCACCATCTTCCGCCACCTGCTGCCCGGCACCGTCGGCGCCGTCAGCGTCGTCGCAGCCTCCAACTTTGCCTCCGCCATACTGCTCGAAGCCGGCCTCTCCTTCCTCGGCATCGGCGTACAGCCCCCCACCCCCTCATGGGGCATGATGGTCAAAGACAACTACGGCTACCTGCTGCTCGACAGCGCCCACCTGGCACTCCTGCCCGGCCTATGCATCATGCTCATAGTGCTCGCCTTCATGGTCCTCGCCTCCTCGCTGCGCGACGCCCTCGACACCCGCCGCTGACATCCCTTCCCCACCGTATCCACTCCGTATCCCCTCCGTATCCGGTCCGTATCAGGTCCGACTCCAGCCGCACCAACCACGCCCCCTGCACCCGCCGGCCACCCACGCGCCGCGCCCTGCCTGCCCACACGGACACTACAAAAAAGCATAAAAAACATTAAAAAAACACATTTTTCTCTCCATATCAAAAAAAAGGTGTACTTTTGCAGCCGATTTGGAACGCAAATATTAACCCAAAAACAATAAAAAAAATGAAGAACATTTTCAAACTCATGGGTGTCGCCCTCATCGCCGGCTCCATGCTCTTCGTCGCTTGCAAAAAAGACGAAAACAATGACGATCAGAACAACAACAACAACAACCAGCCCGTCAACAACGATCCTACCGTCAGCGTGAAGTGGAACGATGCCGAGCAGACCATCGGCTACCAGAGCGCCAGCTCCATCCAGGGTATTGTGTACATCATGGACCTTGCCAAAGGCCTCACCAACGAGGACGGCGTTGATTACATCGACATGCCCGAATTCTACATTTCCTTAATGACTGCCAATTCGCAGTGGGGTCTCAGCGCCCAGTTCGGTCAGCAGTATGCCCAGCAGTTCCCCACCGAGGTCTACTACGAGACCTACTTCCAGGATCAGCAGGGCAATACATTCGGCGACTATGAACTCTACGACCTCGGCGCCCAACCCTCAGTAACCAACTTCGATGCCACCGCCAACAAAGCCGACATCGACCTCAACATCATCTTCGCCAGCTATGCCGACGTCCTGGATGCCTACCATACCTACGTCGAAAACGGTGGTGACCTCGACAGCCTCACCGACGAGGAATACGAGACCATCATCAACCAGTGGTACGACGCTGCCGACAAAGGCAATATGGTGCTCGCCGCCCGCAACTACGTCTTCACCGCTCGTCAATAAAACCGACAACAAAGCATAATTAACAATAAGCTATGAAAAAGACATTCCGTCTGGCTGCCATCGCAGCCGTTGCATCGCTCGCACTCGTTGCCTGCAACAACAACAAGCAGGTTGAAGAGGAAATCGACACCGTCGCCATCGAGGAAATAGCCGACGAGGCTATCGTCGAGGAGAACGTCGACACTGTCGTGGCCGTTGCCGCTACCGAAGCCAAAGCCGCTGCTACCACCGCCACCAAGAAGGTGAGCGCCCCCGCTCCCAAGGCCAAAGAGAAGGAAATCAAGGTTGACCAAGCCCCAGCAGAGGAAGTTGCGACCAAGAACACCACCATGAAAGACCTTGGCAACAGCCAGCAGGTTCAGAGCAACCGCAGAAAACGCTAAAGAAGAACCACCGTTCTTCTATTCGCCATCGGCGAATAAATGCACACAAAGCCCCAAACCCTACTGAGTTTGGGGCTTTGTTCAACAACCTTGCAACAAGCACAACACCATGAAACACCACATCAGGCTCCTCACCATAGCCTTGCTCGCACTAGTCTTAGCAGCATGCAATGACACACAGTCGAAAGATACCGCCGCCATCAAAGCAGCTGCACAAGGCTACCTCGACGCCACCGGCAACTACCTCATTGACGAAGCTGCCCCCTTCACAACCCAAAACACACGCCAATACTCGCTCCCGGTACTGAAACGCCTCAAAGAACTCTGCGACACCGCCTCCATGAACGCCAACATGCCGGCCGAAATCACCATCAAAGGCGTTCGCATTGTAGACAGCACCCATGCCTATGCCTATTTCCACAAACACACTCCCATCAAAGAACAAGACGACAGCGTGATGGTGCTGAAAGAGAACGGGCAATGGCTTGTCGACGTAAGACTATCAATGATGCCCTACCTCAACATGCAGCCAGGGCAAGACATCGAGCACCGCTTCGACCCCACACTGAAGCAAATGCCAAAGAAAGAACCTCGGCAAGAATAATTCCGTATTGCACTTTTTTTCACCGGCCGGCTGTAACATTTAGCCGGCCGGCGGCGTCTATATAGGTGAACGGCGGCAAAGAAAAATTTGCGCAATCCAAATAAATGCCCTATCTTTGCCACGTGTACAGTGCAGCCTCGGCTGCCGTAAACCTATTGTAAACCAACAAACAAACAGCACCACCAGCGATGAAACCGACCAAACATATCGCCGCCCTCGTGGCCTTGCTCCTCACCACCACCGTGGCCGTAGCCCAGACAAACCCCTGCCCGGGGTGGAAGAACCCCACCAACTTCTCGGCCACCTTCACCAACGCCTATGGAGGAACCTCCAACTGCTGGTCTGGCAAAGTGGGCACCCCTGTCGCCTATCCTGGCCAGGCGCCCAACGTAATGACCAGCACCACCGGCATCTCACTTAACTCCACAGTCTATTCCGGCAACAATCTCACTACCGCCACCACCCCTGCCGACTCGTGGAGCAGCAGCAATCTGCCCACTCCCGGCCGCCAGTTCTACATCAATACCACCAACGGCAACGACGCCAACGTGGGCAGCGGCTTGAAATACATACCCTCGGCCACCTTCAACTTTGCCGGCATTCCCGGCCTCATCGAGCCCACCAACATCACCAGCACCGTCCGCATCGGCGACGGCTATGGCGCTGGCCAAGGCCAAAGCATCGGCAACGCCGCCGCGCTCTACTACGAGATTCTGCCCTCGGTCGACAACGCCATCCTCGTGCTCTACTACGCCATCGTGGTAGAAGCCCCCGGCCACGGTGTCAATACTGATCCCGCCATGATAATACGCGTCATGGAAAAGACCGACCCCGAGAATCCAAACAGCAGCTGGAGCCAGGTGAGCGACAACAAAGCCTACTACATAACCTCGACCCCCGCAAACTGTTCCTACTGCTCCGATGGTGGTGCGGGCAACATCGTAATCGGCCAAGGAGGTTGGCACGAGGCTGGTGCCTTCTACTATAAATCGTGGGAGAAGGTAGTCATCAACCTCAGCGACCGCATCGGATTTCCCACCCGCATCGAGATATTGGTGCGCGACTGCGCCTACACAGCCCACTGTGCCTACGCCTACATCGCCGGCGAGTGCCAGTCGGCCAAGATCAACGTCGCCGGCTGCCCCCCGGGCATGTCGACCGAAGTGGCCACCCTCGGCGTGCCACGCGGCATGAAGAACTACGAATGGAGCGTCTCAAACTATGGTGTCTCCGACCCGGTGACCAACATCGAGGCCGGCGAGATGAACGACTACTTCACCTTCCGCACCCTGCAGACCGGCACCGATGCCGACTCGGGCTACCTCTACCACGCCCAAGCCGACGACTTCCGCGTGGTCTACCACCCCCACGGCCCTGGCACACAAGACGAGACCAACGACTCGATAGGTCTGTGGCAGACCTTCCGCTGCAACGTAACCTCGGCCATCGACCCCGCCAAGCCCTTCACCTCGTCAATCTACGTCAATGTGAAGAACTCCAAGCCCTCGGTCCACATCGACACGCTCTACAGCTGCGACGGCTACATCACCCTGAAGAACCGCAGTGAGATTCCCGGCGAGTCGCTCGACTCCATCAACTTCAACACCTCCACCTTCTCGTTCTACAACAACCCCGTGGGTGGCGGCGAGCCCCTGCAGACCTCTAACGGCGACAGCACCACCTACTTCTTCAGCGACGACCAGATAGGTACCCAGATGAGTGTACTGGTGCACACCCAGCATAAAATAAACAACAACTGCTACACCGACGCCCTATACCCCATACGCCCCCTGAAGCGCCCTGCCACCGGCTTCACCCTGCTGCCCGACAGCGTGCTCTGCGACGGCCAGACCACCACCCTCACCGACACCACACCCGGCTCCATCTACCGCCAGTGGAAGCTCATCACCCCCACCTCCACCGCTGCCGTCCCCGAGTACGACTACGTGACCGGCACCGGCGCCACCGAGAACAAGACCCTGCCCAACCACTCGTTCAACCACACAAGCCCCGTCGAACTCACCGTGCGCAACGGTTCCTTCTGCTTCGACACCCTGACCCACGACACCTTGTGGTGCGAGGCCACCGCCAGACACAATGTCATAGTGTTCGACAACCCCAAGCTCAAAGTGACGGGCGACACCATAGTCTGCGTCGGTAGCAAGACCGCCCTCAAGGTCGAGGTGGAAGGCATGGAAGGCTGCACCTTCCGCTGGTCGCGCACCAACGGAGTGGTCGACGGTTCCCTGCCCGCCGGCGACAGCCTCATAGTCGAGCCCTACGCCGACGTAGCCACCTACTACGTCGAGGTGACCAGTCCCGACGGCTGCGTGGCCTGGGGCAGCGTCAAGACCTACCTCGTGCGGCCCCGTCTTACCATGATACCCGAAGACGGGCGCGTCTGCCCGGGCGGCGAGGTGATACTCACCGGCCACGACGCCGCCTTCTACACCTGGACCTCGACGCCCAGCGACACCACGCTGCTCGACACCGCCAACGTGGTGCACGTCTTCCCGACCCAGAACACCATCTACACCATGGTGGGCCACGGCAGCGACTCGTGCGACGCCACACCCATCGACGCCAAAGTGACCATCCTGCCGCCTCCCACACCCAAGGTGAGCCTCACCCCGCCCTACGTCGACGTCGACGACCCGACGGTGATACTGCACGACGTATCGCCCACCGCCACGTCGAGTTCCTGGACCTTCGACAACGGCGAGACCGCCGAAGGCAATAAAGTGAGCCACACATTCGACGGCATAATGAACCGCGAGGAAGTAGGCGTCGAGCTGACCACCCGCAACGTAATCAACTGCGCCACGGTGTACCCGTTCAAGATACCCGTCAAGCTCTTCACCGCCTGGTTCCCGACGGCCTTCACTCCCAACAGTGATGACGACAACGCGACCTTCAAACTCTACAGCGTGAACAGCTACGAGTACTTCCACATCTACATCTACGACCGCCAAGGCCGCCTGATGTACGAGTCGGACGACCCCGAGTTTGAATGGGACGGCACCCACGACGGGAACGCCTGCCGCCAGGGCGCCTACGTCTATATCTGCAACTACCGCAAGCCCGGCACCCCGACCCTCAGCACGCTGAAAGGCACTATTACCCTCATACGCTGATGCCCGACAAACATGCGTTGCTGAAACGCCACTGGGGTCACGAGAGCTTCCGCCCCTTGCAGGAGGCGATAATCGACTCAGTATTGGCAGGCCACGACACCATGGTCCTGCTGCCCACCGGAGGGGGCAAGTCCCTCTGCTACCAGCTCCCGGCGCTGATGGCAGAGGGTCTCTGCATTGTGGTCTCGCCGCTGATAGCGCTGATGAAAGACCAGGTGCAACGCCTCAACGACCGCCATATCAAAGCCGCCTGCATAGTGAGCGGCATGTCGGCCGACGAGGTGTCGGCGGTACTCAACAACAGCATAGCCGGTAGCATCAAGCTGCTGTACGTCTCGCCCGAGCGCTTGCGGCAACGGCGCTTCATAGAGCACCTGCGCCACATGAAGGTGAGCCTCATCGCCGTCGACGAAGCCCACTGCATCTCGCAGTGGGGACACGACTTCCGCCCCACATACCTGCAGGTGGCCGACATACGCCAATATCACCCGTCGGCACCCATCATAGCCCTCACCGCCACGGCCACGGCCGCCGTGGTGGCCGACATCGAGCAGCAACTGCACATGCGCAATCCCCGCCTGTTCCGCAGCACCTTCGCACGTCCCAACCTGAGCTACCAGGTGGTGAGCGACGACAGCAAGGCCACGCGCATAGTGCGTATAGCCCGCAGCATCGAGGGGTGCGGCATAGTGTATACCCGCAGCCGCAGGGCCACCAAAGAGATAGCCGACCGCCTGGTGGCCGAAGGCGTAAGCGCCAACTACTACCACGCGGGGCTCACCGCCAACGAGCGCGACCAGCGCCAGTCGGCCTGGATGACTGGCCAATACCGTGTGATGGTGGCCACCAATGCCTTCGGGCTCGGCATCGACAAGGCCGACGTGCGCTTTGTGATACACTACGACATACCCGAGTCGATCGAGGCCTACTTCCAAGAAGTGGGGCGCGCCGGCCGCGACGGCGCACCAGCCCAGGCCATACTGCTGCGCGGCGCGGGCGACAGGAAGCGCCTGCAACAGTCGTTCGCCAGCGACTTCCCGTCGGTGAAATACATCCGCAACGTCTATCGCGCCATCTGCAACTACTACAAACTACCCCTTGGGAGCGGCTACGACAGCCGCCACACCTTCAAGCCCGAAGCCATCTGCACCACCTACAACCTGCTTCCGCGCGAGTTCTACAGTGCCTGCCTCTTCCTGGAGCGCGAAGGCCTCATTGCGCTGCCAGATCTCAGCAACTCGCAGTCCACCCTCATGGTTGCCGTGGGGCGCGACGAGCTGTACCGCTTCCAGGTGAACCACCTGCGCCTCGGAGGTCTGCTGCAGACGGTGATGCGCCTATACCCAGGCGTGACCACCGACGCCGTGGCCATCGACGAGCGCCGCATCGGCTCGCGCTGCTTTGCCGAGCCCGCCGACGTGGTGACCGCCCTCAACGAGCTGCACGCCATGCACGTGGTCGACTACCGCCAGCGCAGCACCAAGCCCGAAATCATCTTCACCTCGGCCCGCATCGACGAGCACGACATCTACCTCGGCGAAGAGAACTATGCCCAGGTGAAGACCTGTGCCGAATTACGCCTGCGCGCCATGCTGGCCTACCTCGAGTGCGACAGTGTGTGCCGCAGCCGCCAGCTGCTGGCCTACTTTGGCGAGACCGACGGGGTCAAGGACTGCGGCACCTGCGACGTATGCCTGAGCCGCACCGCCCACCACATCGACGCCGCCACGCTGCGCCGCACCCTGGCCACCAACAGCATGACCATAGCCGACCTGTGCCGTCTGCACAGCGAAAGCAAGAAAAGCGAAATCGCGGAGCTGGTACGCGAGATGCTGGATCGCGGCGAGCTCTACATGGATGCCGACATGCGGCTGAGCCTCTCGTAGAGCCTGGCCACCGGCAGCCCCATCACGTTGTAGTAGCATCCCTCGATGCGTTCCACCCCCACCATGCCGATCCACTCCTGTATGCCATAGGAGCCGGCCTTGTCGTAGGGCTGGTAGTGGTCCACATAGTATTCTATATCCTCGTCCGCCAGCTGGCGGAAGAAGACCTTGGTGCTCTCGGTGAAGACCTCGACGGCCGAGCGCGAGCAGAGGCACACGCCGGTGTAGACCGTGTGGCCCTCGCCCGCCAGTTCGTGCAGCATGGCGATGGCTTCGGCGCGGTCGGCGGGCTTGCCCATCACATGGCCGCGGTGCACCACCACGGTGTCGGCCGTGACCAGCACCTCGTCGGGGCCGAGCTTGGCGCGGTCGAAGGCATCGGCCTTGCGACGAGCCAGCACCTCGGCCACCTCGTCGGCCGGAAGCGAGGGCGACACATGCTCGTCGACCTCGAGCGAGACATAATCAATGGGGAACCCCAGCTGGGCGAGCAACTGTCGCCGGCGGGGGGAGTGCGATGCCAGCAGCAGCCTCATTTCACTTCGCGGCCAGCCTTGAACTTGGCGCGGTACACCTCGCGGCCGCCGTCGTACCACATCCACTTGCCGTCCTTCTCGCCGTCGACAAACTGGCCTTTCTCGACCAGGCTGCCGGCTTCGTTGTAGCGCTCATACTTGCCGTTGAGCACGCCGTCGATGAAGTTCTGGCGCAGCTCGACCTTGCCGTTGGGGTAGTTGCGCACCTCTTCGCCGTTCTTCACGTCGTCGGAGTAGTGTATGATGTAGCGCACAGAGCCGTCGTCATAGAGGCCGCGCCACTCGCCTTCCTTGCGGCCGAAGCTGAAGTCGCCGTAGTAGTCGACGGTGGTGCCGTCGTCGTACCAGGCCGTCCAGCGGCCGTCCTCGCGGTCGTCGACATAGTTGCCCTCGTGCAGTTTGTTGCCGTTCTCGTAGAGGGTGGTCCAGAGGCCGTCGCGCTTGCCGTCGCGGTAGTTGCCGAAGCGCCAGCGCTCGCCGGTCTCGTAGTAGTAGGTCCAGAGGCCGTTCTCCTTGCCTTGCTTGTAGGTGCCCTCGATGCCGAGGCGGCCGTTGGTGCGCCAGTAGAAGCGCCAGAGGCCTTCCTGGTTGCCGTCGACCATGTTGCCCTCCATGTCCTTGTTGCCGTCCGAGGTCCACCAGGTGGCCTGGCCCTGCAGCTCGTTGTTGCGGTAGGTGCCGCGGAAGCGGAGCTTGCCGTTGGCGTGCCACTGCGAGGTCTCGCCCTCGCGGCTGCCGTTGACGTAGGTAATCTCTTCCTCGACCTGCCCGTTGTCGTGCCACGAGCGGTAGAGGCCGTTGGGGCGGCCGTCCTGCATGTTCACCTCGCTGCGCAGGTCGCCGTTGCGGAACCACTTGCGGTTGGTGCCGGTGGCGTGGCATTCCTCGGCCATGCGGCTGCCGTCCTCGTAGTAGAAGGTCCAGGTGCCCACCTTGTTGCCGGCGGCATAGGCGCCACGCTGCGACACACGGCCCGAGGGGTAGTACCACACCCAGTTGCCGGTGCGGCGGCCGGCGTCGTCGAGGGTGCCCTCGACCGAGGCCTGGTTGGTGCCGTGGAAGTGTTTCACATAGGGGGTCTGTGCCTCGAGGGCGAAGGCCGTGGCGAGGCCGAGCAGAAGGGTTGCGAAGAGCTTTTTCATGCTGAAGGCATTGTTTTTATTCGGAATAAACGAAGGCTATGCGTATGGGGTTGGCGGCCTGCGAGCCGGCCAGCACCACGTTGGCGGCCGAGCTGCGGCGCGAGTCGAGCACAAGGCGCATGCCGGCGTCGCCGCCGTCGCGCAGCAGGCCCTGCAGGTGTTGCGACACCCGCATGCGGTAGTAGTTGCCGTCGGCGTGGTAGCGGCCGTCGATGCCCGACGAGAGGAGGTCGTTGATGTAGGTGTCCATGCCGTCGACCTGGCGCACGGCCACCAGCATGTCGGGCATGACGGGGCCGGCCTGGGCTACAGGCATGATGAGTTCGGCGTGGTGTATCACGGCGCGGGGGTGCTGCTCGGCAAAGGCGCGCACGGCGCTGTCGAAGCTGATGTGCACCTGATGTCCCGCCAGCGGCTCGAGGTAGAGGCGCTGGGCGCCGTCGATGTCGCCGCCGGTGGCGAAGATGGTGCCGGCGTAGTTGTGCTCGAAGTGGGTGAAGTGCTTGGCACCCATGCCGACAGTGAAGTCGTAGTAGCTGTGGTTGGTGTCGCGGTGGTAGTAGACACGCAGACGGGTGTCGACCGCGGCGAAGTTGATGGTCATCATGCCCGGGTCGGAGCCGGGCAGCAGCTTGATACGCAAGCCCTTGGCAAACTTGGCGAAGTCCTCGGCGGTGTATGACTGTCCGTCGACAAGCACGTCGGAGATGCCGACGCCCAGATGGAGCCTGACGACCGTGTCGGCGGCGCTCACCTGCAGGGTGCCGTCGTAGAGCGGGGCCATGCCGTCGACCTCGATGGCGTCGGTGGAGTAGTAGAAGGTGTCGGCCAGCGGTTCGGCCAGGTGGCGCACTTCGAAGTGGAAGCTGTAGGTGGCCGTCGAGTCGGGGAAGAGCACGTCGTTGACGAGCGAGAGCACCGCCGAGTCTATGACCATGTCCTCGGTGGTGATCGAGTTGTCGGTCGACGAGAGGGCAATCTGGGTGTAGAGCGTCGACGAGACGAAGCCGAAGACGGGGTCGGCGTAGTTGCCTATGATACCGAAGGTGTAGTCCGAGGTGAGGAGCGAGTCGTCGGTCGAGCTATAGGCCGCGGTGGCGAAGATGGTGTCGGTGTGGCCGTTGTAGAGGGTGCCGTGGTCGACCAGGTTGACGCCGAGGTCCGACTCTTCGTCGACGCAGGCGCAGGGCACCACTGCCAGCACAAGGAGTGCCACGAGGGTGGCGATTCTGGATTTGTTCATCGTTTAGTTGTCGATTCTGCCTATCAGGCTGTCGTAGAATTTGTTGATGCTTGAGTAGAATTCGTCGCGGTCGGCGCAGTAGTCGAGCACCGAGCGTTTGTTTTCCTTGGCGAAGGCCACCAGCTCGGGGTCGACATTGGGCGAGCCGATGATGACGCCCTGCGAGTAGGTGATGGCGGCTTTCATCAGGCCGCGGTAGGTGGTGTCGCCGTAAAGGCGCAGGTCCTTGGCGGTGGCCGAGTCGGTCTTCATCTTGCGCTCGAGGTCGCCCGGTATGCTGCCTCTGAAGGCGTCGTCCATGAGCGTGATGACCATCTTGGTGCCGCTGAAGAAGGCATTCTCCTTGTTTATGCGGCGCAAATAGAAGGGTATCATGGCCGCCGACCAGCCCATGAAGTTGATCAGGTGGGGCTGCCAGGCCAGCTTGCGCACGGCCTCGAGGGTGCCGCGACCGAAGAAGAGCAGCCGCTCGTCGGCCATCGGGGCCAGCGTGCCGTCGGCCTCGGTGGGACCTTTGCAGCCGCCGAAGTAATCCTCGTTGTCGATGAAATACACTTGCAGGCGGGCCTGCTGTATGGAGCCGACCTTGATGATGAGCTGTCGGTCGCAGTTGTTTATGATGAGGTTCAGACCGCTGAGGCGTATCACCTCGTGCAGCTGGTGCTTGCGCTCGCTCACACCGCCGTAGCGGGGCATGAAGACCCTGATTTCGCGGCCCATTTCTTGCAGCTTTGCTGGCAAATAACGACCCATTACCGAAAGTTCGTTCTCCTCTACAAACGGCGTAATCTCCTGATTAACAAACAATATTCTACCTTTTGCCATGTGATAATATATATTTATTCCAAGTGCAAAGTTATAAAAAAAATCTGAATTGCACACAGACTTTCCAAAATTTTTTCCTCGCCCCCTCGGCACCGTCCCGAAACACCCTTATCCACACACCCTCAGCGCATTGCAGCACGACAAGCCCCATAACATCCTCAAAACCAGCTCCTCCAGCCTTCCTCTCCGGTTCCCCTCCGGTAGTTCTTATGTACTTCTTATGTATTTCTTATGTATTTCTTATGTTTTAAACATAAATACAACATAAGAAATACAAAGGGCCACCGCACAGCGGCGGCGGCACGCGGCGCAAAGGGCGGCGGCCGCTGGCGGCGACTGGTTTTCATGGAAATATGATTATTCTGTTGGCGGTTTGAAAAAAAGTTGTACTTTTGCAGCGATTTATTTATCGCAAAACAGTTCAAGTGAAGAACCACAACACAACCCCCGCCGAACGGACGCAGGCCCTGCTCGACCGCGCACGGCGATACTGCGCGCTGTCGGAGCAATGCGAAAGCGGCGTGCGGCAGAAGCTGATAGCGTGGGGAGCTGCCACGACCGACATCGACCCGATAGTGCGGCAGCTGCGCTCGGACTCGTATCTGGACGACGAACGCTATGCCCGCGCCTACTGCGAAAGCAAGCTGCTGCACCAAAGCTGGAGCCGCCAGAAAGTGCTGTACCAGCTGCGCCTGAAACGGCTGCCCAAGGAGGCCATCGACAACGGCATGGCCGCCGTCGACGAAGAGGCCTACCTCGACCAGCTGCGGGCCACCGCAGCCCACAAGCTGCAGGAGCTGGGCGGTCCCGACGACCCCGACGCCGACCGCCGGCTGACGACCTTCCTGCTGGGCCGCGGCTTCACCATGGACGAGATAAACCAAGCAACCAACAACCGATAAAAAACAAACAATCAAGCACTATGAAACGCATCCTTATCCTTTGTGCAGCACTGGCACTGGCCGGCGCAGCCACCGCACAGGACGAAGCCGACTCCAAACTGTCGGCCGGCACCTGGTCGACCAGTTCGACCCCGGCCCTCAAGGCCAGCGAGTTCATGTTCAACAACTGGTCTAAGACCGGCAACTCGCAGATCGACGTCACCGGCACCTTCTTCGGCAACTACAAATACACCCACCCCAAGTTTGTGTGGGACAACGTGGTCGACCTCGCCTACGGCTACGCCTGGCAAGACCTCGACAACTCGACCGCCGACTCGGTGGGCGGCCTCTTCGAGACCCGCCGCAAGAGCAACGACAAGATAGACCTCACCAGCGCCATCAGCTGGAACGCCTACAAGGGCTGGGGCGCCTCGTTCTCGGCCAACCTCAAGACCCAGTTCGGCGCCGGCTACGAATACGAAGGCATCGGCGTGAACCAGACCGAGACCAAGGTGTCGCGCTTCTTCGCTCCCGCCTACCTCACCACCGCCCTCTCGTTCGAGTACAAGAAGACCGACTGGTCGGTGTCGCTCTCGTTCCTCACCGGCAAGACCACCTTCGTGTACGACGACTCACTCATAGCCGCCGACCGCACCTACGGTGTCATACAGCCCGACAACTTCGACCCCACCGACCCCAAGACCTTCAGCCACGCCTACTTCGCCCTCGGTAGCTACATCAAGGCTCAGTACCTGAAGAAAGACCTGCTGCCCAGCCTCGACCTCTACGCCCGCGTCGAGCTCTTCTACGACTACAAGAAGCCCGGCAACATGGCCTGGAACAGCGACGCCACCGCGATGGGTGCCGAATCGAAATACCTGCTCGCCGAAGGCGAGACTTGGAACGACCTGAGCGCCTACAAATGGCTCAAGAAGCGTGCCTTCGAGACCGACCTCGACTTCGAGGTGAAACTCGACTACCGCTTCTCCGAGCACATCGCCGCCAACTTCGCCCTCAACCTGAAGTGGGACACCGACTTCAGCGGCATAGGCAAGTGGGGCCACTGGCAGGTCTACCAGATGGCCGGCCTCCAGGTGTTCTTCAGCTGGAAGACCCCGAAAGCATAAGGCCGCCAACCGGCCAGAGCCTAAACAAAGAAGCCAAACATGCGGCAGCGCTATGTTTGGCTTCTTTGTTTCCAGGCTTGTCTCTACTTGAAGCGCAGCAGGACCGACTCGTTCACCTTCAGGCCCACCAGCTGCGCAAGCGAGCTCTCCTTCACAGCCAGCTCCAACAGGCCGGTGGCCGACACCGTGAGGCGCAGCTTGCGGCGCGGGTCGTTGGTCTGGTGCTGCTGGTAGTAGCCGCTCATCAGCTCGCTCACCTCCTGGTCGCGCACTGCCAACACGAACTGGCGGCCGGCGCGCAAGGCCTCGAACTCGCGGTAGGTCATGCCCAGATAGGCATTGCCGTAGGCGTCGACATAGTGCACATAGATGCGGTAACTGTCGCCCTGCTGTATGAAGCGGGGCATGGTGCGCTGCACCAGCTGGCCGGGCCGCGACCCGAGGTCGGACAGTGCGGCTCCGCGCGCCAGCTTGGCGGCGGCCATGGCAAAGACATTGTAGGCGGCAAAGTTGTACACACCCCCCTCCTGCACCGGCAGCACCACGAGGTCCTCCACCTCGTCGGCAAACGCCATCGTGGGCAGGCCGTTGTCGCAGCAGAAGAAGTACTGGCCGCGCACCTTGACGCAGAGCAGTGGCGGCCGGGTGGCCACATCGACGATATGCACCGTGCCGGCGGGGAAGCCCAGGCAGGCATGGCGCACCACGAAGGTGGCCGTCATGATATTGTACGCCTCGAGGCGGTGGGTGATGTCGACCACCCGTACCCCCTCGATATTGGAGTACAGAAGGCCTTTTACCATACCCGAGAAAAAGCCTTCTTCGCCCCAATCGGTTGTCAGTGTTACAATTGGCATACTCATATCGAGGTGCAAAGATACACTTTTTTTCGCAGGTGTGAGAAAAAAGATGTATCTTTGCTCGTTGGCTCCCCCAGCGGAGGAGCCTATAGGATAGTAGCAATCAACCAATTGTATATAAAAATGGCACTACTCACAATACGCAATTTGCACGCCTCGATAGGCGAGCGCGAGATATTGAAAGGCGTCAACCTCGAAGTAAACCGTGGCGAGGTGCACGCCATCATGGGTCCCAACGGCAACGGCAAGAGCACCCTGGCCGGTGTGGTGGCCGGAAACCCCAAGTACACTGTCACCGAAGGCGAAGTAATCTACAACGGCAAGAACATACTGGACATGCCCGTCGACCAACGCGCCAACGAAGGCATCTTCCTCGGCTTCCAGTACCCCGTCGAGATACCGGGCGTAAGCATCACCAACTTCATGCGCACCGCCATCAACGAGCAACGCAAATACCACGGCCTCGACCCTCTCTCGGGCGCCGAGTTCCTGCGGCTGATGGAAGAAAAGAAGAAGGTGGTCGAGATGACCGCCAGCCTCGCCGGTCGCTCGGTGAACGAAGGCTTCAGCGGCGGCGAGAAGAAGAAGAACGAGATCTTCCAGATGGCCATGCTCAACCCCACCCTCAGCATACTCGACGAGACCGACTCGGGCCTCGACATCGACGCCCTGCGCATCGTGGCCGGCGGCGTGAACCAGCTGCGCTCGGCCGACAACGCCACCATAGTCATCACACACTACCAACGCCTGCTCGACTTCATAGTGCCCGACTTCGTGCACGTGCTCTACGAAGGCCGCATCGTCAAGACCGGTCCCAAGGAGCTGGCTCTTGAGCTGGAAGAGAAAGGCTACGAGTGGATAAAAGAGGAGCTGGGCCAATGATACGCAAAGACATACTACCCAACACCTGGGGCGACGAGTGGAAGGTGCCGGCCGACACCACCCCACAGCTGCTGTCGGTGCCGCAGGGCGCTTCGCTCTGCGTCGTCATCACCGACGACCCCTGGATAGTCGAGATGCTCGACGGCAAAGCCGTGTGCATGCCCTCGACACCCCTGCTGAAGGTCGACGCGGCCGAAGACAGTTCGCTCCAGCTCTACCGCCTGCAAGGCATGAATACCCCCAGCGAACACATCACCACCACCCAGGTGGCTATGCAGCAAGGGGCACAGCTGCGCATGAACACCATCACCCTCGGCGGGGGCCACGTGCGCAACAACATCGAGATACGCATGCACGGCGAACACTGCCACGTCGAGGCCGACGGACTGTACCTGATAGACCGCGAGCAGCAGTGCGACAACTACATCTTCGTGGAACACGCCAAGCCCAACTGCTACAGCCGCGAGCTGTACAAGGGCATCGTCGACGACTCGGCGCGTGCGCGCTTCAACGGACACGTGCTCGTGCAGGACGGCGCCACCAAGACCGAGGCTTTCCAAACCAACCGCAACATACTGCTCACCGACAAGGCCCATGTCGACACCCGCCCCTTCCTGGAAATATACAACGACGACGTGAAGTGCTCGCACGGAAGCACCATCGGACAGCTCGACGAGCAGGCCATGTTCTACCTGCAAACCCGCGGCATAAGCCAACGCACCGCCATCACTATGCTGAGCTACGCCTTCTGCGACGAAGTGATACGCGCCATCGAGCTGGCCGAGTTGCGCGACATAGTGGGCGACATGGTGAAGAAGCGACTGCACGGCGAGTTGGTGCCCTCATGCGACGAATGCGCCATACGCTGCACCACGCCCTGCAATGGCGAGAACGTCAGTTTCAAGATAGACCCCAGTAAGCTATAGGTGATGCACCGCATTGCGGCCATACTCGCAGCAGTCTTGCTCCTATGCACCGCACCACGGTTGCACGGTCAGGACATCAGGCCTGCCGACCGCAAGCAGTATGCCGAAGCCTTGGCGCACTACAACAGCCACAACTACCGCCAGTCGGCCGTGTTGTTGCGCAAGGTGGCGGCCCGCAACCCCAAAGCCCCCGACCCGCAGTTCTGGCTGGGCATGACAGCTGTGGCCAACGGCTTCAACGCAGCCGGCATACGCAAGTATTTCGGCCGTTGCATCGAGCTCGCGCCCGACTATCCCCACCCGCTGGCCCACTACTACATGGGCATAGTCCACTATACCGACGCCCGCTACGACGAGGCCGTGGCCGAGCTGGAGCGCTACTTCGCCTTGGCCGAGGGGAGCGACGACCGCCAGGTGACAGCTGCCTACGAGGAAGCTTCCAACTATCTCTACTGGTCGCAGTTCCTGGCCGAAGCCATGCTCAAAGAGGCCCCCTTCGAGCCCGGACGCGTGACCGGTGTCAGCTCGCGCCACGACGAGATACTGCCCTACCTCAGCCCCGACGGCACCGAGTTCTACTACCTGCGCCGCCTGCCGGTGAAGAAGGAGCGCACCTACTACGCCCGCGAGCTCGATGAGACCCACTGGCGACTGTGCATGAGCCGCCGCACCGACAGCACCTTCAGCCAAGGCGTCGAACTGCCCGCACCCTTCAACAGCGGCCAGCCCGAAGGCAGCGTGAGCCTAACCGCCGACGGGCGTGAGCTCTACTACTCCGTCATCACCAACCACCAAGGCTACGCCAACAGCGACCTCTACATGGTGCGGCGCGATGCTGCCGGCAGCTGGAGCGCCGCCGAGCGCCTGGGACAACAGGTGAACAACGCCGACAGCTGGGAGTCGCAGCCTACGGTGAGCGCCGACGGGCGCACGCTGGTGTTTGCCTCCAACCGCCGCGGCGGCCACGGCGGCACCGACCTCTGGCGCTGCCACCGCCTGCCCAACGGCGACTGGAGCCGTCCCGAGAACCTGGGCGACAAGGTGAACACCCGTGGCAACGAGAAGATGCCCTTCCTGGCTGCCGACGGCCACACCCTCTACTTCCTCAGCGACGGCTGGCAGGGCTTCGGCGGCTACGACATCTACTTCGCCGACCTCGCCGACCCCTACGGCAACCGCCCCACCAACATGGGCCTGCCCCTCAACACCGAGGCCGACGAGAGCGGGTTCGGCGTCACCGCCGACGGGCGCCGCGCCTACTTCGCAGGCCGCCTGGACGACTCGCGCAGCAGCGACATACTGGCCTTCGACCTCTACCCCGCGGCACGTCCCGAGCCCATGACGCTGCGCCACCTGACCCTCGATGGCGCCGACACCCTGCTGGTGCTGCACGAGCAGGAAGCCACCGTGGTGACCCTGACACGCCCCGGCCGGCTGCCCGTAATCCTGAATGTGAAACCCCGCCAGCTGCCCAAGACCGTGAGCCTGAGCGACAGCGTGGCGACCATCGACCTGGCCGACCCCGCCGTGGTCGACGCACTGGCCCGCTGGATGGTCGACAACCCGCGCGTGCACCTCTCCATCGAGTGCCCCAAGGCCGACGCCGCACGCCAGGCCTACGACCGACTGCGCGGTGCCGGACTGCGCGCCGACCGCCTCGCCTACCGCGGCGGCACCGACATACCAAGACCCCAAATACGCCGCCGATGAGACCCATTGTCCGCATACTGGCCTACCTGCGCCACTACCCATGGCAGATTGCACTGAACGTGTTCTTCAACCTGCTGCACATAGTCTTCAACCTGGGTTCGTATGTGATGATTGTGCCCTTCGTCGAGCTGCTTTTCGGGCTGGGCGACGTGCCGGCCGCCGAGCCGCAGCTGCACTTCACCCAGGAGGGGGTGGCACAGTACGCCTTCTGGCACCTATACCGCTACCGCGACACCCTGGGCCTCATGCCCTGCCTGCTCTATATCGGCGGCGGCTACCTGGCCTGCTCGCTGCTGAGCAACCTGTTCCGCTACCTGGGCCTGGTCTACCTGAGCAGCATACGCAACGGCGTCATCGAGCGCCTGCGCAACGACCTCTACCACCGCATCACCATACTGCCCGTGGGCTACTTCGGACGCCAGCGCCGCGGCGACCTGATAAGCCGCATGGCCAACGACCTCACCGACGTGGAGTGGAGCATCGTGAGCACCCTGCAGTCGCTGGTGAAAGACCCCATCAACATAGTGGTCTTCTGCGCCACCCTGCTCTTCGTCTCGTGGCGCCTCTTCGTGCTCTTCCTGCTGGTGCTGCCGGCAGGGGTGTGGATGATAGCCCGCATCGGCAACAGCCTGAAGCGCAATTCGCAGCAGGGCCAGGCCCGTCTGGGCCGTCTGTTTGCACTGCTCGACGAGTCGCTCGGCTCGCTGCGGGTGGTGAAAGTCTTCGGCGCCGAGGAGCGCCAGCAGGCGCGCTTCGGCCGCGCCAACGCCAACTACGCCCACTCGATGATGCGGGTGGCACGCCGCCGCGAGCTGTCGAGCCCCCTGTCCGAGATTCTGGGCACCCTGGCCCTCGTCATCATCCTCATCGTGGGCGGCTCGTGGGTCATCGGCGGCCACATCATGCCGTCGGTATTCATATTCTTCGTCATCGTCTTCGCCCGCCTCATACCGCCCATCCAGGCCGTGGTGCGGGCCTACAACAGCCTGCAGAAAGGGTCGGCCTCGGCACAGCGCTTCCTCGAGGTGCTCGACGCCGACGAGGTGATTGTGGAGCGCCCCGACGCCGTCGTGCTGGACCGCTTCACCAACGCCATCGAGCTGCACGACGTGGGCTTCCACTTCGCCGACGGCGTGCCCATACTGCAGCACATAGACCTCTGCATACCGCGCGGCATGCACCTGGCCATCGTGGGACCCTCGGGCGCCGGCAAGAGCACCCTGGTCGACCTGCTGCCACGCTTCTACGACATCACCTCGGGCTCCATCGTGGTCGACGGCCACCCCATCGGCGACCTCAACATCAACTCGCTGCGCCGGCAGTTCGGCCTCGTGAGCCAGGACTGCATCCTCTTCAACGACACCGTGGCGGCCAACATCGCCTTCGGCAGCCACGCCTACAGCGCCGAGCAGGTGCGCCAAGCCGCCCACATGGCCAACGCCGACGAGTTCATAGAGCAGCTGCCCGAGGGCTACAGCACCGTCGTCGGCGACCGCGGCCTCAACCTCTCGGGTGGACAACGCCAGCGCCTCAGCATTGCCCGCGCCCTGCTGCGCGACACCCCCATACTGATACTCGACGAGGCCACCTCGGCCCTCGACTCGGCCAGCGAACACACCGTGCAACAGTGCCTCGACACCCTGATGCAGGGCCGCACCACCATCACCATAGCCCACCGCCTCTCGACCATCCGCCACGCCGACCTCATCGTGGTGCTCGACCATGGCCGCATAGTGCAACGCGGCACCCACGAGAGCCTCCTCGCCGACCCCGACGGCCTCTACAGCAAGCTCGTGGCCATGCAAAGCTTTGTCTAAGAAAAGCCCCAGGCCTTCTTTTAATGCAGAGCACTTATTTCCAAGTGCCATCTGCCCCACACTCTCACCTCTCACCTTTCACCTCTCCACTCTCCACTCTCCACTCTTCACTCTCCACTCTTCACTCTCCACTCCCCACTCTCCACTCTCCACTCTCCACTCCCCACTCTCCACTCTCCACTCTCCACTCTCCACTCTTCACTCTCCACTCTCCACTCCCCCCTCTCCACTCCGAGCCATCCTCTCCGCCCGTTCTTATGTACTTCTTATGTATTTCTTATGTTGTATTTATGTTTAAAACATAAGAAATACATAAGAAATACATAAGAACGATATAAGAACTCAAGGCCTTGCGGAGAGGGGGTAAAACGGGGAAAAATAGTTATCAACAACAGCCGCAATTCGGGGGAAAAAGCGTATCTTTGTAGCCTGATAACGACACGGCCCGAACGCCGAACCACCGAAAACTCAACACAGTATGCCCCAGTTCACCCACCTGCATGTGCACTCGCACTACTCCATGCTCGACGGAATGTCGAAGATACCCGACCTTGTGAAGAAAGCCAAGCGTTGCGGCATGACCGCCATGGCCCTGACGGACCACGGCAACATGTTCGGCATCAAGGATTTCCTCGACACCGTGGCCAAGGAGAACAAGAACCGGGCCGAGGGTGAACCCGAGTTCAAGCCCATAGTGGGCACCGAGGCCTACTGCGCGCGCCGCACGCTGCACGATAAGGACAAGAACCTGAAGGAAATCAACCCCGAGACCGGACGCGAGCGCGTGGTCGACTCGAGCGGCTACCACCTCATCCTGCTGGCCAAGAACCTGCAGGGCTACCACTCGCTGTGCAAACTGTCGTCGATAGCCTATACCGAGGGCTTCTACAACCGTCCACGCATCGACCACGACCTGCTCGAGCGCTACCACGAAGGGCTCATCTGCTGCTCGGCATGCATAGGCGGCGAGGTGCCGCAGCTCATCATGAAGGGCGACCTCGAAGGGGCCGAGCGCGCCGTGCTGTGGTTCAAGCAGCTTTTCGGCGACGACTACTACATAGAGCTGATGCGCCACAAGACCGACAAGCCCAATGCCAACTACCAGACCTACGAGCTGCAGCAACGCATCAACCCGGTGCTCATCGAGCTGGCCCGCAAGCACGGCATCAAGCTGGTGGCCACCAACGACGCCCACTTCGTGGAAGAGGAGCACGGCGAGGCCCACGACCACCTGATATGCCTGGCCACGCAGAAGGACTTCGACGATCCCAACCGCATGCACTACACCAAGCAGGAATGGTTGAAGAGCCCCGACGAGATGGCAGCCATCTTTGCCGACCTGCCCGAGGCGCTGGAGAACACCATGGAGGTGGCCGCCAAGGTGGAGACCTACAGCATCGACAGCGACCCACTGATGCCCGTGTTCCCCATACCCGAAAGCTTCGGCACCGAAGCCGACTGGAGCGGACGCTTCAGCGACCAGCAGCTCTTCGACGAGTTCACCCGGAACGAAAAGCACGAGGTGGTGATGGACCAGGCCGCCGCCGAGAAGAAAATCAAGAAGCTGGGCGGCTATGCCCGACTGCGGCGCATCAAGTTCGAGGCCGACTACCTGGAACACCTCGTGTGGCAAGGCGCCCGCAAGCGCTACCTGGCCGACCGCCCCGAGCTGACCGACATGGCCGACATCAAGGCCGCCCTCGGCGACGAGGTGCGCGAACGCATAGTCTTCGAGCTGCACACCATCAAGACCATGGGCTTCCCGGGCTACTTCCTCATCGTGAGCGACTACATACGTGCCGCCCGCGAGGAACTGGGCGTCAGCGTGGGCCCGGGCCGCGGCTCGGCGGCAGGCTCGGTGGTGGCCTACTGCCTCTGGATCACCGACCTCGACCCGCTACGCTACGACCTGCTGTTCGAGCGCTTCCTCAACCCCGACCGCATATCGCTGCCCGATATCGACGTCGACTTCGACGATGCCGGCCGCGGCCGCGTGCTCGAATGGGTCACACAGAAGTACGGCAAGGAACGTGTGGCACACATCATCACCTACGGCACCATGGCCACCAAGAGCTCCATAGCCGACGTGGGACGCGTCGAGAAGGTGCCACTCAACACCGTAAACCAGTTGAAGAGCTACATACCCGACCGCGGCTTCCCCGACAACATCAAGGACGAGAAAGGCAAGGCCCCCAAGGTCAACCTGCACAACTGCTACAAGTACGTGCCCGAGCTCAAGGCCATCATGGACGGCACCGACGAGGAGCTGAAGCGCATGCTCACCTACGCCGAGGAACTGGAGGACACCAACCGCCAGATAGGCATCCACGCCTGCGGCGTCATCATAGGCTCGCAAGACATCACCAACGTGGCGCCCGTGTGCGTCATCAACGACAAGGAGAGCGGCGAGGATGTGCTCGTCACCCAGTACGACGGCCATGTGGTCGAGAACGTGGGCCTCATCAAGATGGACTTCCTCGGGCTGAAGAACCTCACCATCATCAAGAACTGCGTGCGCATGGTGAAGAAGCGCACCGGCCAGGACGTCGACGTCGACCACCTGCCGCTCGACGACGAGCTCACCTACAAGCTCTTCTGCGAAGGCAACACCGTCGGCGTGTTCCAGTTCGAAAGTGCCGGCATGCAGAAGTACCTGCGCGAGCTGCAGCCCCACGTCATCGACGACCTTATCGCCATGAACGCCCTCTACCGCCCGGGGCCTATGGACAACATACCCGAGTTCATCGACCGCAAACAGGGCCGCAAGCCCATCACCTACGACATACCGGTGATGGAGAAGTACCTGAAAGAGACCTACGGCATCACCGTATACCAGGAGCAGGTCATGCTACTCTCGCGCCTGCTGGCAGGCTTCACCCGCGGTCAGAGCGACACCCTGCGCAAGGCCATGGGCAAGAAGCAGATCGACAAGATGAACGAACTCGAGGTGCTCTTCTACGAAGGCGGCGAGAAGAACGGACACCCCAAGGAGACCCTCAACAAGATATGGGAGGAGTGGAAGAAGTTCGCCTCCTACGCCTTCAACAAGAGCCACGCCGCCTGCTACTCGTGGGTGGCCTACCAGACGGCCTACCTCAAAGCCCACTACCCGGCCGAATACATGGCGGCCGTCATGACGTCGGCACAGACCGACATAAAGCGCGTCACCGAACTCATGGACGACTGCCGCCACATAGGCGTCGAGGTGGCCGCTCCCTCGGTCAACGACTCCGACATGGACTTCTCGGTCGACTCGGAAGGCCGCATACGCTTCGGCCTCCAGGCCATCAGCGGCATGGGCGAGGCCGCCAGCGCCGTCATCATCGCCGAGCGCGAACAGAACGGCCCCTACCAGGACATCTTCGACTTCCTCAAACGCGTCGACATGCACGCCGTGAACCGCAAGAACATCGAGGTGCTGGTCAAGGCCGGCGCCTTCGACGACGTAGGCTCCATGCACCGCGCACAGTACTTCTACAAAGCCGACGCCAACGAGGCTACCCCCTCCTACCTCGACCAGCTGGTGCGCTGGGCCATCCGCCGTCAAGACAACGCCAACTCGTCGCAGATGAGCATATTCGACATGAGCAGCGAGCTGTCGGAAGAGGACCATCCGCCGATACCGCAATGCGAGGAGTGGAACAACATAGAGCGCTGCCGCTACGAGAAAGAAGTCATCTCGACCTACCTCAGCGGACACCCGCTGGACGACTTCAAGCTTGAGATAAAAGCCACGGTCAACACCCCCGTCGAGGCACTGAACAACCTCGAAGCGCTAGCCGGCCGCGAGGTACGCTTCGCCGGACTGGTGTCGAACACCAAACGCATGCGCAGCAAGAAGGGCGAGGAATTCGGCAGCATGGTCATCGACGACTACTCGGGCAGCTACGAGCTACGCCTCTACGGCGACGAGTTCATGCAGTACAAGAACTTCTTCGACGACAACACCTTCGTCTTCTGCCGTGCCAAGGTCACCTCGCGCCGCTATACCGACAAGAACGGCGCCGAACGTACCTACACCAGCATGCGCATCCTCGCCATGATGTACCTCGGCAGTGTGCTCGACAAATATGTGTCGCGCATCAGCCTCAAGGTGAAACTCGAGGACGTCGACGAGGCCCTGTGCCACAATATCGAGCACTTGGCCAAGAAGCACCGCGGCAACGTGCCGCTACAGGTCGAGGTCTACTATGCCGAGAAGAATATCGTCCTCACACTCTGTACACAAGACCTGCGCGTATCGGCCCGCGAGGCACTGCCGCTGCTGATGCACACCGACGGCATCTACGACGTAAAGACACAGACCCGCCTATGAACCAGCCACGCCTGTTTACCACAGTCGACACACCGTCCCTCGACCTGCGCCTCACCCCCGAGAGCGGCATTGTGAGCCTCGGCTCCTGCTTCGCCGACGAGATAGGGCAGCGCCTCGAGGACGGCGGCTTCGCCATCGAGGCCAACCCCTTCGGCACACTCTACAACCCCGCCTCCATAGCCGCCGCACTGCATCGACTCGTCGACGACCGCGAGCTCGACGCCACGGCCGACCTCGTCGAACACGAAGGACTGTGGCATTCGTGGCATCACCACGGCAGCTTCTCGCGCAAGACACAGCAAGAGGTGCTCGACGCCTGCAACAGCCGCATCCACCAGGCCCACCGCGCACTGCGCGATGCCAAACTGCTGATGGTCACCTTTGGCACCGCCTGGGTCTTCGAGCTCGACGGAGAGCGGCTGGTGGCCAACTGCCACAAGCTGCCGCCGCAACGCTTCGTGCGACGCATGATGGACGTGCCCGAGATCGTTGCACTCTGGCAGCCGCTGCTGCAGAAGCTCTTGGACTTCAACTCCCGGCTCTCGGTCGTCTTCACCGTGAGCCCCATCCGCCACATGGCCGACGGCGCCCATGGCAACCAGCTGAGCAAGAGCACCCTCCTGCTAGCCATAGACCACCTGCTTTCAATTCTCAATTCGCAATTCTCAATTCACTATTTCCCCTCTTACGAGATAGTGCTCGACGAGCTCCGCGACTACCGCTTCTACGGTCCCGACCTGGTTCACCCCTCACCGCTGGCCGCCGACATCGTCTACCAACGCTTCCAACAGGCCACCATGAGCCCCGCCGTCCGCGAACAGGCCCACCTCAACACGAAACAGCATAAACGCGAACAACATATACCGTTACACAAATGATCAAGCTTAGACTTTTGACAGCGGCGGCAGCCGTGCTGCTTGTGATGATGTGTGCCTGCGGCACCAGCCACCCCGAACCCCAGATGGAAGGCCACTACACCTACCGGCACGCCTTCAACTACGACATGGGCGGCAACCACTTCGATGTACACGAGACCGGCACCATGGACTTCTATGCCGACAGCACGGCTCTCGACTCGGCTCGTCAGGTGTATACCGTCACCTTGCCCGACAGCAGCACCACGACATGGGTGTTCAACTATATCAGCCCCAGTCGCTGGCACCTCGACGGCGACACTCTCCACTTCGCTGGCATCAAAGATGGCTTCCGCATGGAACTGATAGAGGGCGACGGCGCGACCGAGCTGGCACATAATATTATCGACCTATACAGCAGCGGTATCGATTACGAATACCACTTCCACCTCGACACCCTGACCGCCGACCTGCTGCAGTGGAGCTTCACCTACCGCGACGGCCACCGCGACACCTGGGAATTCCATAGGAAATAAGACAGCTGCGAGAGATACTGGGCTATGTGCTCGGCGGGGTTCTTTTGTGCATCCCGGTGGCGTTCTCGCCGCCGCACCCCCTCCTCATCCACCCATCAACCCCACTAAACCCATCAAACCCACTAAACCCCATTACCCCCAACAGATACAAGACTTCCCCACCCGGTCCTGTATGTTGCGATGCCATCGCAACACCAACCTTCTCACTAAGCCAGCAATGTGTTGGCGTTCTCGCCGCCGCACCCGCCGCTTCTGACAAGCCTGGTCCTCCTGCCGTTGCGCTGGAGAAAACAAATCCCGGAACCGCCACTGTGCATCCCGGTGGCGTTCTCGCCGCCGCACCCCCTCCTCATCCACCCATCAACCCCACTAAACCCATCAACCCCACTAAACCCATCAACCCCACTATCCCCCATTACACCCAGCAGATACAAGACTTTCCCACCCGGTCCTGTATGTTGCGATGCCATCGGAACACCAACCTTCTCACTAAGCCAGCAATGTGTTGGCGTTCTCGCCGCCGCACCCCCTCCTCATCCACCCACCAACCCCACTAAACCCATCAAACCCACTAAACCCATCAAACCCACTAAACCCATCAAACCCACTATCCCCCATTACACCCAGCAGATACAAGACTTCCCCACCCGGTCCTGTATGTTGCGATGCCATCGCAACACCAACCTTCTCACTAAGCCAGCAATGTGCAAGGCCATCTACTCCATCCTATTCCCCTCCAAGTCGGGCGATCACTTTTCCATACATATTCTCGATAACGACCTGCTGGCTTCTGGTGGTCATAGCTATAACTGAATATAATGTTTGCGTTCTATGAAGTTACCAGTTGAGGAAAGCGTTTGCGCGGTTATTGGGGTAGTTCTGGGCTAGAGTCTGTACAGCTTCAGCGTCGAGAGCGTCGGCCGCGCGTTGTTTGCCGTCGGGAGCCATTAATTTGAAGTGGTTAGTGACACAAACCAGTTGGATGCCATCTTTGGCCATCTTGCCTTTCAAGTATTTCCAGTAGTTGCGGTTCTTCTCGTGGTCATCCTGTTCGTTTATAGCCCCCACTATATCAAGAACAGAAAACCACCATTGGTTCTGTTTTTCGTCCCAGATTGCGCGGACCTTGTGGTCTTTATAGAATCGTATGGAAATATCATTGCTCATTGTCGTAATTTGTACTCTCGAATTACAACATTGTTTTTTTAACGGATTTTATTCCTGTCGGACTTCCCAGTGGCCGCCTTTCGCCCCTCCTATACGTTCCACAAGACCTTCACCTTTAAGCTGACGAATAATTTTCTTCACACCACTTTCAGAAAGTCCCGTTTCTTCTTGTAGTTCACGGATTGTGACTTTGGGATTCCTTCTCATTGCCACAAGAATTTTCCGGTTACTTTTCTGGTTACTTTCTTTCATCTCCAGTATCGCCACCTTCATTTTGTGCAATCTCGTTTAAACCTTGTAGTTCGGTTGTCTTATGGTTCCAGCATCCAGTCAATTACGTTCAGTTTTCTGATTCCGTCGTAGACAGGGTTAAAGTCGTTGTCTGTTGTCAACAGGTATTTACTTAACACACTCAGGTACACCTCCGTAATGAATAAAATTCGCCAAAGTCTCGTTATTTGATAAGTTTGGCGATTTCAAATGTATAAAATCATTGTATTCAGTAAATTGGAGTGGCAGAAGATTGATTTCCACATAACGACCGGTCAGCAATGTAGCCAACTCACCGGAGAGCATATAGGCATTGGAACCTGTTATGTAGATGTCGACGTTGGGCTTGATATAGAGGCTGTCGACAAGCCTTTGGAACTCTTTGATATTCTGAATCTCATCCAATCCCAAAAGATATAGTTTGGCCTGTCTTCGACCAGCAGATTCTTGATATGGGCGTGAATCTGGTAGATGTCGCCAAGTGCCAACGTGTTAAGATCCTCAAAGTTATAGAATTGAATCTGTTCCTTCTGTACACCATTTCTATTTAGTTCATCAGCGAACATCATCAGCAATGTTGACTTCCCGCAGCGTCGCACTCCTGAAATCACCTTGATAATATTCTGGTCTTTAAGGTTCTGCAGCTGCTGCATGTATTGTTTGCGATATATTAGGTCTTGGTTTTGCATTTATTTGTAGATTTTAATTCATTTGTAAGCCATATCACGAGTTAATAGATGTTTTTAATTATCTTTTGTGCTCCAGAAATTATAGTTGTAATATCATCATCTGTTGGTTCTTCCTTTTTGCTATGGTCGCATTTGTTTCGAATGTCTCCCATCAATTGGATAAACCGCATATCTTGTACACCAATTACATTGTTTGATTGGAGTAAAGAATTAAAGTCGTTTATTGATGGATTCTTCTTGGTGACTTTGATTTCTCTACGGTCACACACCTGCGAAAGGTGTCTTTCTATAACCACACCGCATATTGCGCCGGCCGCTCGTAGAAATCCTTTTTTCTGCAATTCCTTAGCCGCATCCAATTCAGAGTCAAACAAATCGGCTTGCAAAAGTTCTTTGATATTATATAGGGAACTATCGAATCGGCTTTTTAGAGACTGAACTATTGCAAATTGTTGTTTGTATTTTGTAATAATACTCGATGGTTCATAAACCTTTTTACCCCCTCGTGTTACAGTCAAACCATTTAGATAGTCCGAAATTGTGTAGGTCTCATAGGTAATTGCTTTTCTTTTAGGTTGTTTGTAGAATGAAATAAAATCATCGTATCTTTCCGGAATTAGTTGTTTTATCAATACCAAAGATTCATTATACCACGCGTTGTATTTGTCTTTGAACGAACACTCTTTAATTTTTTCCCAAAAGTCTTTATCAAACTTTTTGAATCGATTTGCGCATTCTGACGAGAATTCATTATACAAACCAAGGACCAAATAATTTCCACGGGTAATTAATGATTCAAGATCTTTTTGATATTTTGAAATATTTGATTCCATTTTTTGTTTATTATTTATCACTTTTATTTTTTTTAATACACGCTGAAATAAATAATTTTCCAAAGTCAGTTATTTCAAAAAAACTTTCCGTGACAGATACTGATTTGTACAAATTTGGTACCAGTTGAGATTCTTTCTCTTTTAGATTCCAAATGTCCTTAATCTTGTTGAATATTGTTTTATCAACTTTAGATATACCAGACATGTCAATAAGAATTCCCATACTTATAAAGTTTGCCAGATATGCTTTTGTGTTTTGAGGAAACTCTAAATCCACCTCATTGGGTAGTAAAGTGACATGATTATCCAAGGTCTGGTATCCTTCCCCTTCCAAAACATCCCCATTAAATGTGCAATACAGTATTTCTGTTTTACCTTTTAAATACTTTAGTATTCTCGCTTCGTCAGGAGACATTCTTTCGATCATGCATGCAAATGATGGATGAGCTGTGTTTACCATGTCAATATTAGAAGCATTAGATAGCAGTGTTGTAAATAAGTCGGCGATCTCGTCATTTGTTGTATAGCATAATTTCTCAATAATGGGTGTGCCTATTTGGGGATGTACCTCGCATTGCTTTTCTTCTGGTATTTGCTCAAGTTTTTCTTTGTATTCATTAATACGTTTTGTAAAGTTCAATTTGAATTTTTCATTCAATAACTTAACTGGAAGTAGAAATGAAGTACTAAATTCGAGGACAGTTCCCAATGCTTTACCAACGGTTCTGACACTTGGTTTCGCCAAATCTCCATACACTTGCTCTAAAATATTAGGTGTAGCCTTTACAAAATCCACAATTTCGTTTGCCATTTTTGCCGATATTATTTTCTTAATGCCAGATTGTTGTGTTTATATAATCTAATACTTTCCCTATATTGTTCCGCTTGTGGAATTTTGGTAAACTCCACCGTTTTGTCATAGTTTGATTTTACAACGTCCTCTATTTCTTCCAATGTTACCCTGTAAAACTCTCTTCGAGCATTGACCATATTCACTTTTCTGTCTTCAAATGCATGATGGAGTGCCGTTTCGAGGGATGGTGCATCATCTGAAAAAATCAATGCGTGGACATCGAACCTGAAGGGTACAGATGCATCACCCAACTCGTCAACACGTTCCATTGGATTAAGTCGACGAGTCATTCCTATCTTATAGACATTCTCCCCGAATGAACCGATGTTGGATATTATGTAAACGTACCCGGCTCGTTTATTCGCTTCTCTATAGTCGATATCTTTTAGTTTCTGATCCAATTCTCCTAAATGATTTTCGATCTCGGTTTTCTTTTCTAAAAGGTACTTGTTTTCAACAGATGATCCATTGCCTAATCTATCGAGAATGTCTTTTAAAACATTGTTATAGTGCAATTGCTCTTTGACAATGTCCTTTCGAGCTTCCTCTAGTTCTTTTCGCACACGTTCTTCTTCTTTCTGCATTCTTCGTATTTCTGCTATCCTGTCTTTCTCTTCCTGTTTTTTCTTCATATATTCATAAGCCACCCTCAGTTCTTCAATCTTGAGATTGACATATTCCTCTGTAATATAAACAGTAGACCTTTCGTTAATTTTGTTTAGTTGTTCGGCTGTATGTCGGATTTTTTGAATGTATGCGTCAATATTATTGAATTTCACCTTGTCAATCAGAAAATCACATTCCACATTAAAACACCTTAGCAGTTGTTTTATTTGCTGATTGGTTTGAACACGTCCTTTTGCTATACTTCCGTCAACTGTCCAATTAGTGGTTGATTTCCCTGCCTCTTTATTTCTAATTAGTGTTTTCTCTTTATCACGAATTTCATCAAGTTTTTCTTTATATTCGTCTAGCTTTTGGAAATCATATAAGGGGGTATAAATACCGAATGTTTGAAGCAGTACCTCATCTTCTAAAATGTCTAACGCATGTCGTTTATCACGAAGAGATTTATCATAATCATCGATAATAATATTTCTATACCTGATTAACTCTTCGTTTTCAAGTTTCAACCTGATCCCTTCTAGTTCAACATCACGAATTGTAGAGTACTTTCTCAAAGGCTCTAACTCGTCATTCAACTCCTGTAATCTGGCAATCCTGGAGGATGCTTCTGATAAGGATTGCTTTAATGAGGCTATTTCGGCCAATTCTTTACGCTTTATGAAGTCAAATAATGCCATATTATCTGTTGTATTTTGAAAAAAACTCTTTAAAAGAGACTTCCGCAAGGAAATCCTTTCCTAAGGCCCGTTTTGACGCATAATAATTGTGTTGAAAATAGTCAAAAAGGATTGCGCGAAGTGATAATGGAACTTTTGAATCGTCAGTTTGAAGGTAGTCATCAGTTTTTATATACTCTGCAATACAGTCCTCAATAAAAGAATACTCACTACTAACAAACGCATCAATCCAGATTCTTTCTGCCAGCCAGAAAGCATATGTGTCCTTTTCACTTTCCCAATCCTCATGACTTTTGGGAGAATAATATTTGCAGATAGTTAAAAGTTCTTTTCTTATGGCATCTCGTACTTTGTCCTTAATGATTTCCATATTGTTATATTCTAATTGTAGTGGACTTATTTTCAGTTTGCAAAGATACGTTTTTTTTCTTGAATGGCAAAATGTATTTTTCAACGGCTGTTAAGAATGTTATGCTGTTATAAACGGGTCGCCGAGAGACCGTCGTGGTGTGCCGTCGGTTCTGCCGACAAGGATCGCCGTGCTATGGCGTCGGCTTGGCCGACAAGGGCCACTGACCTTGGGGTTGAAAATCAGCAACTTGCTATCTTGCATGGTTTACATGCGCAATATGCTGGTTCTCAGGAGACATGTAATTGCTACAAAGAAGGTACGACGAAGGGAGAAAGAATGCGTGAATGTGTGAATGTGTAAGTGTGCTATATGTTTCTATAATTCCTTGGTGGCGGTCTTTACTTCGTCGATGATTTGAAGGCAGCGCTCGCGGGACATCTTGGTGTTGGTGCCGACGGCGACGAGGTCTTCGTCGGTAGGGAGGCCTCGGAAGTTGACGGTGGTGGCGTGCTCGCCAAGGGTCTGGTCGTTGGTGAGGTCGTAGGCGGGGGCAAGCTCCCAGCGCCCATCACGGCAGAGGAAGCTGAAGTTTCGGGCGTGGTCGTCGTAGTTGCGGGCATAGTGGTTGAAGACCATACGGCGGAACTGCTGCTCTACGGCCTCGGGCGACTGGGTGAGGTATCCCGTCAGCTGCAGAAGGCTGTGGTAGTCCATCTTGGGCGGCGTAAGGGGCTCGTTGAGCAGGCCGCTGGCTGTGGCCATGTGGAGGCGGTTCCCTTGCTCGTCGATGTCGAAACGCCGCGTGGCGAAATACTTGCCCTCCATCAAACGGAACTCGGGCACGACGATGCCGGCCCTCCTGGCCACCTCGTTGTAATGGTATTCCTGCTGACCGATGTCCGTGGGGTCGAAGGTGTGACGGAACTTGACGAGCCAATGGCCGTCGGCGTCGCTGTAGAGGCATTTGGGGCGCACACCGCCGGAGTTGCCGCTGCCGGCAAGCAGCAGGTCCGACCCTTCGTCGGTCCTCTCTGACAGCACCTCGAGAGCAAGGGCTTGCATCTCGTCTAGCGACAAGTCCGCCGACGTGCCGCCCACCTGACTCTCGGGGACATAGCACAGAGCTCCCATGCCCGAATGACCGACGAGACTCAGCCGCTGCACAGGTGTCAGGCTTCCGTATTCGATGCCTTCACGTCGCAGCACCTTGCGAAGCAGGTGTTCGCCATAGCCGCCGGGAAGACTGTCTTCGAAGATGCCGAAATCGCCGCCGAAAGGTTGCCAAGGGGCCGAGAAAAGGCCCGCCTTCAACGGCAGCTGCAGGGGTGAAATGGAGAACCCCTCGCGCAGCCACACATGGTCGTACTCAAACTGGCAGCACGAGCGGTTGCCCATCGACAAGGTCCCCACCTTGCGACCGTGATACATCACGCTGAGGCTCAAAATATCCTTAATCATACTCCGCGTTTTCGGGTTTTGTTCTTGTTGATTTCCAGCAGCTCCTCCATGGTGTCGTACTTGGGCTCCGACAGCAGCTGCATGATCTCTTCGGTGTACCCAAGCGCTTTGGCCAGCTTGACATACGACTCAAGCGATATGGAGTGTTTCAACTCGAAGCGTTGGATGGTGGATGCTGGCACTCCACTCATGGCCGAAAGGCTCTTGGTGGAGAGCTTCTTTTCCAGCCGTCGCGCCTTCAGGTTCTCTGCCATCCGCCGCATCGTCACAGACAGAGGGTATGGGTCAAACGTATATTCGTTATGCATAATATAATGTGCGTATATTGCTATTTTTGCTTTTAATACATTATATTGTACGTATTATTTTGAAATGCAAAGGTACGCATTTTTTCTTGAATGGCAAAATTTAATTAAAGTGGGAATGCGTTAATGTGAGAATATGGGAATGCGTTAATGTGTAAGTGTGCTGGATGTTTCTATAATTCCTTGGTGACGGTCTTTATTTCGTCGATGATTTGAAGGCAGCGCTCGCGGGGGCATCTTGGTATTGGTGCCGACGGCGACGAGGTCCTCGTCGATGGGAAGGCCTCGGAAGTAAGTTAGCCCATACCTCACTACACACTATATGCACACTATAAGCACACCATACCTACCATAGACTTGGTATAGCGTTGGTATAGTCTTCCTATAGAGCTGGTATATAATTGCTACTAAACACAACTCGCCGAGTTATATATTCTTCCTAGAAGAATATATTATCTGGCCCGCCATGAGAAAAATGAGACCTCCTGGGCAATAAAACGGCGACGGATGGCGTTACGAATTAAAACGAATATCATGAAGAAGAACATAGCTCTCGTAATGGGTGGTTACAGCGGCGAGCACGACATCAGCATCGCCAGCGGCAACCAGGTTTATGGCCAACTGGACCATACCAAATATAACGTATACAAGATTGTCATTGACCGCAAAGGATGGTACTGGGAGCACGAAGGGGATCACCTCCCCATAGACCGTGGCGACTTCACCATCATGGACAACGGCAACAAGGTGCACTTCGACCTGGCTTTCATCATCGTCCACGGCAACCCCGGCGAGAACGGCGTGCTGCAGGGCTACTTCGACATGTTGGGCATACGCTACACCACCTGTGGCTTCTACACCTCGGCTCTCACCTTCCAGAAAGGCTACTGCAACCCTGTAGTGAAGAGTTTCGGACTGGTCAAGGTGGCCAAGTCGGTACTACTCTACAAGGAACCGCCTACCTCGGCTAAGCTCGACGAACTTATGGATGGCATGCACTACCCCGTCTTTGTGAAACCCGCCGCCGGCGGCAGCAGCGTGGCCACCACCAAGGTGAAAAGCCGCGAGCAACTGCTCCCCGCTATCCGCGAGGCCTTCACCGAGGACCATCAGGTGCTGGTGGAGGAGTTTATTCCCGGCCGCGAGTTCGACTGCGGCGTCATGCAGTTCCCCAAAGGGTCTAAATACGAGGGCTGGAACCCCGACTTCAAGCACAAACTCGTCTTCCCTGTTACAGAGATTATCCCCATTGGCGGACACGAGTTCTTCGACTACGCAGCCAAATACGACGGCTTCAGCAACGAGGTATGTCCCGCCGAGGTCGACGACTCTATAGCCCACCACATCCAAGAAGTGTCGTACCGCCTATACGACCTTCTAGGCTGCCGTGGCATCGTACGCTTCGACTTTATATACAACACCGACGAAAAGGAGCTCTACTTCCTGGAGGTGAACACCATCCCTGGCCAGAGCGCCGAGAGCATAGTACCCAAACAGGCTCGGGCCATGGGCATCACGCCAGCCGAGCTGTACGAGATGAGCATTCAGGCTGCACTCGACTAATCACAGCCTCGCCCACCACACTACACTAGATCAAGCGAGTAGTGCAGGCCTACGTTCTGTCGGCGGGCACGTGCCATCTTGATGATAAGATAGGCGCAGGCTATGAGGTTGCGTAGTTCGCTGAGAGGTTCGGTGAGGACCGAGCGGTTGTAGAGGTCTTCTGTCTCGCGGAAGATAAGGTTCAGTCGGTCGAAAGCACGTTGCAGACGCAGGTCGCTGCGCACTATGCCCACATAGTTAGACATGATTTCCTGCAGCTCACGCTTGGTCTGGGTGATGAGCACCATCTCTTCGTTGAGGACCATACCCTCGGCATTCCAGTCGGGCACCTCGGTCTTGAAGTCTATTGCCTTATACTCGTCGATGGCGGCCATGGCTGCATTGTGGGCGTAGACCACAGCTTCGAGCAGCGAATTTGAGGCCAGCCGGTTGCCGCCATGCAGGCCTGTGCAACTGCATTCGCCGGCGGCAAAAAGGTGGTGTATGGACGACTCACCACGTCGGTCGACCTTGATGCCACCACACTGGTAGTGGGCTGCCGGCCGGATGGGTATCATGTCGCGGGTTATGTCGATGCCTATCGAGAGGCACTTGGCATAGATGGTGGGGAAGCCTTCGATGAGATGCTTCTTGCCTATCTCGCGGGCGTCGAGGTATAGGTAATCCTTGCCACTGAGCTTCATCTCGTTGTCGATGGCGCGAGCCACAATGTCGCGCGGTGCCAGCGAGAGGCGCTTGTCGTACTTCTGCATAAACTCGTGCCCATTGCGGTCTTTGAGTATGGCACCGGCACCACGCATAGCTTCGGTAATGAGGAAGGCTGGCTTTTCGGCAGGATTGTAGAGCGAGGTGGGGTGGAACTGCATAAACTCCAAGTCGCTGAGCACACCACGGGCGCGGTGCACCATGGCCACACCGTCGCCGGTCGAGATGACGGGGGTGGTGGTAGTGCTATATACATTGCCCATGCCGCCGGTTGCCAGCAGGGTTACGCGGGCCAGGTAGGTATCGATACGATTGGTGTCGCAGTCGAGGGCATAGACGCCGTAGCACTCAATGTCGGGAGTGTGCTTGGTGACGCGCTGGCCCAAGTGGTGCTGGGTGATGATGTCGATAGCAAACTGGCGTTCCTTGAGCTCTATATTAGGATGGCGTCTGGCAGCCTCGAGCAGACCGCGTTCTATCTCCTCTCCGGTGTTGTCCTTGTGGTGCAGGATGCGGAACTCGCTGTGGCCACCCTCGCGATGCAGGTCGAAGCGGTCGCCCTTGCGGTCGAGGTCGAAGTTGACGCCATACTGCACCAACTCGCGAATGCGGTCGGGAGCCTCGCGGATGGTCATCTCCACCACCTCGCGGTCGCAGATGCCGTCGCCAGCAACCAAAGTGTCTTGTATGTGTTTGTCGAACGAGTCGCTGTCGTACATCACAGCGGCAATACCGCCCTGTGCATAGCGGGTGCTACCCTCGGCGGCGTCGCCCTTGGTCAGTATGCACACTTTGCCATAGGGGGCCACCTTGAGGGCGAAACTGAGGCCGGCGATGCCGGACCCCACAACCAAAAAGTCTACTTCGTAGCGCATGATTAGTCTACCGGTATATCACGGTTTACGTTCTTGGAACCCGCAAGGGCATAGAAGAGAATGTATGCAAGCATGGCAACCACAAGCCAGTAGGAGCCCATGTAGCCGATGGCACCGGCAATGGCATCCTGAATAAGGGGCATGACGCCGCCGCCAACGACCATCATCATGAAGATGCCGGAAGCCTGTTCGGTGTACTTGCCGAGGCCCTCGACCGAGAGGTTGAAGATGCCACCCCACATGAGCGAGGTGCAGAGGCCACAGAGTACTAAGAAGAGGGCGCTGAGGGGCACCTGGAACATCGAGAAGCCGTCGGCCACGCTATAACCCGGCATCGAGACACGTACCGACGACGGTATAATGATAGCCACGACGATGAGGACGATGGCCAAAAGCGACACTATGGAAAGCTGGGTGCGAGTGCTCACCTTGCCACTGATAGCGGCACTGGCAGCACGCCCCACCATCATGAGCAGCCAATAGACAGCAGCCACAGCACCGCCGATGGCGGCACCGCACAGCGGGTCGTCGGTAAGGTAGAAGTTGAGCTCGGCGGGTATGCCGACCTCGATACCGACATAGAAGAAAATAGCCACCACACCGAGCACCAGATGGCGGAAACTCCAGGCGGAATAGCGCGATTTCACGACACTAGCACCAGTAGCGGTGTTGCAGCGGGGTTCAGGTATCGAGACAAAAAGCATCACCACAAAAGCCACGGCAAAGACACCCATGGCGATGAACAGCAGCGGTGCCACATGGCTCATCGAGGTGCTGCTGGTGACGGTACCAATCAGGGTACCTACGAGCAGCGGGGTGAGGGTACCAGTGAGCGAGTTGAGGGTACCGCCGGTCTGTATGAGTTGGTTCCCGCGGTTGCCGCCGCCGCCCAACAAGTTGAGCATAGGGTTGACCACGGTGTTGAGCATACATACACAGAAACCGCAGATGAAAGCGCCCAACAGATAGATGATGAAGTTGAGCATCACGGGCTCGCCTCCAACAGTGAAGGTAGCCGTCTCGGCACCTACCAAACTGGAGAGGTACTGCACCACCATGCCGCAGAAGCCGACACCCAAAGCTATGAGGGCGGTCTTCTTGTAGCCGATGCGAGCCATCAGCTTGCCTGCGGGGATACCCATAATGAGATAGGCAAGGAAGTTCATCATGTTGCCCAACATACCGGCCCACTCGTAGTGGTTCTTCCAGATATTACCGAACGGGGCGGCCATGTTGGTCACAAAGCTAATCATGGCAAACATGAAGAACATTGTGATTACCGGCACTATGGCCACTTTCTGTTTTGTCTGTTTATTATCCATAGTCATTATAGTTATTTTGGTTGTTTACTCTATTGTTCCACGTCAGATGATTATGATGCGTCTGGGCAGCATGCCGTCGACCTTGATGACATAGACGCCGGCCTGCGGAGCCTCGAAGCGGCGGCCCTTGGCTAGCAGACGTCCTTGCAGGTCGAAGTAGTACACCTCGGCTCCTTCGGGGGCATCGACCACGACGGTGCGATTCTCGAAGCGCACCTTGAGACCGTCGAGGTCGGCATCGACTATGCCGGCACAACGGCAGTAGGCATAGAAGGTGGTATCCTGGGTGACGGTAAAGGTGATGGGGTTGTCGGTGGTATTGATGTCCTGCCAGTTTGTGAAGAACTCGTCGCCTACACCCACGGTGGCCGTCTCGCCGATATTGTAGTAGCCCTCGCCGTAGAAGGTACTCTCATCGCAGAGGCCCACGTTCTTGATGTCGACATAGCAAGTGCGTTCCTCGAGCACGGCACGTATCATCCACGAGGCATAGACACCGTGGTCGTCGTAGGGCACCCACCCCTGGGGCAGGTGATACCAGCTGGCATTGCTGTTGCCGCTGTAGTACGACTGCGCCGCGGGATAGCCGCCGCCGAAGCAGCTGAAGGTAATCCACACGGTGCTTCCTTCTGGTATGGGCACAGGGGTCGCCAACTCGAAGGTATGCCACTGGTTGAGACTACCACTGAAGTCGCGCACCAAGTCTTCTTCGTAGACCAAGCCTGCATCGTTGATGCTGTCGCCCAAATAGATGCGCAAAGTGTAGAGGTCTTGCTGGTAGACAAACAACTGGACGGCGCTGAGCTTGCGCATCGGAGCGCGCATCGAGGCTGGCAGACGCATGCCCCACTCGGTGGTGGCGCCGTAGTCGTCGTGCCACGCACTGGCGAAGTAATCACCGCTGAAGCCGATGGTGTCGCCGCCGATGGCCTCATACTCGGCCGTGTCTACAAGGTTACCCGTGGCAACAAACCGCAGCGGGTTCACCTGCGAACCCGTGTTCGACCACCTTACAAAGCGGTAGCCCTCGGCCGCACGCGCTGCCACATTTATAGTGTCCACATAGGCCACATAGTTGCCGTTGCCGTCGATGTAGCCCTGGTCGGCGGGAGCCTCCATGTCGACCACCGCTATGCCGTCGTCGGCCAGCACCGAAGGCATCAATCCTATAATCGCCACATTGCCTTCGTTGTAGGTGCTCGTGGCGTTGCCGCCGGTACCTCCCGGACTGGGCGCAAGCGAGTCGATGGCGTAGTAGCCGTCGCAATAGCCGCCCCAACCCCAGTTGATATGGAACTTGCCGTTGCCGTCGTAGCCATCGAGCACGAAAGCGTGGCCCGAATAATCATGGTAGCCAGCGTAATACACCGGCCTGCTGCGTTGTAACTCATACAATAACAGCGAATCCCATTCGCTGTCGCTATAATTGCTCTTGTACACACCGCGCATCATGGGACTGTAGCGGAAGTAGGTGCGGAAAGCGTTCTCGGCCGAAGCGTAGTTAGGGTCGCCATACGACATCACCTGCGCACCGCTCGAGTTAGGACTGTAGTTCATGTTCACCGCCACGCCGGCATGGTAAGACACGCGTGCCACGGCATCAATCTCGGCGCTGTCGCTGGTCCAGTCCAACTGGTCGGGCATCAGGTCCCAATGGTAGGTAGTGGCACCGAAATTGGCCGAGAGGGTACCATAGACCGGATGGGTATAGCTCGTGCTCCCCCACCCCACTGTCGGATGGTTCCAATACTTCATCACCTGCACCATGGCCGTGGCCACACAGCCTACTACAGCGTAGACATCCTGAGCCGTATCGTAGGGACAATAGATATTATAGGGCCACGACTGGCGCCACTGCGTAGTGAGCATGGGCGCCACCGAGTCGGTTGCCAATGCCCGCGGAGGCACCTCCTCCCACTCGGCCGCCACGCTCGGCGCCTGCGAAACACCGGCCGCACGCAGAGCGGCGATATTGATTCGGTAGCCGTCAATCCAGTCAGCCACATGCGCAGGCATATTCTCGACGACGAAAGTCTCGGTAGGCGAATAGGCCAGCACCGGCCGCACACAATCATCGGCCGCCACCAGCACGAAACCCTTGCCATCGGCCGGAGCCACCAGATACATCTCTGGCAAAGCCGTCACTGTCAGCTCAGCCTGCGACAGATAGCGCCGTGCCACCTGCATGGCCATCGTCGGGTCGACGGGCTTGGCCTGCACTGCCGTCAGCAGCACCACCATCGTCGACAAAAAAACTATACGCTTCATACAATCAATTACTTTTCTTAGCATCATCTACCTTTTGCGCCCCTTATCCCGACGTCTCCACAGCGTCCTGGAACCGACCGGAGTCGGACTTGATACGGACCAGAGTCGGACCAAATACGGACCGGATGGATGAAGAGCCCTGGGTTGAAGTACTTACAAAGGCCTGTTTTTGTGTTCTTTTTTACTTTCGGTTATTTACTGTGTCAAATAAAAAAGCACTGGTACCGTCCCGTATCAGTGCTTAGGTTCCAGCGCCTTAGCCTTTCAAAGCCTCAGAGCCGCTTACTATCTCTATTATCTCGTTGGTAATCGAGGCCTGACGCGCCTTGTTGTAACTCAGCCTCAGGTCTTTCAGCAACTCGGTCGCATTGTCGGTGGCTTTCTGCATAGCCGTCATGCGGGCGCCATGCTCGGCAGCCAGCGAGTCGAGAACGACACGGTAGAAAGTCGACCGCAAAGTAAGTGGCACCATCTCGCGCATGATGTCCTCCTTCGACGGCTCGAAAATGTAGTCGTTGCCAATATCGCTCTTGCTGGAAGACGACTTGGAGGCCGGCGCTACCGGTAGGAACTGCTCACACGAGAGTATCTGCGACAACGAATTCTTGAACTGATTGTATATCAGTTCCACACGATCTATGCGCTTCTCGGCGAAGTCGGTCATCAGGCCGTCGGCCAACTGTGCCACAGCGTCGAAGGCAGGAGCGTCAAGCAATTCGTCATGCACACTGACACGCAAGTCTTTCTGGCGAGTCAGCTGTTCGGACGACTTCTTTCCTATTGACAACACACTTATTTCGGCCTTGGCACCACGCCAGTGGTCGATACGCTGCTGGGCCAGTTTGAGAACGTTGCTATTGAAGGCTCCGCAGAGGCCTTTGTTGCTGGTGACAACCACCAGCACAACCCTCTTCACTTCGCGCGCAGCGTGGTAAGGCGTCCTCACGCCGTCGGCCACATCGATGCTCGCGATTATCTCGTTAAGCTGGGCTGCATAGGGACGCATGCCAACGATGGCGTTTTGCGCACGGCGGAACTTGGCAGCCGAGACCATCTTCATTGCCGAAGTGATCTGCTGCGTCGAGCTGACAGAGGCTATGCGCGTGCGTACTTCTTTCAGGTTGGCCATTACTTATACCTTTCTGCTGTATCCAATGCTACCGCCTTCATGGTCTGCAGGTCGGCGTCGACCAGCTTGCCGGCTTTCAGATTGGCCAGCACGTCGGCGTGCTCTTGCTTCATAAGGGTAAGGAACATCCTCTCGAAGTCGCGCACCTTGTCTACCGGCACTTTCTGCAGCAATCCGTTGGTGCCGCAATAGATTATGGCCACCTGTTCCTCTACGGGCATCGGGCTGAACTGCGGCTGCTTTAGCACTTCCACGTTGCGTGCACCCTTGTCGAGCACAGCCTTTGTGGCAGCGTCAAGATCTGAGCCAAACTTAGAGAATGCTTCCAGTTCGCGATACTGTGCCTGGTCCATCTTCAGCGTACCGGCGATTTTCTTCATCGACTTAATCTGGGCCTTGCCACCCACACGCGACACCGAGATACCGACATTGATGGCCGGACGGACACCACTGTTGAAGAGGTTGGTCTCAAGGAAGATTTGGCCGTCGGTAATCGAAATCACGTTGGTCGGAATATAGGCCGATACGTCGCCAGCCTGCGTCTCAATAATGGGGAGTGCAGTGAGCGAACCACCACCCTTCACCTTGCCGCGCAACGACGCCGGCAGATCGTTCATCTGGGCGGCTATCTGGTCGTTCTGTATTATACGGGCAGCGCGCTCGAGCAGACGGCTGTGCAGATAGAACACGTCGCCGGGGTAAGCCTCGCGTCCGGGCGGGCGACGCAGCAGCAGCGAAACCTCGCGATAGGCCACGGCCTGCTTCGAGAGGTCGTCGTAAATAACCAAGGCGTTGCGTCCAGTGTCACGGAAGTACTCGCCGATGGCGGCACCTGCAAAGGGGGCATAGAACTGCATGGCGGCAGGGTCGCTAGCCGTGGCAGCCACCACTACGGTATATTCCATGGCGCCTTTCTCCTCGAGATTCTTAACAAGGTTGGCTACCGTGGAACCCTTCTGACCACATGCCACATAGATACAGTACACCGGGTCGCCGGCATCGTAGTTGTTTTTCTGGTTGATGATGGTATCGATTGCGATGGCAGTCTTACCGGTCTGACGGTCGCCGATGATGAGTTCGCGCTGTCCTCGGCCAATAGGAATCATCGAGTCGATAGCTTTGATACCTGTCTGCAAGGGTTGCTCCACCGGCTGTCGATAGATAACACCCGGGGCCTTGCGCTCGATAGGCATTTCGAACAGCTCTCCCATTATGGGGCCCTTGCCGTCAATGGGCTGGCCTATAGTGTTGATTACACGGCCCAACAGACCTTCTCCGACTGGCAGCGAAGCAATACGACGTGTGCGTTTCACTGTGTCGCCTTCATTAATCGTGCTCACCTCGCCAAGCATCACAACACCCACATTGTCTTCTTCGAGGTTCTGCACAATACCTTGGTCGCCGTTGTCGAACTCTACCAGTTCGCCACTTTGGGCGTTGTTCAGTCCATAGACACGAGCAATGCCGTCGCCGACGGTGAGCACCGTGCCCACCTCCTCGAGTTCTACGTCGAGGTTGACTTCAGCCAACTGTTGTTTCAAGATTGCCGATACTTCGGCAGGCTTAATATCTGACATAGTGTTTACAGTTTACTTTCGTAATCATTCCTTGCAAACTCAATGCGGAGCTTGCGTATTTTGGTACGTATGCGAGCATCGTACATCTTGTTGTCGAATTCCAGTTTGAAACTACCCAACATATTGGGGTCGGTGCGATCGTGGAGCTCCACCTTGCGACCGGTATAGTCTTCCACCATGCGGGTTGCCATCTCGCGGGCGCGATCGTCAATTGGCTGGTGCGTAACCAGGTCGCTCAGCACAATGCCATTGGCATCACGCCATTGGGACATGAACGACTCGCTTATGCCTTGCAGGTTGACGGAGCGGTTTTTCTTAACCACGAAAAGCAGGAATGCCATGGTGGCCTTGCTCACACGTTCGCCAAACAGTTGCTGTGCCACGGCGGCCTTGCGGTCGTGGGGCACCGTGGGGTTGGCGAAGACTACACGCAACTCGCGGTTTGAGGCCATCACCTCGTTCACAAGGCGCATGTCGTCCATCACACGATCGGCCTCGCCCCTTTCGGTGGCCAGCAGCAACAGCGCCTTGGCATAGTTGGTATTGATGCGGTAGTTGTTCATGGTTAGTTCAGTTGCATACGCTCCATTTCCTTAGCAATCAAAGCATCGGCCTTTGACTTGTCACTCAACTCGGCACGTATCAGCTTCTCGGCGATACCTATGCTTAGATTTGCTATCTCGTTCTTCAGTTCGTGCATCGCTTTAAGCTTCTCGTACTCGATGTTCTCGCGTGCACTGTCGACGATACGGTTGGCCTCGGCGGTAGCTTTGGCACGGGCCTCTTCCACAATCTCGTCGCCGGCCATGCGGGCCTTGCGCAACATGTCGTCGCGTTCGATTTTGGCCTGACGAAGCAGTTCCTCGTTGTGCGCCACCAGGGTTTTCATTTCCTCGCGCGCCTTGGCGGCCTCGTTGAGCGACTCGGCTATGGCTTCCTCGCGCTGGTGCAGCGACTTGAGGAGTGCCGGCCATCCAAACTTGATAAGTATGAACGCCAGTATACCGAACGATACAAGCATCCATACAAAGGTACCGAGGCCTGGGTTAATCAGAGGGTTGTTCATATACAGTCTTGTCTCTTAGTCGATTTGAAATGGGGCAGCCAACCGCTGCCCCTTTTTGTTGTTTGCAGCAGTGCTTACTTGAGCACAACCAGCAGGCACAGAACCACCGCGAAGAAGGCGACACCTTCTACCAGTGCGGCAGCAATAATCATCGTCGAGCGAATGTCGCCGCCGGCTTCGGGCTGACGGGCCATGCCTTCCATGGCGCCCTGGCCGATTTTACCGATGCCGATACCAGCACCCACAGTGGCGAGACCTGCTCCAATGGCGGCGCCAATGTAACTCCAGGCGATGCCTGCCACGGCCTGCAATGTAATCAATAGTGATGTCATAATACTTTATTTTATGTTAGTTAATAAATTGTCGCCCTAAAAAAGCGGTGCAAAGATACGCAAAAACTTTCATATAGATGTTAAAAAGCAACTTTTTTTTCGTCACAACCGATCGGCGCCACACCACCACGCTCACAGTGAACGAAATGCAACAAAAAAGAGAAGCCGCTCTGGCTTCTCTACTTTCGAGGTCGCTTCCGGATTTGAACCGGAGTAGCAGGTTTTGCAGACCTGTGCCTAGCCCCTCGGCCAAACGACCTTTTTGCTCTTAAAAAGCGGTGCAAAGATACAACCTTTTTGTAAACCGGCCAAATAATTTTGCAACAATTTACGTAATATGGTGATTTTTAACTGCCATATTGTTTTTATTTTGTATCTTTGCGGCGTGAAAAAATATTTATTTTGCACCATCGCAGCCTTTTTTTTGCTGCTCACCGGATGTCAAGAACAGGCTACCGTCGACCCTCTGCGGCGATCGCGCGTCGACGGCCTGAACCGCGAAGCTTTCGTCAACCGCTACCGCGACCCGGCACTGTGTATCGACCTCTCGCAGCAGGCGTTACAGTACATCGCCGATTCATTGCCCGAGTACGTGGACGGCGAGTTGCGGGCGTTGAACAACATGGCGTTTGCCTACTACCAGAAAAGCGACCGCTCAAACGCCAACCTGATGCTGGATTGCGTGGACAAAACCATCGGCCTGCGGCAAAAAGGGATGCGCAACGGCGACATCGAATGGGTCATCCACGACCTGCTGGAGGCCCGCCTGCTGCAGCGCGACTGTCGCATAGCCGACAGCTACCGCCTGCTGCACGACATAGAGCACAGCGGTGTGCTGCGCCGCAACCGACGCAACATGCTGTTCGACTATGCCCAAAGCGAGTATTACATCACATCGCTGGTGCTCAACTTCCACTACCGCGACGGACGCGAGGCCGATGTCCGCACCCTGCTCGACGAGGCCGAAGCCACACGTGCCGAGCTGAAAGTCGACTATGCCCAGGACATGGCCCTCAACTACGCCATGGCCTACGGCTGGCAGAGCGCCGGCGAGAGCACCACGGCCCTGAAATACTGCAACGACAACCTGCGACTGCTCGAGCTGCCGGGAGCCTTCTGCCTCTACCACTATGCCAACACAGTGCAGATGATGGCGCTGGCACTGAAGAGCATGCCCGGCACCGTGCCGCCCGACAGTGTGCTATTCCTTTACAACGAAGCGCGCGAGGCCTTCTTCGACTACGGCGACTTTTACCAGATGCTCGGAGGAACCACCTCGACGGCCCGCTATGCGCTGCTGACGGCCGACACCGCCGTGGCCCACAAGGTGCTGGCCGAATGGATGGAGGCAGTGCAGGCCCTGCGCAACAGCAAAGGTGGCGACGGCCAGCGCTGGATACCATTCTCGGCGCCCAAGATGGAGCTGTCTCTGTTCGACGTGCTGATTCGCAGCCGCTACCCCGCATCGGACGACGACCTTCGCCGCTGGTACAGCCACTATGCCGACCTGCAGGAGTACATACGCCAGAACGAGCGCGAGGACTTTGCCCTGCAGCAGACCCTGGCCTCGGCCACCCGCCGCAGCCACTGGATGAGCCGCACCGCCATTGCCATGGGTGCCATGACACTGGCCCTGACTGTGTTGTCAGTGCTGTTATGGCTGAGTATAAAACGACTGCGGCGCGAGAAGCGGCAGCTGGAAGAGGCCAAGCGGCGCGACGTGGAACGCATAGCCAACGTCGAGACCTGCCTCAGCGTGCTGCGCCACGACGTAAGCCCCTTCATGGGCTACCTGAGCCGCCCCGGCCTCGACCCCGCCGTGCGCGACGAGGTGCTCGGTCAGCTGCTGCGCACCTTCGACAACATAAAGTCGTGGACCCGCCTGTCGGTGCCGAGCGGACTGACCTTCCATGCCTCACACTTCGACCTACAAGAGGTGTTCGACGACGTGAGCCGCCAGTCCGTGCAGCCGGCCGCCGGCGTGGTGTTGCGCTTCGCCGACACCAACCTAACCGTCTACGGCGACCGCCTGCTCGCCACCATCATGCTGCGCAACCTGGTGAACAACGCCCTGCAACACACCACGGCCGGCAGCGTGACCGTCACCGCCGCCCCCGCCCCCGAGGCCAACATGGTCGACATTGCGGTGAGCGACACCGGCAGCGGCATGAGCGCCGAGCAACGCGACTCGCTGTTCCGCGCCGACCGCACCCTGCCAGAAGGCAGCGAGCACGGCTTCGGACTGATACTGTGTCGCTACATCATCGGCAAACACGACGACCTGACCCGCCGCGGCTGCAAACTGTGGGTCGAAAGCGAACCCGGCCGCGGCACCACCGTCCACGCTCGACTGGCCGCAGTATAAAGACCCCAAAAACCGAAAACCAAAAGACCCTTAATCCCCAATATGACTATGACCCCAATCCGTGTAATGATGGTCGACGACGAACCGCTGATACGCAAGGTGGTGAAGATGGAAATGAACAGCCGCTCGATGAACGTCGAGAGCGGCGACATAGACGCCAGCGTCACCCGCCGCGTCGAAATGGTCGACACCTTTGCCGACGGCCCGGCCCTGTTGGCAGCCCTGGGCAACATAGAGCCGCCCGACTACCTGCTGGTCGACATGGAATTCCAAGGCGAGCCCACCGGCGGCCTGGCCATCACCCGCCGCGTCCACGAGCGCTACCCCTCGGTACGCATCATCATCTTCTCGGGCCGCTTCGACAACCCACAACAAAACGCCATGCCCGACGCCGACCGCGAACAGCGGCTGCACGACATAGGGCGCGTGGTCATGGACGCCCTGGCTCTGGGCGCCAATGCCTTCGTGAGCAAAAACGCCGCCGGCGGATTCAGCATCGAAAACATACTGCGCGCCATAGCCTGCCTCGAACGCGGCGAACAATGCTACTTCAACTACCCCGTCATGCTCACCCTCAAGGAAGCCGCCGAACGCTACTTCGCCATCGCCGCCAACCACGACCCCTCGCTCTCCCTCACCCCCACCGAACACACCCTGCTGCTGCTCGAGGCCGCCGGCTGCACCGCCAGCGAGATAAGCGACCGCCTCGGCGAGACCGACAAAGTGGTGCAACAGCGGCAGAAAGACCTCTCCGTGCGACTCGACATCGTCAACAAATCGGCCGCCCGCGTGGCCAAAGCCATCTCGCTCGGCTTGGTCGACGCCGCCGACGTCCAATTCCTGCCGCGCACCTGAGCCCACCGCAGCCAACACTCTGCGCCACAGCATCTTGACCCCATTTGCATCCCCTCCGGACGAAGGCCCACTTTCCGCGCTTCACAATAGCCTGATTGTCAACACATAGTCCGGACCAAGTCCGAGTCAAGTCCGTATCATGTCCGTATCATGTCCGTATCATGTCCGTATATGGTCCGACTCCAGCCGTACCACACACGGCGCAGCCACGGTCTTCATGCGCCACACACCCGCCTTTGAACCCATGCAGAGGTCATGACGCAGACTCCAAAGAGCACAATTTATATATAAAACAAAAATAATTTTGCCATATCGGACAAAAGTTGTATCTTTGCAAAGTCGTTTTGTGCGCCAGAAACCTGCCAACCGGCTGCTACTAAACGACTTACACAAACAAAAGTATCACCCGTGCCACGGCAGGAGGCACACAAACAACAACCAGATCCACACACATGGACTACAAGAATGTGCAACCGCTGGCAGAATTCGACTGGGAAGCCGTCGAGGAGAAAGCCGGTAAAATCAAACAACAAGAAGCCACCGAGAAGAACGAAGCCTACGAGAAGAGCTTCAACGCCTTCACCGAACAGGAAGTCATCGAAGGCACCATCGTGGCCATCAACGATCGCGAAGCCGTGGTCAACGTCGGAGCCAAGAGCGACGGCGTAATACCCGCCGGCGAACTGCGCTACAACCCCGACTTCAAGGCCGGCGACAAAATCGAGGTCTACGTCGAGAGCCAGGAGGATGCCAATGGCCAGCTCATGCTCAGCCACAAGAAAGCCCGCATCCTCAAGAGCTGGGAGCGCGTCAACCAAGCCTACGAAAGCCAGGAAATCATCACCGGTTACGTCAAGAGCCGCACCAAAGGCGGCCTGATCGTCACCGTATTCGAAAACATCGAAGCCTTCCTGCCCGGCAGCCAGATCGATGTCAAGCCCATCCGCGACTACGACGTGTACGTCGGCAAGCAGATGGAGTTCAAGGTTGTCAAGATCAACCACGAATACAAGAACGTTGTCGTCAGCCACAAAGCCCTCATCGAGGACGAAATCGAGGCCCAGAAAGCCGAAATCATCAGCCACCTCGAGAAAGGCCAGGTGCTGGAAGGCGTCGTCAAGAACATCACCAGCTACGGCGTCTTCGTCGACCTGGGCGGTGTCGACGGCCTCATCCACATCACCGACCTCAGCTGGGGCCGCATCAACCACCCCGAAGAGGTGGTCAGCCTCGACCAGAAAATCAACGTCGTCATACTCGACTTCGACGAGGCCAAACGCCGCATAGCCCTCGGCCTCAAGCAGCTCACTCCTCATCCTTGGGATGCCCTCGATCCCAACCTCAAGGAAGGTGACCACATCAAAGGTAAAGTCGTCGTCATCGCCGACTACGGTGCCTTTGTCGAGGTCATGCCTGGCGTCGAAGGCCTCATCCACGTCAGCGAGATGAGCTGGAGCCAGCACCTCCGTTCCGCTCAGGACTTCCTGAAAGTGGGCGACGAGGTCGAAGCCGTCATCCTCAACCTCGACCGCGAAAACCGCAAGATGAGCCTCGGCATCCGCCAGCTCATGCCCGACCCCTGGCTCAGCATCGCCGAGCGCTACCCCGTCGGCAGCAAACACACCGCCACCGTGCGCAACTTCACCAACTTCGGCATCTTCGTCGAACTGGAAGAGGGCGTCGACGGCCTCATCCACATCAGCGACCTCAGCTGGAGCAAGAAAATCAAACACCCCGCCGAGTTCACCAAGATTGGCGAGAAGATCGACGTCGTGGTCCTCGAGGTCGATGCCGAAAACCGTCGCCTCAGCCTCGGCCACAAGCAGCTCGAAGAGAACCCCTGGGATGTCTACGAAAGCCTCTTCACCATCGGCAGCGTCCACCAAGGCAAGATTGTCAACATGAACGACAAGGGCGCCACCGTCATGCTGCCCTACGACGTCGAGGCCTTCGCCCCCATGCGCCATCTCGACAAGGAAGACAAGAGCAAAGCCCGCCAGGGCGAGACCCTCGACTTCAAGGTCATCGAGTTCAGCAAGGAGAGCAAGCGCATCGTCGTGTCCCACACCCGCACCTTCTCGGAAGCCGCCGAGGCAGCTCGCGAGGGTGAGGACCGCCGCGAGCGCACCACCAAGAAGACCGTCAAGCAGATCAACGAGAACCTCGAAAAGACCACCCTCGGCGACCTCGACATCTTCCAAAAACTGAAAGAGGAAAAATAACAATACCTCAGACCCAAAAGGTCAACAAAAAAGCAGCGGTATCACTACCGCTGCTTTTTTATTAACCTTACACAATAAAGCAGTATCACCCGCGTTATAGGTTAAAATTCATCAAAAATGAAACACAAGACACACCTCCTGCTACTCGCCGTTGCCGCCCTCATCGCCGGCAGTTCCTTCTTCACCTCGTGCGGCGAAGAAGAGCCACAGGAACACCACTATACCGAATACGACGACTCCACCGGCCTCGAAATAACCGACAGCATCATCGTCATATTCGACGGCAAACAGTGGAAAAGCTTAACCTACGAAGCCACCATTGAACAGCAACAATTCTCGGCCTATCGTTGGGCAAACATCACAGCCCACAAGCCAGGCTCTAAATATCCCGCTTTCAAGTTAAGGATATTCCTCGAGCCGGGCGGCAACCACACAAACCACCGCATCGTTTCCGACCCCGGTGTGGGATACACCATACCCGGCGCCCTCACAGGCGACGCTCAGGGAGGCGCACTGCTGTACTACGAAAAGGGCGAAATCAAGTCGCCCGACGGAACACGCACTGGCGACTGGTGGCCACTCGACTTGACCACCTCGGTCTTGAAATACAATAACGACGAGAAGAAACTTACAGCGCGCGTAACCGCCACCATGTTCGACTACCGCAGTTGGGTAGACCGTGAAGTGACCAACGTGGAAGAATGCCGCACCTGCAACCTTTCCATCACCTTCGGCGGACTGCCTCTGTAGACAATTATCTCTTGGGCCCCTGTTGGCTCAGGTTCTCTATCACCTCGGCCTGTATCTTGGCATACTCGTCGGGGTGTTTTGTATAGTAATCCAGGCTTTTCTCCACCGTTTCTCGATCCAGGTCCAGACGACGCAGCACCGTGTCATATGCCAGCAAGGCATCGGGGTTTATCGAGTCGTAATTATATTGGCTGCCTATGGCATACGACGCTTCAAGCATGTACGCCTCGGTGAGGAACGCCGCCATTCGCTCGCCATCTATCACCCCGTCGGGCAATTCTTGGTGCCGGCAGGCGCCAAACAGCAGGCCGCCCACTGCCAGCATACAGACTACTACCTTCTTCATAATGTAAAAAAAAGAAGACAGGTCCCACGAGATTTACCTGGGGCCTGTCTCATGTTGCTCTACAAGATTACTTATTTCTTCTTGCTGAGTTTGTCGGCGAGAGCGTTGGCACCGGCCTTGATAGCCTTGTCACCAGCTTCCTTGACGGCCTCGGTGGCTTTCTCTTTCACGCAGCTGTTGAACTCCTCGTCCATGACGGCTTTGAACTCCTCGTTGTCCTGATAGGCAGCGTAGCTCTGGGCCAGGATGCCACGGATGCAGCTCTCAACGCTGGCGGCATCAGTCTTGTAGCAGTTGCATTTGGCACGGCCAGCTTCACGGGCAGCGTCAAGCATGGCGGCATGCTCTGCATCGCTCATGGTGGCGGCAGCAGCCTCAACGGGGGCGGCAGCCTCGGTAGCGGTCTCTTCGACAGTGCATTCAGTGCTGTCAACAGCCTCCTCGGTCTTGTGGCCGCAGGAGATGGTCATGGCGGCCACGAAAAGGGCGCAACCAAAGAATGATAAAACTTTCTTCATCTTTCTGTTTTTTAAGGTTATACTATTATTATTACTTCGTTTTATTAATTGCAAAGATACAACTATTGTACTATCCGGCAATGAAATGAATTCTTAAATAATGTAAAAAAGCCCTCTTTTTGAGGGCTTTGAACGTGGGAGTAACAGGGTTCGAACCAGTGACCTCCTGCTTGTAAGGCAGGCGCTCTGAACCAGCTGAGCTATACTCCCGCTCTTGTTTTTTGAGGGTGCAAAAGTACAACTATTTTCCGATATGGCAAAATATTTTTTTACACCATTATTTAACAAGCAGTTATCGGACAGTATCTCACAATTTGTCAAGGCCCAAATAGCACCTATTTCAGTCTTTTGTAGTGTATACGGTGAGGTGTATCGTCGCCAAGCCGTTTCTTGCGGTTTTCCTCGTATTCAGTATATCCACCCTCGAAGAAGTAGACCTGTGAGTCGCCTTCGAAGGCAAGGATATGGGTGCAGATACGGTCGAGGAACCAGCGGTCGTGGCTGATAACAACCGCACATCCCGCGAAGTTCTCCAAGCCCTCCTCCAGAGCACGCATGGTGTTGACGTCGATATCGTTGGTCGGCTCATCAAGGAGCAGGACATTGGCCTCGCTCTTCAGTGTCAACGCCAGATGCAGACGGTTGCGCTCGCCACCGCTGAGGACACCGACCTTCTTGCTCTGGTCGGTGCCGCTGAAGTTGAAACGGGATATGTATGCGCGCGAGTTGACTAGTCGGCCGCCAACCTGCAGGTTCTCATTGCCACCGCTAATCATCTCGTATACGCTCTTTTCAGGGTCTATCTCGGCATGCTGCTGGTCTATATAGCCTATCTTGACGGTCTCGCCCACCTCGAAGGTGCCTGTGTCGGGCTTCTCAAGCCCCATGATGAGGCGGAAGAGTGTGGTCTTGCCACAACCGTTGGGGCCTATCACGCCCACGATACCGGCAGGAGGCAGGCTGAAGGTAAGGTTCTCGTACAGCAGCTTGTCGCCGTAGGCTTTGCTGACGCCATTGACCTCCAGTACCTTGTTACCCAGACGGGGACCGTTGGGAATGAAGATTTCGAGATTCTGCTCTTTCTCCTTGACATCTTCGTTGAGGAGTCGGTCGTAGGCCGCCAGACGTGCTTTCCCCTTGGCATGGCGCGCCTTGGGGGCCATGCGCACCCACTCCAGTTCGCGCTGCAATGTCTTGCGGCGCTTGCTTTCCTGCTTCTCCTCCATAGCCAGACGTGCTGTCTTCTGCTCAAGCCAACTGCTGTAGTTGCCCTTCCAGGGTATACCCTCTCCCCTATCCAGTTCCAGTATCCATCCGGCCACATGATCGAGGAAATAGCGGTCGTGAGTGACGGCAATTACTGTGCCCTTGTATTGCTGAAGATGTTGTTCGAGCCAGTCGATGCTTTCGGCATCGAGGTGGTTGGTAGGCTCGTCGAGTAGCAGTATATCTGGCTCCTGCAGAAGCAGACGACATAGGGCCACCCGACGCCGTTCGCCACCGGAAAGGTTCTTCACCAGCTGGTCCTCGTCGGGACAACGGAGGGCATCCATCGCGCGCTCCAGTTTGGTGTCAAGATTCCATGCGTCGTGTGCTTCAAGCAACTCGGTCAGCTCGCCTTGACGGGCAATGAGCTTATCGAAATCGGCATCGGGTTCTGCAAAGGCGTTGTTCACCTCGTCGTACTCCTTCAGCAGATCCACGGTCTCCTGTACAGCCTCCTGCACCACCTCCTTGACGGTCTTGGTATCGTCGAGCTTGGGTTCCTGCTCGAGGTATCCCACGCTGTAGCCCGGCGAGAAGACCACCTCTCCCTGATAGTCCTTGTCGACTCCGGCGATAATCTTCATAAGGCTGGATTTGCCGCTGCCGTTGAGGCCAATAATGCCTATCTTCGCACCATAGAAGAAACTCAGGTAAATGTCCTTCAGTATTTGCCGGCTGGGGGGAATCAGCTTACCCACACCTACCATCGAGAAGATAATCTTTTTGTCGTCTGCCATGTTGTAACTATTAAAGGTTAAGGTTTTATAGATAACGCGGAATTGCCTTCAATATTGTTTCCTGCTGTTATGGATTGTGTCGGATTGGCATAATAAAGTCGTTTGGGTCTAGTTATCGACCGTGGCAACACCTTGGCAACACCTTGGCAACACCTTGGCAAGACCGTGCCACGAGCGTGCCACGACCATGCCACGAGCGTGCCACGAGCGTGCCACGAGCGTGCCATAAACATATAGTACCCTGATTCTGAGCGTTATCTTTGCTGTGCTCATTGTCGTGTTTATGTCAAGCCGCTATAATCAGGCTTTTATTATGGGAACTATATACTTGTTGACAGATAATTGTCGCAAATATAACGCAACCGTTATCGGCTGCGTTTTTATGAACTCATTGTCATTTTTGTGTCAAGCCGCTATAATCAGGCTTTTATCATGGGAACTATATACTTGTTGACAGATATTTGTCGAAAATATAACGCAACCGTTATCGGTTGCGTTTTTATGAACTCATTGTCGTGTTTGTGTCAAGCCGCCATAATCAGGCTTTTATCATGGGAACCATATACTTGTTGACAGATATTTGTCGATATTATAACGCAACCGTTATCGGTTGCGTTTTTATGAACTCATTGTCGTGTTTGTGTCAAGCCGCTATAATCAGGCTTTTATCATGGGAACTATATACTTGTTGACAGAAATTGTCGATAATATAACGCAACCGTTATCGGCTGCGTTTTTATGAACTCATTGTCGTGTTTATGCCAAGCCGCCATAATCAGGCTTTTATCATGGGAACCATATACTTGTTGACAGATAATTGTCGAAAATATAACGCAACCGTTATCGGTTGCGTTTTTATGAACTTTTTCGGGCTAAGAGATATGAAGCAAACAATGTAAACCAATTCAGTTTAACCATCCCAAATCTGTCAACCGATTTCAGGGAAAGTCAGGTGTCGTTTGGCACCCCTTTTTCATACCTTTTTTGAAATTATGACCAAATTATGACCAAATTGGGGATATAAAAAAAAGGTTTTTGCATTTTTGTACATTTAGAACTACTTGCAAAATCTCTTTGATGCCCGGAGCCGAACTATTCTCGAACTCCTTTCTTGAAGACTTGGAAAAGATATGGGCGTTGCGGTTCACCCGACTAAGCCGATACCACCCAACAGACATCATGGCGAATGTCTGTAGGTCAATATACTATCATTGTTCATAATAATCAAATTGAAAAAAGTTTTTGCCAGATGCAGAAAAAGTTGTATATTTGCACTCGTAAACCGATTGATAGGTTTACCGAGAGAAAGCGCGTTTTCTCTATTCCGCGAATGTGAACTTGGACACTTCACAATGGTACTAAATCGGAATACGGTAAATGTTTTCTCACTTGTATTGTATTCGTATACCTACGACATACAACAAGTGGAGCATCATCAAAAGACCTTATCTATTTAGTACCAAGTACAAGGGAGTCCAAGCCCTACATTCGGGATGGGGAATCTGGATGGCTCCACTTTCTTCGTTTAGTTTAATTCCTCCGAGCCGAGGACAAAAAAAGGAAAACATATGGCAACAGCAGAAGAATTTGAGGAACTTTTGAGACAGTATGAGACAGAGCAAGACACCCAAAAGAGGGCGGCTATTCTGGAGAAGATGAGAAAAAATGTCCTTGAGAGAAATGACAACAATGATGAGTTTATTATTCCCTACAAAAATGGGATTATACGCATTTCTCAAGCAAGACCTTCCGAGTTGATAGAAATAAGTCGCAGTATGGAAACTATCAAAAGGCAAAAGCAACGTGAAATTTTAAACAACGAAGAAAGGATAAAGGAATTAGAAAGAAACAAATACAACAAAGAACATCCATATTCCGATTCCAATAACCATAAAATTTAATTGATATGAAAAAGCAAGTATTTCTTTTATTTGCCGCATTATTGTTCAGTCAGGCGGTTTTCGCTTATGATTTCTCCGCCGTTACTCCTTCGGGGCAGACTTTGTACTACAATATCAACAGCAATGGTACGGTATCAGTCGCCTGTCCTAGCAGTTATTGGAGTGGTTACACAAAGCCAACAGGAAATCTTATTATCCTTGATAGTGTAACTTATGGTGGAATTACCTATGCGGTTAAATCTCTCGGGAACAATGCATTCTCTGGTTGCAGCGGCCTGACGACAGTAACCGTCCCCAACTCGGTTACATACATCGGGAAGAACGCGTTCTCTAGTTGCAGCGGCTTGACGTCTGTAGTATTCAATGCTATAAATTGCTCATCGGCAAGTAGTTCTATGGAAAGTCCATTCTATGGAAGTTCAAACATATCTAGTTTCACTTTTGGCGACAGTGTCGAAGTGATTCCTGCTTACTTATGCTATGGTATGAGTAATTTGACATTGGTAACCATTCCTAGCTCGGTTACCTCCATCGGAAACGAGGCGTTTTATAATTGCAGTGGCCTGACGTCAGTAACCATTCCCAACTCGGTCACCTCCATTGGAAACTCCGCGTTCTCTTATTGTAGTGGTCTTACGTCGGTAACAATCCCCAACTCGGTTATCTCCATCGGAAACTATGCGTTCTATCATTGCAGTGGCCTGACGTCGGTAACAATAGGCAATTCGGTTACCTCCATTGGGCACTGCGTTTTTTCTTATTGCAGCGGCCTAACATCGGTAACCATCCCCAACTCAGTTACCTCCATCGGTAGCTATGCATTCTCTGGTTGCAGCGGCCTGACATCGGTAACCATCCCAAACTCGGTTACCTCCATCGGTAGCGCTGCATTCTCTGGTTGCAGCGGCTTGACGTTGATAACCATTCCCAACTTAATTACATCCATCGGGAACGACGCATTCTCTGGTTGCAGCGGTTTAACGACAGTAACCATTCCCAATTTGGTTACCTCAATTGGAAACCGCGCATTCAATAATTGCGGCAGCCTGACATCGGTGGTATTCAACGCAATAAATTGCTCATCGGCAAGTAGTTTTATGGAAAGTCCATTCTATGGATGTTCAAACATCTCTAGTTTCACTTTTGGCGACAATGTCGAAGTGATTCCTGCTTACTTATGCTTTGGTATGAGTAATTTGACATCGGTAACCATTCCTAGCTCGGTTATCTCCATCGGAAACTATGCGTTCTATAATTGCAGTGGCCTGACGTCAGTAACCATTCCCAACTCGGTCACCTCCATTGGAAACGACGTGTTCAATAATTGTAGCGATTTGACGTCGGTGACCATAGGCAACTCGGTTACCTCCATTGGAAACCGCGCTTTCAATAATTGCAGCAGCCTGATGTCGGTAGTATTCAACGCTGACAGCTGCGTATTGGCAGGATCTGGCACGGAAAGGGGGTTCACTGGATGTTCAAACATCACTAATTTTACCATTGGAGACAATGTAAGAGTGATTCCTGATTTTTTGTGCTATGGTTTGAGCAATTTGACATCGGTAACCATTCCCAACGCGGTTACATACATCGGGAACAATGCGTTCTATGGATGCAGCGGCTTGACTTCGGTAACAATAGGTAACTCGGTTACATACATTGGGAACAACGCATTCTCTGGTTGCAGTGGCCTGATGTCGGTAGTGTTCAATGCTGACAACTGCACATTGGCAGGCTCTGGCACGGCAAGGGGATTCACTGGATGTTCAAACATCACTAATTTCACCATTGGAGACAATGTAAGAGTGATTCCTGATTACTTGTGCTATGGTTTGAGTAATTTGACGTCGGTAACCATTCCCAACTCGGTTACATACATCGGGAACAATGCATTCTCTGGTTGCAGTGGCCTGATGTCTGTAGTATTCAACGCCGACAGCTGCACATTGGCAGGCTCTGGCACGGCAAGAGGGTTCACTGGATGTTCAAACATTACTAATTTCACCCTTGGTAACAATGTAAGAGTGATTCCTGATTACTTGTGCTATGGTTTGAGCAATTTGACGTCTGTTGTCATCCCCAACTCGGTTACATACATCGGGAACAACGCGTTCTGTGGTTGCAGCGGCTTGACGTCGGTAACCATTCCCAACTTAATTACTTCCATCGGGAACAATGCATTCTCTGGTTGCAGCGGACTAACGACAGTAACCATCCCCAACTCGGTTACATACATCGGGGAGAACGCGTTCTCTAGTTGCAGCGGCTTGACGTCGGTAGTATTCAACGCCGACAGCTGCACATTGGCAGGCTCTGGCACGGCAAGGGGCTTCTCTGGATGTTCAAACATCACCAACTTCACCATTGGCGACAATGTTGAAGTAATTCCTGATTACTTATGTTATGGTTTGAGCAATTTGATGTCTGTTTCTATTGGTAACTCAATTACTTCCATTGGGGAGTTTGCATTCTATGAATGCAGCGGTCTGACGTCGGTAACTATTCCCAATATGGTTACCCATATCGGAAACTTTGCGTTCTCTAATTGCAGTGGCCTGACGTCGGTAACTATTCCCAACTCGGTTACCCATATCGGAAACTTTGCGTTCTCTAATTGCAGTGGTCTGACGTCGGTAATCATTCCCAACTCGGTTACCTTCATAGGAAACCAGGCGTTTTATAACTGCAGTGGCCTGACATCTGTAATGATACCCAACTCGGTTACCTCCATTGGGAGCTCCGCGTTCTCTGGTTGCAGCGGCCTGACGTCGGTGGTATTCAATGCTGACAGCTGTGCATTGGCAAGTTCTCTTACAAATAGACCATTCTATGGATGTTTAAATATCACTAATTTCACCATTGGCGACAATGTCAGAGTGATTCCAAATAACTTGTGCTATGATTTGAGCAATTTGACGTCGGTAACCATTCCCAACTCGGTTGCTTATATCGGTGACAACGCGTTCTCTGGTTGCAGCGGCCTGACATCGGTAGTATTCAACGCAGACAGCTGCGTATTGTTAGGCTCTGGCACAGCAAGGGGGTTCTCAGGATGTTCAAACATCACTAACTTCACCATTGGAGACAATGTAAGAGTAATTCCTGATTACTTGTGCTATGGTTTGAGTTATTTGACGACGGTAACAATAGGCAATTCGGTTACCTCCATCGGAAACCAGGCGTTTAATAATTGCAGCGGCCTGACGTCAGTAAACTACACGGGAACTGCCGACCAATGGAACTCTATTACTATACAAACTAGCGGTAACCCTATTATTTACTCTAAAAATCTATACCTTGACAATGTCTTGCTGACCGACCTTGTTTTCTCTAATTCAACAACTCAAATCAATAGCAATTTTAAATATGACACCGCATTGACGTCGGTAACTATTCCCAACTCTGTTACCTCCATCGGGAGCTCCGCGTTCTCTGGTTGCAGCGGCTTGACGTCTGTAGAGTTCAATGCTATAAATTGCGCATCGGCAAGTACTTCTACAGATAGACCATTCTCAGGATGTTCAAACATCACCAATTTCATCATTGGCGACAATGTTGAAGTAATTCCTGATTACTTATGTTATGGTTTAAGCAATTTGTCGTCTGTTTCCATTGGTACCTCAGTTACCTCAATAGGGGAGTGTGCGTTATATAATTGCAGCGGCCTGACATCAGTAACCATTCCTAACTCGGTCACCTCCATTGGAAACCAGGCATTCAGCGGTTGCAGTGGCCTGATGTCTGTTTCCATTGGTACCTCGGTTACCTCCATTGGGTACTACGTATTCTATGGTTGCAGTGGCCTGACGTCTGTTACCATCCCCAACTCTGTTACCTCTATCGGAAACTCCGCGTTCTCTTATTGTAGTGGTCTTACGTCGGTAACAATCCCCAACTCGGTTACCTCTATCGGGTATAGTGCGTTCTATGGTTGCAGTGGCCTGACGTCGGTAACAATAGGCAACTCGGTTGCCACCATCGGTAGTGACGCATTCAATGGTTGCAGTAGCCTGACATCGGTTATATTCAACGCTGTAAATTGCACAACGGGTTATTATATTAAACCATTCTATGGATGTTCAAACATCACCAATTTCACCATTGGTGACAATGTTGAAGTAATTCCCGATAACTTGTGCTATCATTTGATAAATTTGACAGCGGTTTCTATTGGCAGCTCAGTTACATACATCGGGGAAAGCGCGTTTGAATCTTGCATAAGCCTTACGACGGTAACTATCCCAAGCTCGGTTACCTCCATCGGAAACCATGCATTCAGTGGTTGCAGTGGCCTGACGTCGGTAAACTACACGGGAACTGCCAACCAATGGAATTCTATTACTATGCAAACTAGCGGTAACCCCATTATTTACTCTAAAAATCTATACCTTGACAATGTCTTGCTGACCGACCTTGTTTTCTCTAATTCAACAACTCAAATCAATAGCAATTTTAGATATGACACCGCATTGACGACAGTAACCATTCCCAACTCGGTTACCTCTATTGGGAGCAACGCGTTCAATGGCTGCAGTGGCCTGACGTTGGTATCAATAGGCAACTCGGTTACCTCCATCGGTAACGCCGCGTTCTCTAATTGCGGCGGTCTGACGTCGGTAACAATCCCCAACTCAGTTACCTCAATAGGGGAGTATGTGTTCTATGGTTGCAACGACCTGACATCGGTAATAATAGGAAATTCTGTTGCCAACATTGGGAACAATGCTTTTTATGGGTGCAGTGGTATTACGTCCATGCAATTCTTGGGCCAGATGCCGCCTTATCTCGGCACTGATGCTTTCGCAGGAATACCGACAGATATTCCAGTGTATATACCTTGTGGAAGGCTGGCATACTATGCGGCCCAAATACCACAATTCACTAACTATGTAGAAACAATGCTTAGTTTTTCTGCTATGTCAGAAGATGAGAGCAAGGGCACGGTGCAGATTTTGACTGCACCATCCTGTACCAACCATAATGCCGTACTGTACGCTGTACCATCCGATGGCTACCACTTCGACCACTGGAGTACAGGTAGTACAGACAACCCTTATACGTTGACCGTCACCAGCGACACCACCATTGTGGCTTATTTCGTCTCGAATACACAAGAGACGTATACTGTTACCGTACTCTCTGACAACACAGTGATGGGTAGCGTCAATGGAGGCGGGGAATATGAGGATGGTACATCTGCTACTATTACGGCATATCCAGCCGACGGCTACCACTTCGATCACTGGAGCACGGGTAGCACAGACAACCCCTATACATTGACCGTTACCAGCGACACCACCATTATAGCCTATTTTGTCTCGAATGGCGGCGGCACGGATGGTATCGGCGAGGTTGGAACAGAAGACATCCGTATAAGTGTATCTGACGGGCGTATCTGTGTTGAGGGCATCACAGACGAAGAGGTGCGGGTGTACGACATCACAGGGCGCATGGTGCAGAACCGTTCCTTGCCGTTAGGCGTGTACATCGTTAAGATTGGCACCCTGCCAGCACAAAAGGTTGTCGTAATGAGATAACGATTCAGAAAGAGGTCTATAAGTAAACAAGGGTGGCCGTTGCCGGCCACTCTTTTGTTATTTATGGGTTAGCACTGCAACGAAACATTTTGCCCACCAATACCTGAACATATCGCGGCTTTGAGTTTTCTGCTGTTATTCGACGTTGTTTTGACAAGCTTGTATCTAGGTTCACAGACAATTAGGTGAGTGGGACCGCAGCCGAAAATGCTACGAAATGTTTTCTATATTGATAAAATCCATGTGCCAGCATACAAAGACGACCCCGAACAGATAGTGGAAGGTCAGCATGAAGCCTTGGTAGATGAAGAAACATTCTATAAGGTTCAAGACATCATCGACGGCAGAAAGAAGAACACGCCCAAGATGAGGACGAAGATACCGCACCCTGACTTCTTTTTGAGAGCTTACCTTGTATGCCCTCACTGCGGTCATGCTATCACTGCATCCCACAGCCGAAGCCACAACGGGAACAAATACGCATACTACCATTGCTCACACGACCAAAAACACCTGCGAGTGAAAGCGGAGCAGGCAAACGAAGAGTTTGCCCGATATGTAGGTGCATTGAAGCCCAATAAAACGGTTCTCGCATACTATGAGAAGATACTGGAAGATATACGCTCAAACGGTCAAAAGGATGCCTGAAAAGTCATTAGGAAGTATGAGGACGAGATTTCTACGCTGCAAGCCCGTATCGACAAAGCGGTTGTAGCACTCCTTGACGGCAAGATAAGTCCCGAAGACAAAGAACGTCTTGAAAGTCGCTGCAAGCGTGAAATAGCAAGCAAAAGAGAGCGTATCGAGGTGCTCAAAACCGCTAACAGTACCAATCTCGAACCAAAACTGGGGTATGCAATGGCACTGATAAACAACTTGGAAGGATTAATGACCGATGCTCCTACCGAGACCAAGTTGAGGGTGTTGAGTTCTATGTTTCCCCAAAAAATCGTGTATGACGGTGAAAGTTATCGAACCGCAGCAGTCAACAAAGTACTTGACTTAATCTATCAACAAACCAACGAATTACGAGGGTCAAAAAAAAGTAAAGGAGGGTAAATCTTGCGATTTATCCTCCGTCGTGCCCGGAACAGGACTTGAACCTGCACATCTTTCGATACACGCACCTGAAACGTGCGCGTCTACCAATTCCGCCATCCGGGCATCTGGTAGAGTTCCTTTCTCTTGGAACATTGTTCGGGACTGTTGATTGTCGTCAGCTCTCCCTTTTTTGTGCCCAGGACAAGACTTGAACTTGCACCGCCTATGGCGACTACCCCCTCAAAGTAGCGTGTCTACCAATTCCACCACCTGGGCTTATGAATTTTGAATTGCGAATTATGAATTTCGAAATCCAGCATTCAACTTCCGTTTTCTCTTTCGAAAGCGGGTGCAAAAGTACATACTTTTTCCGAACTGACAAAATATTTTTTCAATATTTTTCCCAATTCTTTGAGTATAAACATTGTAAAGACAACCACAAGAGTACTTAAACCTCTACCAACTACTGTTGGAACCACTAAAAAGTTGCCAACTTAGCTCTGCCTGACGATATAGCATTGCAAGGCCATCGATAGTCGTTGCTCCACAGTTGCTTGCATGCTGCAAGAGTCGCGTCGGTGCCGGATTGTAGACAAGGTCGTATACCGTATAACGCTTGTCTATGGCTCCACTCCAGGGCGTGGCATCGACATTGGGGAACATACCAACGGGTGTGGCATTGACGAGCAACGGGCAGCGGGCTTGACGCAACCGTCGGTCGGCTGCCGCATAGTCTATGGCGACCAGGTCGGGATGGCGGTCTGGCTGCCGACTTGCAAAGACATGGGGTATACCCATACGGCCAAGGGCGTAGCCCACGGCACGTGCCGCGCCGCCGGTACCGAGCACCACGGCGCAGTCGAACCCAGTGCCGGCCAGAGCAGTGAGGGTTTCCCCGAAGGCTGGGGCATCGGTGTTGTGACCATAGAGCTGTCCGTCAGCATCCACCACCACACAGTTCACCGCCCCAATGGCTTCCGCCTCAGAGCTGAGCCGATCAAGCATAGGTATCACAGCCTGCTTGTACGGTACCGTTACGTTAAACCCGCCAATAGCTCCGTCCTCAACCCAACGGCGTAAACCGTCGAGGCTCTCCATCTCGTGCAGGCTGTAGGTGCAGTCTGTGAGTCCAAGCCGCAGAAAGAGCTGCTCGAACCACCGCTGCGAATAGGAATGCCCCAGACGCCGCCCCACAAGGGCAAAATTATGTCTTACTATTTGCTTCCCGTCGTCCACAATAATGATGCATTTTCCTAAATAACGACAACTCTCTGTAAACATTATGTCTTGCAATTAGATTATTTTATGTAACTTTGCAGCGCTGTTTATATGAAGGTAGTCCGCATTATACTAATGATAATCAATGCAGTTGCGGCATTGGGACTGATACTGACCACTCTGGCGGGCAGTGTAGCGCCGTCGAACATGATACTGCCGAGCCTGATGGCATACGCCTTTGTCTCTATGCTGGCGCTCAATGTGGTGTTTACGTTGATGTGGCTGCTTATGAAACGGTGGGCGTTCCTCATCAGTGCGGCGGCCATAGCCGTGCGGTGGCCTATAGTGTGCATGTACCTTCAGGTAGGGGGCGACACCCAGGTACCCGACCGCGCCGTCCACGAGCAGATGCTCTCGCTGATGACCTACAACGTGCACCAGTTCCGCGGTCCCGGCCTTGACTACAATCCCTCCGACAGCATAGCCCGTGAATTCCTCGACCTGGTGCGTCGCGAGCAGCCCGATGTGCTCTGCATGCAGGAGTACGCCGCCGTCAAGAAGGTAAACATCACCGACAGCCTGTCGGTGCAGGGCTACAACCACTACTACGGTTCCCACGCGGCGCGCTCCGGCGTCCCTTACGGCACCGTGATCTTCTCTCGCATGCCCATAACCTATGTCAACGCCATCGACGGCGAGAAGCTGTTGGTCGAGCTGATGCATCCCTGTGGCAAACGGCTGCGTGTGTTATGCCTACACATGGACAGCTACCGGTTTGACGATGCCGACCGCGAGGAGATAGAGCGCATGCGGCATGGCGACGTCGACAGCACCTCGGGTCGTACCATTGCCAAGGTTCGCGAAACCATAGTGAGACACCAGGACGAATGGGAGCAGCACGTAGCGCCCGTGGTAGCCGAGAGTTCGCTGCCGCTCGTGGTGGCAGGCGACCTGAACGACATACCGTCGTCGTGGCTCTACAGCCGTCTCACCGACAACCTGCACGACACCTTCCGCGAACGCGGCCGCGGCGTCAGCATCACCTACAACGGCGGCTTCCCCCGCTACCGTATCGATGCCGTATTCCGCAGTGACGGGCTGCGCACGCTGAGCTACAAGCGCCTGCGCAGCGACATATCCGACCACTATCCGGTCCTCGTCGCCCTCGAATTCGAACCATGAGAAAGAAAGAACTATACCGACAAGTGGCGGCACGTCTTGCCGAAGCCATGCCCACCGCCGAGACCGAGTTGCACTACTCGACTCCATTCCAGTTGCTGGTGGCTGTTGTCCTGTCGGCACAATGCACCGACCGCCGCGTGAACATGGTTACGCCGGCACTCTTTGCCGCCTACCCCACCCCCGAGGCGATGGCCCAGGCCACGGAAGAACAGATATTCGAATACATACACTCCGTATCCTATCCCCACAGCAAGAGCCACCATATAGCCGGCCTGTCGCGCATGCTGGTCGACGAGATGGGAGGCGAGGTACCAACCGACCCCGAGCAACTGCAGCGTCTGCCCGGTGTGGGCCGCAAGACCGCCAACGTGATGGCCGCCGTTGCTTTCGGGCAACCCGCCATGCCGGTCGACACCCATGTGTTCCGTGTCGCCAACCGCATAGGCCTGACCGTCGACAGCAAGACGCCGCTGCAGACCGAGCGCGAACTGGTAGCCAACTTCCCCAGCGACATCCTTGCCAAGGCACACCACTGGCTGCTCCTGCACGGCCGCTATGTGTGCCAGGCCCGCAAGCCTCACTGCGCCGACTGCTGCCTGGCCGACCTCTGCCGCCACCACCGCAAGAAAGGAGGCGACGATGCTCTTTAGTGCACCTGCCTTCCTCTGGGGTCTGCTGGCCTTGGCCATACCCATAGCGGTACACCTCTTCAATTTCCGCCGCTACCGCAAGGTCTACTTCAGCAATGTGGACCGCCTCGAGGAGCTGCGCACGGAGAACCGCCGCCACAGCACGCTGCGGCAGTGGCTGGTGCTCCTGTGCCGTTGCCTCGCCATCGTCGCCATCGTGCTGGCCTTTGCCCGACCGGTGCTGCCCTCGCGCGGCAGCAACCTACGCAGCGGCGCCACCGTGGTGAGCATATACATAGACAACAGCTTCAGCATGGAAAATGCCTCGGCCGACGGCAGCCTGCTCGACGAGGCACGGCGCAAGGCCCGCGAGATTGCATCGGCCTACAGTCCCGCCGACCGCTTCCAGCTGCTCAGCGCCGACCTGACGGGACAGCAGATGCGATGGCTAGGACGCGACGAACTGCTCGACGCCATCGATGCCCTCGTACCTTCGCCCGCTTCGCCCCTGCTCTCGCAGGTGGTGGCGCGCCAACGCGAGTTCATGGCCCAAAGCGGTGCCGCCAACCGTCACGCCTATGTGGTGGGCGACTTCCAGACCAGCGTGAGCGACATAGAAGCCATACCGGCCGACAGCCTCTCGCTGTTCACCCTCGTTCCCCTCGACGCCACCGGTACCGACAATATCTACATCGACAGCATACGTCTCGACGCGCCTGCCTACTTCGTGGGCAGCAGCGTCACCGTCGAGGTGAACCTTCGCAACGACGGGCGCCACGATGCCGAGAAACTGCCCCTGCGACTGTATATCGACGGACGCGAGCGGGCACTTGCCACCGTCGACCTTGCAGCGGGTGCCACCGGCCGCGTGCCCCTGCACTTTACCCTGGACCGCACAGGCTGGATAGACGGCACCGTGCACGTCGACGACTACCCCGTCACCTTCGACGACGACTACCACTTCTGCCTCGTAGCCGGCGAACCGATACGTGCCGTCGAAGTAGGCGAACACCGCAACGCCAACCTGGCACGCCTGTTCGACGCCGACTCGGTGGTGGCCTACACCGCCACCACCGTGCTGCCGCAGCTGGACGACTACGACTTCGTGGTGCTGCACCAACCGCGACGTCTGCCCTCGGGCGAGGCGCAGCTGCTGGCGCAATGGGTAACCGATGGCGGCAGCCTGCTGCTGGTGCCTGCCACCGGAAGCGTTGCCGATGGCGGTGCCACCGCCGTAGGTGCCGTCAACGAACTGCTCGGCATGCTCGGAGCCCCACGTCTGGACCGCTGGGTGGAGCGGCGCACACGCGCCTCGGAGCTCGACTACGATGCCGCCCTCTACCGCGGCGTCTTCGGCGGCCGCAGCGACGACATGGAGATGCCCACCGTTGCCGGCCACTACGCCCTCACTGCCGACGGGGTGCGGCAAAGCATCATAACCCTGGCCGACGGCGGCGACCTGCTTGCCGCCGTGCCCTGCGGTGCCGGCAGGCTCTACCTGCTTACCACCCCCATCGACGAACGATGGACCGACTTTGCCTCGCAGGCCCTCTTCGTGCCCACAGCCTACAACATGGCGCTCTACAGCCGTCCGCTGCCGCCGGTGGCCCACACCCTTGGCAGCCACGACCCCATAGCGCTACACGGCAGCTACGACCCCGACGCGGCACCGCCCGAGCTAAGCGACAGCAATGGCACACGGCTGCTGCCCGACCTGCGCCACATCGGCGGCCGACAAATGATGGTACCCCACGGCGAGCTGACCCACGCCGGCATCTACCACCTGGCCGACGAGCATCTAGCCTTCAACTACCCGCGCCGCGAGTCGCAGCTGGCCTATCTGACTACCGCCGACCTGGCCGCCGCCATCGAAGGCCGCACCGACCTGACCCTGATACGCAACGCCAACCGCCACCTGGGCGACGAGATACGCTCGCGCGACGGCGGCCGCCAGCTGTGGCGCCTGTGCATCGTGATAGCCCTGCTGGCCCTGGCGGCAGAAACCGTCGTACTGAAAGTGTACAAACGATGATACTCGAACTGCAACATATCAGCCATGCCTTCGGCTTGCAGCCTGTGCTGCACGACGTGAGCTTTGGCGTCGACGCCGGCGAGACGGTGGGTCTGCTGGGCCGCAACGGAGCCGGCAAGACCACCCTGCTGCGCATAGCCACCCTGCTGCTGCGTCCCGACAGCGGCCAAGTGCTTTTCGACGGCCACCCGATGGGCCCGGCCGACCTGGCCGCCATAGGCTATCTGCCCGAAGAGCGCGGCCTTTACCGTCGCATGCGCGTGGGCGAGCAGGCCATGTACCTGATGCAGCTGAAGGGCTTGTCGCGCCGCGACGCCGAGGCCGCCCTGCGCCGCTGGTTCGACCGGCTGGGCATGGGCGACTGGTGGGACAGCCCCACCAGCCGGCTGAGCAAAGGCATGCAACAACGCCTGCAGCTGGTGGTGAGCGTGGCCCACAATCCCCGGCTGCTCATACTCGACGAACCCTTCTCGGGCTTCGACGACGATGCCGCCGCCATGCTGAGGCGCGAGCTGAAAGCCCTTGCCGACTCGGGCACCGCCATACTGCTCTCGACCCACAACCGCCAGGCTTCGGACGAACTGTGCAACAAGACCATACAGCTATGAAGAAACTACTGCTCATCGTAGCGCGCGAGTGCCGCATGCGCTTCCGCCGCCCCTCGTTCTGGGTGCTGACCCTGCTGGTGCCTCTGCTGTTGGCCGCCCTCTACGCCCTGCCCGTCGTGGCAGCCCACCGCGCCGCCGAGCCCACCACCGTGCTGGTGGTCGACCAGACGGGCCTCTTCGCCGATGCCCTGCCGCCCACCCCGACCGTCGACTACCGCTCCATGCCCTCGGTCGACCATGCCCTGCGCCAGGCCGCCGACAACACCTTCGTGCTCTACATACCACTGCGCGAGACCACCATACCCCACGACGCCTTCCTGCTCTACCAGGGGGCAACCCCCTCGCCCGAAGTGCGCAACACCGTCGAACACCACCTGCAGCAACTGCTGCGCAACGCCATACTGGAAGACGTCTACCACCTCGAGCCCTCGGTCTATCACTCGGTCGAAGCCACCCACATCAGCCTCCACACCCAGGATGCCGCCACCGGCCGCGAGAGCTACCTGGCCGTGAAGACCGTCCTGGCGCTGGTGCTGGCCGCCCTGCTGGTGCTGGCCGTGGTGGTCTTTGCCGGACAGACCATGCGCGCCATACAGGAAGAACGCCAAAACCGCGTGGCCGAGATTGTGGCCACCTCGGTGCGGCCGCTGCAGCTGCTGGCCGGCAAGATGATAGGCGTGGCCACCACCGCCATGCTGCAACTGGCACTGTGGATAGCCCTGACCGCCACCGCCATAGCCGGCATACAAGCCGCCGCCCCCACCCTGTTCGACCAGGCCCAGGCCCGCCACGAGCAACGCTCGTTTGCCACCAAAGGCGAGGCCGCCACAGCACAGTACGACACCCCCGTAGCCCTTGTCGACCAGACCGTCGAAGGGCTTGCCGCCATACGCCTGCCCCTCGTGGCCGGCGCCTTCGCGCTGCTCTTCCTGCTGGCATTCCTGCTGTACGGCAGCCTGATAGCCGCCGTGGCCACCCGCCTCGACACCGAGGCCGAGCCCCTGCAGTGGACACTGCTGCTCGCCTCGCCCCTGCTGCTCGTCCTCGTGCTGCTGCCCATAGCCCTGCGCCAACCCGCCGGCGCCCTGGCCATGGCACTCACGTTCGTACCCTTCACCGCGCCGGCAGCCCTCATCGCACGTCTACCCTTCGGCCTGCCGGCATGGCAGTTCGCCGCAGGATCTATCCTGCTGGCACTCTTTGCGTTGCTAGCTATCGTGCTGGCCGCCCGCACCTACCGCCGCAACCTGATCAAATAGTCCTCCGGTCCGTATCTGGTCCGTGTCCGGTCCGTATCCGGTCCGTATCAAGTCCGACTCCAGCCGCAAAAAGCACGGTCCGGAAACGGTCGCAACGGGGAGGCCATGTGTTTTTTTTACCGTGCACAACCCACTGAGCATCAGCTGCGGATGAGCATTGGGCAAGTCGCGGTTGAAATTTTTTTGCTCGCGATTCGGGAAAAAGTTGTAATTTTACAGCCAGAAAAATATGAAAGAAAAACGTTGGATTATTAGAGAAGACTATGATTTAGAGAACGTTGAAAAACTTGCTGCTTCGCTTGGTGTAGACCGAATCATCGCCACGCTGCTCATAGAGCGCGGCGTTACAACTTTCGAGGAGGCACGCCGCTTCTTCCGCCCGGGTCTCGACCAGATACACGACCCCTTCCTCATGAAGGGCATGCGACAGGCCATAGAACGCATCAACGAAGCCATCGAACGGAGACAACGCATCATGGTCTACGGCGACTACGACGTCGACGGCACGTCGGCAGTGGCCTTGGTCTACAGCTACCTGAAAGAGCTCGACCACAACATCGACTTCTACATCCCCGACCGCGAGCGCGAAGGCTACGGCATCAGCTACCAAGGCATCGACTACGCCCACGAGACAGGCGTAAGCCTTATGATAGCCCTCGACTGCGGCATCAAGGCCAACGAGCAGGTGGCCTACGCCAAAGAGCGAGGCATCGACTTCATCATAGGCGACCACCACCTGCCCGGCGACGAAGTGCCCGACGCGGTGGCCGTGCTCGACCCCAAGCAGACAGACTGTCCCTACCCCTACAAGGAGCTCAGCGGCTGCGGCATAGGCTTCAAGATAGTGGAAGCCCACCTCGAACAACGCCTGGGCGTGCGCCTGTGCGACATGCCCGAGCAGCTCGACGCCCAGCGCCGCCAGCGCCAGGAAGAACTCAAGCTGCGCCTTCTGAAGTACCTCGACCTCGTGGCCGTGAGTATCGCCAGCGACATAGTGCCCATCATGGGCGAGAACCGTGTGCTGGCATTCTTCGGCCTGCGTGTGCTCAACACCAAGCCCCGCGCCGGCATCGAGGCCATACTGAAGTACGGCCATGTCGACCGCCGCAAGGCCGACAGCGGCGAACAGAGCGAACCGGCCGACAAGAGCAAGACCGGATACTTCGAGAAAGAGCTCACCATCAGCGACCTGGTCTTTCTCGTAGGGCCCCGCATCAACGCCGCCGGCCGCATCCGCTCGGCTTTCGACTCGGTGCGGCTCATGCTCACCGACGACCCCAACATCGCCCGCCGGCTGGCCGAGGACATCAACCAATACAACCTGGAGCGCAAAGAGCTCGACACCGACGCCACCGAAGAGGCCAAGCGCCGCATCGACAACGACCCCTTCTACGCCGGACGCCAGTCGCTGGTACTCTTCGACGAGGGGTGGCATCGCGGCGTCGTGGGCATCGTGGCCAGCCGCATCGTCGAGGCCTACAACAAGCCGACCATCGTCTTCACCCGTGGCAGCGACAATCTCATCACCGGCTCGGCCCGCTCGGTCAAGGAGTTCGACGTGCACGAAGCCCTGGAGCGCTGCGCCGACCTGCTCGAACACTTCGGTGGCCACAAGAGCGCCGCCGGCGTAAGCCTGCGACAGGAGAACATGCGCGCCTTTGTCGACCGCTTCGAGCGCCTCGTGCGCGAAAGCATAGGTCCCGAGGAAGTGGTGCCCGAGATAGAGGTCGACGCCGAGATAGGCTTCTCGCAAATCACCTCCAAGTTCCTGCGCATACTGAAGCAGTTTGCGCCCTTCGGCCCCGAGAACAACGTGCCAGTCTTCGTCACTCGCGAGCTGGTGGATACCGGCAACTGCCGCATAGTGGGCACCAACCACATCAAGTTCAACGCCATTCCCATCATGGAGCGTTCGTCGTCGTACCCATGCATCGCTTTCCAGCAGGGCGAAGCCTTGGCTGACATGCGTGCCGGCAACCACTTCGACCTCTGCTACCAGCTGGAGGAGAACTACTGGCGAGGCCGCACCGAGATACAGTTGAACGTGAAAGACATCAAGTTTGTAGAATAGAGCTACCAGACAAGAGAGCCCCTGCTGCCATCACCGCAGCAGGGGCTCTCTCTTTTTCACAAAGGCTCTCTCCTAGAAGTCCTCGTCGTCGCTATAGAGGGTACGGGAGAGCATGGAGAGCCAGTTGGAGACCTCTTTGGGGTTGTTGCCCACGGCATAGCGGAAGTCCACGAGGCCTTTCTGCTCGCGCTTGCGCTGGTCGGCCGAGAGGGCCTTGATGCGGTCGAGCCACAGACCGGACGAGGAGTATATGGTTAGGTCGCCAGTGTGGAGGTCGTACTTGAACCAATACCAGTGGTCCTTGGCGGCTTCGACATAGAAGACCATCTGCTGAGCCACACCGCGCTTGGTGATTTGCGCCCTGAGGCGCAGCTCGAGGCCGAGGGGTTCGTTGCCGACAGCCACGAGGGTGGCGCGGCCGTCGTAGTAGAGGCCTATGGCTGGGTTGTACTGCCACCGCACGCGGTCGAAGAGCATGGTGCTGCGCATGGCTTCGGGCACGGTCTCGAGGCGGCCTTCGTCGGCATAGTCGGCATATACGGCAGCACCGCGGTCGGCACCGAGATGGTACATCAAGGCGTGCATCATGGGGGTGGAGAGTGCCGACGACGGAGTGGAGAGGCGCAGGTCGTCCTTGAAGGCTTCGGCCAGAGCTTCGACGACACCCTTGTCGATCGGGAAGTCGATGCCGAAGAGAGTGGCCAGGTGGTCCTGGTCGGTGCTGGTGCCGGTGCTGAGCGAGGCTGTGCCATAGGCGTAGAAAGAGGCCTGGGTGCGCCTCATGGCGAAGTTGACAAGGCCTTCGCCCTCGACGTTGCAGTCGGCGGTGCTGAGGGCCAGATAGGGCGCTGTCACACCATCGGGGTTGGAGACCTTCTCCTCGGAGGCAATCATGTACTGGCGGCGGTCGCCGAGGTAGGTGAGCACACCGTGGGCTCCGAGCAGTTCGTTGTCGGCCACCTTGTCGTCGGTCAAGAAGGCGGTGAGGGGCTGCAGGGTGCTCTTATCCATCAGTATGCCGGTGGCTATGCGGCGACCGTGCCAGTCGGTAGCCAGTTCAGGCACGGGGATGTGTATGTGTTCGGGATCGGTATAGTCGGCATAGGCCAGCAGGCCGAGCTGGTTACGGCCAATACAGCTTTGCAACATGCGGACACCGCCGTCGAAGTAGAGCCAGCGGCTGTTGCCGTCGGCACGCACCTTGCCGGCAAAGCCGAACGCCGAACTGAGCTCGAACGAAGCGCTGTCGCTGATGGTGCCCGAGGCGGTGGTGTAGCCCTCGGATGAGACCGAGATATTGTCGAGGAAGAGTCGCTGGCCGCGTTCGGTGTCGTTGTGGTAGACGATGTAGCCAGAGCCGGTGAAACTCTCGGCGCCCTGCACCACAAGGTTGGCGTCGGTGATGAGGTGGTAGGCACTGTCGCGGTCGAAGACGACCTGGGCGTCGCGCAGGGCTCGCATCTGGCCACCCTTGTCTATGTGCACCGTGTCGGTGGCCAGGGCTATGGCGGCATCGGCCACAGCCAGCAAGTAGACGCCACGGTTGGTGAGGTCGGCGCGATTATAGAGATAGGTCGAGTTGAGGGCGTGGTAGGCGAGACCGTGCTGCTTGGGGTCGGTGCTCACAAAACGGGCTCCCGGCAGGTCGGGGTATTTGCGCAAGCGCATACGCAGGTCCATAGCGTCGAGGCCTTCGGTGGTGGAGCGGGTCGAGTTGACGATAGCAAGATGCTGGCGGTTCATGTCCCAGACGAAGAAGTCGGCATAGGCCTCCATCTGCACCAGCTGCAGCTCGGTGCGACGTGGGCCGTCGGGCATGCGCAACTCGGCGCGGCGGCCGTCGTAGTCGACGTGCGACGAGATGTCTTTGGCGGTAAACGCCACCTCGTTGAAGGCCTTGCTGTGTAGAGTGAAGGTACTCACCGCAGCGTCCATGATGCGGGGCTGCAGGCGGAAGCGCTCCGAAGCCAATGTAGCATCGTTCACCTGGGCGGTGCCAGCTGCGGCAGCGCCCTGCGGCATAATGTCGACACGGCCACGCAGGGTGGCTTCGTCGCGATACATGCTGAACGGACGCCCTTTGGCCAAGGTGGCCACAGCCATCGAGTCCTCGTATGGCATCCAGCGCTGGCTCACACGACCGGCGCGAATCTCGGGGAAGCCCTGTTCCTCGCGCACGGTAAAGGTATCGGCGGTGCAGAGCATCGAGTCGAGCAGGAAGAGGTAGTTCTTCGAGGTGGAGTGCGAGGTGAGGTAGTCGAGCTCACCATTGCCCTGCAGGCCGCCATGGTCGAGCGAGATGGCGTGGCGGTAGGTGCCGCGCTCGCCGTAGGCAGGATAGCCGCCGGCCGGAGTCTCGACCCGGAAGCCAAGATAGTAGTCGCGCTGCACGGTGAGGGGGTAGGTGATGTCGGGGAATATGCCGCCCGAGTGCAACACCCCATTGAACTGCAGACTGTCTATCTCGAACTTGCGGATACCACTCAAGGTAAAGGGGTGCAGCTCGTAATTGAAGCGCATGCGGTCGTATCGGCCACCACGTATCTCGGGCTTGTCGTAGTAGACATAGCTGCTCTCGAGACTGTTGAATATGGGGTAGCGCTTGTTGCGCTTCAGGCCGCTGTGATTGTCGGGCTTGTCGACGGCCAGGTTACCTACCAGGCCATAGAGCGGCGTCATCACAAGGTGGTCGCTGTCGGCATCGTCGAACTTGGGCACGTAGAAGAACATCGAGTCCACCTGGGGCAGTTCAAAGTTGTACTTCTCGTAGTCGAACTGGGCTCCGGTAACAAAGAATATGAACTTGCCGGCATCGAGACGGCCGTCGAAGGTGAGGGCCCGGTTGCGGCCCACGCTGACACGGCCACCACGTGGGTAGAGCACCACCTGCTGGCTGTCGCTCACCACTATCTGCTCCACGCCACGCATCGCAAGCCGACTGTCGTCGAGGCTGAGTACAGCATTGCCGCTACGGTCGTCGGCCGACACCTGGGACTCGAGCATCAGGGCATCATAGTCGAAGCCCTTCTTCTTGGCGAACGCCTTCACGTAGTCCTCGAGCTTCTCCTTCACCGTCACCCGCTCGGTTATCTCGTTGTATGTGACCAGTCCGTGGCGGGCAAGGTTGTGTATCATGAGCTTGGTCTGCCCGATGTCGAGACCTATGTAGTCGGAGAACTTGTTGATGGAGAAGGTGTAGTTGCCATCGCCCACATAGTCGTATACACGGCGCACCGGGCTTATCTCGTCGATGCCCTGTATCTCGCGGTATTTGCGGTAGGAGTAGTAGCTGCTACTCTCGAAGGTGACGGTGTTGCCCGTGGTACCGGTGCTGAGGGTGGTGAACTGCACATCGGCGGCGTCGAGTTTCCAGGTGATGACGTCGCTGTATATATCCATCTCGTGATAGGTGTCGATATAGGGGCTATAGAAGTTGCGCTTGGGATCGTTGATGAGCGTCACCCGGCGGTCGGCGGTCTGGTAGCGCACCGTGATACCGGCGTTGCTTATCGAGTCGCCGTCGCCGATATAGAGTGCCACGGCAGCATTCTCGCTCACCATGCGGTCGGTGGTGATGGTGAACTTGTTGGAGGTGACGGCAAGCTGCGGTTTCCCGCCACGGCGGAATATCAGGGTGGCCTGATGCTTGCTCGAGGCGGTGATAAACTTGGCGCCGTTCATCATGAAGCTGCCACTGTAGTCTACGTCGGGCAGTATGTTGGGTATGACGAAGTCGCGCTGGTAGCTGCGGAAGCGAGGATAAGAGTACTTCTCAGGCTCCATGGGCACTGTGAGAGCCTCTTCGATGCGGCCGGCGATGGGCTGCGAGAAGTAGTGCGTGTTGACGAAAAGCACACTGTCGGCGGTGAACTTGGGGAACTTGACCACAGCCTTGTAGGCCGAGAGCTCGGCATAGCAGGCTTCGACGCCGAGGCCGGTGCGGCTCCAGTCTATGCGGCCGCCCTGGCCGCTCCACTCGTTCTCCTTGTAGTCGTAGCTGCCCGTGGTGCCGCGTATCACCCCGCCGTCGCGGGCCGAGGCATACTGCAGGTCGGTCGGTGTGTCGAAGCGCACCACCACCTTGCCGCCGTCGAGCGCAAGCGAGAACGGGGCCTGCGGGTCGAGACGCCACTCGCACGAGTTGGAGCGGTAGAGCACGCGCTCGCCGAGCAACATGTCGCTGAAGTCCACAAACTCCATCACTGCCTTGGCCTTGGCCGAGCGCTTGCCCATGGCCTCGACGGTCTGCAGCCAGCCGTCGAGGTTGGCGGCGCCGGCAGGGGCTGTGGCATAGGCGGTGAGCACCCGTGCCACCGAGCATACCTCGGGGTTGGCCTTCATCTTGGTCCTGACGACGTAGTTGAACACACCGGTCACGCGGCGCTGCGTGGCGTCGTCCATGGCGGCATACGACGCTTCGAGGGCCTTCACCGTGCGGGTGTTCTCCTTCTGCTTGTCGCTGTCGGAGGTCTGCTTGTTCATCCATTCGAGCAGTTCCACGGTGAGGGTCTCGGCGTCGAAATCGACCGCGGCCTTGCCGCCTTTCTGCCCCATTGCCGTCAGCGGCAGCATCAGCGTCGCCACCGCCAAGAGTATTCTCCATGCTTTCATATCACTTGTCGCTTAACTCAAACCAGTCTTTCAACCCACCGAAGCCTTCAGCTTCTCGGCATTCTCGGCCAGCTGCAGTGCCTCGATGCAATCCTCGATGTTGCCGTCCATGAAGTCGGGCAGGTTGTGCATGCTCCAGCCTATGCGGTGGTCGGTGACGCGCGACTGCGGGTAGTTGTAGGTGCGCACCTTCTCCGAGCGGTCGCCTGTGGCCACCATGGTCTTGCGCTTGCTGCTCATCTCTTCCATGTACTTGTTGTACTCGCGCTCGTAGAGGCGGGTGCGCAGCAGGGCCATGGCTTTCTCCATGTTCTTGATCTGGCTCTTCTGGTCCTGCATCGACACCACGATGCCGGTAGGCACGTGGGTGAGGCGCACGGCCGAGTAGGTAGTGTTCACACTCTGTCCGCCGGGACCCGAGGCGCAGAATATCTCCTTCTTGATGTCGGCGGGGTTGAGCTCGACGTCGAACTCTTCGGCCTCGGGGAGCACCACGACGCCAGCCGCCGAGGTGTGCACGCGGCCCTGGGTCTCGGTGGCGGGCACGCGCTGCACGCGGTGCACGCCGCTTTCGTACTTCAGTATGCCGTAGACGCCGTCGCCGCTGACGGTGAAGGTGATGTCCTTGTAGCCGCCGGCGGTGCCTTCGTTGAAGTCGGTGACCTCCACCTTCCAGTGCTTCTTCTCGCAGAAGCGGGTGTACATGCGGAATAGGTCGCCGGCAAAGAGACAGGCCTCGTCGCCGCCCGTGCCGCCACGTATCTCGACCACGGCGTTCTTCGAGTCCTGCGGGTCGGCGGGGATGAGCATGATGCGTATCTCGTCCTCCATCTTCTCGCGACGCTCGGTGGCGGCGGTCAGCTCTTCCTTGGCCATCTCGCGCAGCTCGGGGTCCTTCTCGCCGTCGAGCAGCTCGCGGCACTCGGCTATGGTGTCTATCAGCGCCTTGTATTCGTGGTAGGCTTTCACCACCGGCTGCAGGTCCTTGTAGTCCTTGCTCAGCTTGACATAGCGCTTCATGTCGGCCGTAATCTGCGGGTCGTTCATCTGCTGCTCGATCTCTTGGTATCGGGCGTATATGGCTTCCAGTTTATCTAACATCGTTTATGTTTTGATTATTTCGTTTATTCTGTATGTTATCTAAGCAACAGCACGGTGCCTTTGCCGTCGTGCCAGCTGTTGTCGTAATCGGCCTTGTAGCGATAGTAGTAGGCATAGGCCCCTTGCGGGCATGGCCGCCCGTTGAGGTCGGTGCCGTCCCACAAGGCCGACGGGTCGGTAGAGGCATGCACCAATAGGCCGTTCCGGTTGTAGATGTACATCTCGTACTCTATATAGTTCAGCGTACCCACCACGCCGAACCCTCTGTTGAACTCGGCATCGGGGGTGAACACATTGGGTAACCACTGGTTGTACACCTCTATCGGAATAGCCAGCCTGGCCGAATCGCAACACTCCAGACGGTTACAGGCTTCCAGTTTCACCCATACACTGTCGCTGTCGTCCAAACTATAGGTATGTACCACACTTTTACCTTCGGCAGTTGTATAGTCGGAGAATACCCAGCGCGATATATCACTGCCCACCGAGCTATCGAAAAACATTACCGTGGGGTAATCCAGACTCACACCTTGCCGACTGCTGTATATAGTGGCCTCGGGGTACGGCAACACCACAATGTCCACACCGGGCTCAGCCACAGAGCACCTGATATCGGCCTCGAGCATCAGCTCGTAGCGGGTGGACTGCTGGGGAATTACCTCAATCGAGGCTTGTCGTTCCTGACCGTCGAGCGTGCTGTCGTGCGGAGTCGAGCGCCACACGTATCCAACGTTGCCCTCGGCGTCAAGGTGCACGGTATCGCCCGGACACACCTCACTGCGGTCGTTACCTATGGCTATTGTAGGCATACCGTATACAGCCACGCTGTCGACCACCGTCGTGGTACATGACAACTCATAGCCGGTCTCCAGCGTCACCCTATGCAGTCCTACACTCATAGGCATCTTTATCACGTTGGCTAAATCATCCTCGGTCGAAGCGATGACGCTATCATCCACCGTCCACCGCTTCGGCAGGTCCATGCCGGCCGTGCATCGCAGGGTGAGCGTGTCGCCGTCGCAGAGGTCGTGCTGCGAAAGCTCCATCTGGGCCGGCGGCGTTCCCATCACACGGAACGATACGCGCTTCACGCTCTCGCACGCCTCGACCACGGTCTGCGTATGCAGGAGGGCGCCATAGTATCCAAAACTGTCGAATGTGTAGACCGCATCCTGGCCATACAGCGTGTCGATGGGTTGGCTGTAGGTGGTGTCGGTGTAGAGCACCCAGTAGGTCTCGCTGAGGTCGATTGCAGTCTGGCCATAGACCACTATATTACCCTTGAACGTTGCCGTGCGGTTGCAGTCCGAAGTAACCACAGGGTGCGGCATGGGCTTATAGTTGAATAGGTTGGCATAGAGGCGCGACGTGAACGGTTTCTCCGGGTCGAGAGCCGAGGTCATAATGCACATCACCGTCTGCTCCACCGCCGTGTCGCCGGCATTGGGGCCGGCGGTAAGCACAAAGTCGTCTATACGCGGCAGATAGTAGCTTTGCGTTGTTGTGCCCGAGCCTTGAGGGAACACCTGGCGGAAAGGGACCGTGTCCATGTGCTCGGGGTCGTAGAGCGAATACTGCACCCCCGACTCGCACACGAACCACTGGTACGATATCATGCCATCGATGGCCGATACCGAGTCGATGATGTCTGACTCGGCCGACGAGCAACCCTGTATGTTCAGCGTCATGGACGAGTAGTCGCCACTGATGTACGCCATCAGCGGGTCGACATTGTAGATGCAATCCGAGGTGTACATCTCAATCCGCACCGTATCGCCATAGTAGGCACTCAGGTTGATGACCACCTTGGTCCACGGCTTGTAGGCGTATCCGCAACTACCCAATGACATATTGCCTTCTACCCATGGGGCCGGCAAGTCGCCACTGAAATGGGGCGCTGACACCTTGTAGTGCAACGAGTCGTTGATGGGCTCGGTTTGCCACACTCCATTGACCTTGCGCACTACACGTATGCAGAACTCGCCAGCCTCGTAGGGAGAGTGGTCGACTTTCTGGGTTACCACGGCATAGTTGATTATAAGCAGCGAGTTCTCGTCGGTAACCAGCATGGTGTAGAACAGAGCCTCCGAGCCCTTGTTTTCGCCCTGAGACGACGCCGAGTAAGTGCACCCACCAGAGGCCGTATGACCATCAGCATAGAGGTCGCCCAGGCGTATCGAAGTCTGATAGTCTGGCGGTATGCGGGGCATGCCGCTGCCGGGGATTGCAGAATTGACGGTAAAGCCGTCGATGCCGGCGTTGGCCTGGGTGATAATCTGAAAGCGCTTCCTGTTGTTGTCCCAGAAGTTCAAACTCCGTCCACAAGATATAGCATCAGGTCCAGAGTCATAGGAATCCGATGTCAGCTGGCTGGCCGGCACAGGCGGGCAATTAGGGTCGGAACAGGTACTTTTTATGGTATAGCCGTCGGTGGTGTCGCCAGACATCGTTGCACAGCAACGTTCGCCCACACGGCCCGACCAGAAGAAGACGTCGCTGCCTGTAACGAAAGTGGTGGGGTTCCTTAAGCCCGGGCAGCCGAACTGCGCGCTGGCCACCCCTGGCAATCCCACCGACCAGAGCAGCAGCGCCATAAGGCCAACCATGTATCGCCCACACCTGCTCATCGCCCGCCTCCTTTCTTTTTCAGCCGGGCGGGCAACGTCTCGACCATGGCGTTGACGGTGGGCGACACCTTCCAGGCCAGGACGGCGGCCAGCAGCAGGCCTCCCAGCACCAGGGTGCGCACCACGGCGCCCACTATGAGGCCCATGCCCAGCAGGGGGTCGAGGTAGGCCGTCCACAGGCCGTAGACGCCCACCAGAGCCGCCATGACGGCCACCATCTTCAGCTGGCCCCAGCCGAAGACGTGCACCTTCAGCTTGCGCCAGAGCAGCGCGTAGAGCAGCGTGAAGTAGAGCAGGTAGGCACAGAGGGTGGCCAGCGCAGCTCCGTTGATGCCGAAAAGGCCTATGAACCAGTCGTTGAACAGCAGCGCCGAGAGGGTCAGCACGCCTATCAGCAGCAGGCTCCACGAGTAGTGGCGCGAGTAGTTGAGGATGTCGGTCCCCACCGAGAGGGTGGAATTCAGTGCCTTGGCACCGCCCAGCACCAGCACCACGACGATGCCCTGGCGGTAGTTCTGCCCGTTGGGTATCAGCTCGAAGAGCACGTCGAGGTTGATGGCTATGACATAGAGTATGGCCAGGCTCACCATGAACTGGTGCAGGCTCACCTGGCGCCCCAGGCGGTTCACCTCGCCCAGGTTGTCCTCCTTCATGGCCGTGGCTATCACCGGCCGCGAGATGGCGCCCAGCGAGCGGTAGGGCACCTCGACCACGTTGGCTATGTACGACGCTATGGTGTACACACCCGTCAGCGCCAGACCGGTCTTGGCGCCGAGGAAGAGCGAGTTGAACATGGGTATGTTGCCCGCCAGCACCGTGGCGGTCATGAAAAGCGTGTAGCGCAATATCTCGCCCACCTTGCGACGGTCGAGGAAGCCGCGGTCCACGCGCAGCGTGAAGCCGCCCAGCGACGCCACATAGCACAGGTTCAGCACCATGGCCAGCCCGTAGCTGCCGCAGAACATCCACACGAACATGTCGAGCGAGATAAGCCCGCAGCCGTAGAGCAGGTAGGCCGCCAGGTTGAACAGCCGTATGCCCACCTCGCGCACCAGCTTGGGCACCGTGATGCGCAGCAGCACCGACGAATAGGTCTCGAACACCGTGGTGTACAGAGCGAAGAAGGTGAGCATGGGCATCAGGTAGAAATAGTCGGCCACCAGCGGCGCGTTCTTGGCATAGATGCCCAGCAACGGCTCGCGGAAGACCAGGAAAGCCACCGCGAAAAGCACAAAGCCCGCCAGCGGCAGCAGCACGCTCCAGCCCAACATGCCGTGGTTGGGCGGGTTGGAAGTGCTCGACTTGAACCACGGGAAGAACCTCACTATCGAGGCGTTGGCGCCCAGCTGGGCCAGCGACGAGAAAAGCAGCGCCGCGTCGACCATCACCCGCGTCAGACCTATCTCCTCCTGGGTCAGGTAGCGGGTGAGCACGAAAAACGACACGAAAAACCCTATCGCCACACCCAGGTAGTTGGCGAGGGCTCCTTTGATGCTCTGTCGTGCTATAACACCCATACCAACAAATAACGCACCATACATTCAAAAATTGCGCCACCGCAACATTTTCTTAAACCTTGGCCCGCCGCACCCCATTTTCAGCCCCCGGCCGCTCCCCCGACCCCCGTTCCGCACCCCACAGAAACCATCCAAACACCTGGCAGTCAGCATATAGCGACCACCACACCACCCTAACAGCCTCAAAACCAGCTCCTCTGGCCTTCCCCTCCCCTTCCCCTCCGGTAGTTCTTATGTATTTCTTATATCGTTCTTATGTATTTCTTATGTTTTAAGCATAAATACAACATAAGAAATACATAAGAAGTACATAAGAACGAGCGGACCGGAACCGGAGGGGAAGGGGTCGGCAGGCGACGGGGGTGAAGCTTTTTTTTCGCTTTTTTTTCGTCATTTCTCGATGCGGTATGGAATTTTTTTGTATCTTTGCCGTCTCGTTTCGTGCCCCCGGAACCGCGCCGGAGGCATGGAGCGTCTTAACAATGAACGAAATAGAAAATAAATAAATAATAACAGTACACAATGAAAATCTATCAGACACAGGACATCCGCAACATCGCCCTCGTGGGCGGCGCCAAATCCGGCAAGACCTCCATGGCCGAGGCTATGGCTTTCTGCGGCGGCCTCATCAACCGTCGTGGCTCCGTGGACAGCAAGAACACCATCAGCGACTATCGCGACATCGAGCACGAC
>CACYZN010000003.1 GCA_902778925.1 uncultured Bacteroidota bacterium
TCGTTGTACTATTGAAAACATAAGAACAATAGTACAACGATAGTACAACAATAGTACAACGATAGTACAACGAGGCCACCGGAACCGGAGGGGATGGGGAGGGAAAGGGGCGAGGATTGGGGTAAGAATTGGGGGAGGTGAAGTTGTTAATGGGAGTTGAATCTGCTATAGACAATCGTTTTGGCTGGGGAAAGTGTGGGAGAGAGAAGGAACCGGGTGTAGGGTGATGGGGGCCACTTGCTGGATGCCTAGCGTCTGGCCAGGCGATGGCTGGCTGGAGCCCAGAAGATTATGGCCAGGATTGGGAGCAGCGTGATGGCTATGGCCCACCAGTTGAGGACATGCGAGTCGAGGGTGACGACATAGTCGTCCTCTATCAGGCGCTCGGTGCTGACCATGGTCTCGACGACGCGCTTGCCTGGGAGCTCGACTCGCCAAAGGACACGTGAGCCTAATTCCCATTGCTCATAGGCCTTTTTTAGTGCGTCAAAGCCGATGTCGTTGATTCTGTTTATGAACTCTAATTCAGGGAATGAGGTGGAGACGTTGGAGACGGACTTGAATTCGCCTGGCAGGCTGGCAAAGACGAGGGTCAGCAGAGTGTCGCGGTATTTGGACAACAAGGCCTGCTGTGCGCTGTCGCAATAGGCAATGTATGCATCCATCTCTCTCTCGAAAAGGCAGTGGCTCAACCATTTCACATACTTGGTATTCAATTTGTCCAACAGAGCGTACATGTCGGCTCCGTTCCAGTCGGCCGGCTGATCGAGTGACTGGAAGAGGAGGCGTTGTTCGTCGGGGCTGAGGTATTTACCGATGGGCACGGGCATGCTGTCGAGGGCCGGGAAGACGGCGGTGTAGCGATAGCGGGTGGTGAACCAGCGGAAGTTCTTGGTAAGCGACACCTGCGGCTGCAGCATGCGCGGCACGCTGTCGCCGGCGACGGTCCATCCGTCGCGGGTAAGGGTCTGCGAGTAGGAGTAGCGCATGGTGTCGACCTGGTCGCGGAAGTCGATGGCCATTCCCTGTTCGAGGGTGGTGAGCTGCCAGTGGCGGTAGGGGTCACAACCGAGTGTGTTGCTATCGGACACGTAGACGGTGCGGGTACCGTCGAGGCTGGTGCCAACGTGGTCGACGACCAGATAGCGGGGGGTACAGGCGGCGAGCAGCAGCATGGCCGCAGCGATGACAATGTGGTTTTTCATAACAAAGTATATATATTACGGTTACTAATCGAATGGCGATAGCCCACGAGGGGAGCCGGGGTGTTGGTGGGCGGGGTGTCGATGCGGCGGCTGACGCGCTCGGCCAGGGTAAGGCGTGTTTCGTATTGGGGCTGCAGCATGTAGGCCGAGGTGGCCACGACGAGGACGAGCGCCAACGAGAGGAGTGCCTGCCGCTGCAGACGGCGGTGGCGCAGGGTGCGGTGCATGCCGTCGAGGATAGCATCGGCGTCGGGAGCGTCGACCGGCACCTGCCGGGCTTTTGTTATCAGTTCGTTATATTCCATATTGCTTCAGTTTTTCGCGCACGGCGTTGCGTGCATTCCATAGGTTGGCCTTCACCTGGTCGACGGTCATGCCGATGGCCGCGGCGGTGGTCTCGGCGTCGAGGCATTCTATCTCGCGCAGCTGGTAGACGACGCGCTGCTTGGGCGGGAGGGATGCCACCGCCTGCTGCAGCAGGGCGAGCAACTGTCCTGCCTCCGGGCCTTCGGCTGCGACCACCGGCGACGGCATCTGACAGACGGCCTCGCGGTGACGGCGGCGATGGCGCAGCTCGTCGTAACAGCGGCGGGCACAGATGGTGTAGAGCCAGGTGGCGACGGAGTGGCGGGAATCGTATCGGCGGGCGCGGGTCCAGAGGCGTATGAAGGTCTCCTGTACGGCGTCGTCGGCCGCAGCGCGGTCGGAAAGCAGGCTGAACGCCATACGGTAGAGGCGCTCGCGGTAGCGGTCAATCAACTCACGCAGGGCCGCTTCACTGCCCTTGGCTACCTGCTGCATCAACACTATGTCCGTGGTGGTTGTCATTTGCAGGTAATACGACGAAGGGGGGCGAAAGTAAAACCGCAGCCACAAAAAAAAGCTACCGGACGATAATCTCGTCGGTGAAGAGGTAGGAGGGCTGTCCGGGGGCAGGATGCCACGAGGGCAGCGGACCGGGGTTGGGCACCACGACGCGGAGGTGGGTGAAAGGTGAAAGCTGAGAGGTGAGAGGTACGGTGTACTGCTTCTGCCTCATGCCAGTCTCGCGCGGATCCATATCGAAGTGTTTGTCGGCGACAAGGGTCCAGCCATTGCCATCGTTGGAGGCATAGACCTTTATATTCGTCGGAGCCAGTATCCAGTCGAAGGTATTCTGCATGAAACGCATGGAGACCTCGTGGATAGTTGTTGGCTTGCCGAAGTCAATGACGGCGTCGATGCTGTCGCCCCAATAACCCTGCCAATGGCCGTCGGCATAGGTGGTGTTGCTGCCCAGCTGGCCGTCGATGAGGGCGTCGTCTCCTCCACCCGAGTAGATGGACTTGTAGGTGCTGTACTGGGTATTTAGGGTTATCTTGGCTCCCATGCCGAGATGCGAAAGGAGGTACTGCTCGGAGATAACGCCTTCGCCATACTTATTGTAGCAGACGGCCTTGATGGTGGCCGAGCGCTCTAGCGGGAAAGGTCCCTCATAAATGGTAGATGAGGCGGTGGGCTCGCTGCCGTCGAGGGTGTAATAAATGGTCTTTTTGTCAGAAATGGTTCGGAGGGTTACCGTAGGATGCTGTGACACAGCATCACACCCGACCTGCATAAAGACATGGCGGTCGAGCTCCAACACCTCGCGGGCCAGGTCATCGTAGCGGTTCATCACAATGTAGCGCTCATAGTCGCCGTTCTCTTGGTCCCAGAGGTGAAGGTATTCGCGTTTGAGGTCGGTGAGGAAGGTCATGTACTGTGCCTCCATCATCTTCAGGCGGAATGCCATGGTGCTGTCAGAGCCTTCCAACTGATGATATATCATCTTGCGTAGCACCGACTTGAGCACCGTCTGCCGGATGCGCATCAAGGCGTAGTGGGCATGTGGATTGGCAGCCGAGTCGACGGCCTTATCCAGTTCAACCACTTTTTTCATCACCCTGTCGCAACGGTCGCTCATGCCGTCGGAGATATTGTCGGGGTTGAAGTTCAGCAGAGGCTCCAACAGAGCAGCCGAGGTGTACCAGTCGGCCACATCGGGGTCGTACATCAAGGCACCGACGGCGTAAAGCTGCTGAGTTTTGGAGGCAATGTGTTGGATGGGGATAATGGGTAAATCAGGGTTATTGGCAGCACCATAGAACAGCCGATCGAAGTTCTCGTTGAACTGGGCCTCGCGCTGACGAAGTTCTTCGGGGTCGTCGGTCTTCAGCGGATTCCATGCCATCTCGGCGGCCCAATACTGTGCATGCCAGCTGTTATCAAAGAGAGCCTCGCCATTGTCGTCCCAACAGGTGAGCATAGCGCCTTCGGCACCGTCGCGGTGACCGTCGCGATAGAGGTTGGCGATGTTCTTGATGTAGCGTTGCGGCGTGGAAGTCATGGTGGCGCTATGACCCGTCGAGGCGGCCACCCAGAAGGGATTGCCCTGCTCCTTGAAGGGTTTTATCAGGTGCGTGAAGCTGTCCAGCGGCTCGTAGGCCCACATGATGTAGGTCATGTCCTTGGGCAGTTGGCGCATCATCTCTGGGTTCTTGGCGACGATGTCGCCCCACATGGCGACGCGAGGAGCGTCGGGCGCAATGGTATCGTCCACCTCGTCGGTGCCTTCCCATTCCATAAAATTCACATAGTTTATCAAATCATAGCATCGGTTGATGAAATCAACATAAACTTGGTCGGCACCAAGGCTGTCCACCAGTTTCTTGGCGCGGCCGGTGCCAAGCTGCTCGGTCTCGTCGCAGTTGATGATGAAGAACGGTGAGGTGGGAATGCGCTGGTAGGCGGCCTCGATGCGCTTGTGTAGGAATTCGTAAGTTGCTTCATTGCCGGGGTTGAAATTGGCGCGGCTGTCCATCATATATTGATAAAACGGCACACGCAGCGTCTTCTCGGCGTGGGCGAAGAGTTGGAGGTTGATGACCTCGTCGGGGTGAGGCTCGCAGTCGGCGAGGTAGGCGGGCGCCAAGTCGGGGAACTCCGGCTGGTAGAGCGTGTGCTCGGTGTAGTAGTTGCATAAGTTAAACTTGAGCGCATGCAACGTTTTCCATTGCTTCTTGCGGTAGACAGCGTGCGGTACCGGTCCGCGGCTCTGGTCGTCCATCCAGCCGCGATACTTATACGCCGGCCAGTCTATGATTGTGCAGCAGGGAACCGAGTTATGCAGTTGTTTCAACTGAGCCAAAGTCAACCGTGCATACTGGAGACCTTCTTCGGCTTCATAACAAATGGTGATCTTACGCGATTCTATGACAATAGTGTACTTTTGGTTCCAATTACTGTCATTGTTCTCCCCCCTACTCCACTTCACCTGCTGCTCCTTCACTTTGGCTTTCGCCAGCACACACATCCCCTCACTTTGCGAGAGTTCCACCCACTGCGGCGTGGGTATCAGGCCAAGGTTAATCTGTTTCTCCTGTGCCGAGACTGTAATAGTTACAGCCAGCAGCAACACTATGACGAGCCTCTTCATTTCAGACAAACCAAGTAGCGTTGGATAGTCTCCTCGATGCCGAGATAGAGGGCGTCGCTTATAAGGGCGTGACCAATGGAGACCTCGTCGCACCAAGGTATCTGCTGGTGGAAGTAAGCGAGATTTTCGAGGCTGAGGTCATGGCCGGCATTGAGGCCGAGACCGCATTCACGAGCCACCTTGGCGGCCTCAACGAAGGGTTCGATAGCAACTTCTCGACCGACGGCATAACGACTGGCATAGCTCTCGGTGTAGAGCTCCACACGGTCGGTGCCGGTCTTGGCGGCCATCTCGATCATCTTGGGGTTGGCGTCAATGAAGATGCTTACGCGGATGCCACACTGTTTAAACTCCTTGACCACATCACACAGATAGTCCTGATTCTTGACGGTATCCCAGCCGGCATTGCTGGTGAGCACTCCTTCTGCATCAGGCACAAGAGTTACCTGAGCAGGCACTATCTCCTTCACCAGATCGATGAAACCGTAGGGACGGCTCTTGGAGATGCCCTTCGGGTTGCCTTCGATGTTGTATTCCACACCAATGAGCGGCTTGATGGCCAGTGCGTCAGCGTAGCGAATATGGCGCTCGTCGGGACGCGGATGAACGGTGATGCCCTGGGCGCCGAAACGCTCGCAGTCCTGTGCAAACCGCAACACATCGGGAGTGTTGCCTCCGCGGGCATTGCGGATAGTGGCCACCTTGTTGATGTTGACACTTAACTTTGTCATGGTTATTTAATCTTGAATTCCTTTTTTATAGCATCTACCATATCGAGTTTCTCCCACCCGAAGAACTGGACTTTCTTCTTGCGACGACGTCCGGCGGCATCATATACCAACACTGTATCTTCGTAAGGGTCGCGCCCCATGTGGCCATAGGCGGCCGTAGGACGGAATATGGGGTTCTTCAAGCCAAAACGCTCCACGATAGCGTAGGGGCGTAGGTCGAAAAGCCTCTTCACATGTGCAGCAATCTCACCGTCGGACATCGGCACCTTGGCGGTTCCATAAGTATTGATATAAAGACCCACCGGCTCGGCAATACCGATAGCATAGGCTACTTGTACCAACGCCTCGTCGCAAAGGCCGGCTGCCACAAGATTCTTGGCTATATGACGAGTGGCGTAAGCTGCCGAGCGGTCGACCTTGGAGGAATCCTTGCCACTGAAGGCGCCACCACCATGGGCTCCCCTGCCACCATAAGTATCAACAATTATCTTGCGGCCTGTGAGACCGGTGTCACCATGGGGACCGCCGATGACAAACTTTCCGGTTGGATTTACAAACAGCTTGAAAGTGTACTTTGATTGTTGATCCTTGAATAGTTTTTGTGTTGCCTTCGGCAGACGCTTGATAACACGCGGCAGCAGCACCTTCTCGACATCGGAACGAATCTGTTCCTGCGTTGCATCGGGGTCGTGCTGCGTGCTGACAACGATGGTGTCGATACGTTCGGGACGGCCATCGTCGCCATACTGTACCGTCACCTGACTTTTAGCGTCAGGACGCAGGTAACGCATCTGACGTCCTTCGCGGCGCACGCGCGACAACTCCTGCAGAATAATGTGGGCCAGTGTTATGGGCAGTGGCATCAATTCGGCCGTTTCGCGGCAGGCATAGCCAAACATCATACCCTGGTCGCCAGCGCCTTGATTCTTCTTCTCCTTACGAGAAACACCTTGATTGATGTCTTGACTCTGCTCATGTATAGCCGACAGGACGCCACAGCTCTCAGCCTCAAACTTGTACTCTCCCTTGGTGTACCCTATTTCGCGGATAACATCACGGACGGTAGTCTGCACGTCTACCCAACCATTGCAGCCCACTTCGCCGCTCACTACAGCCAGGCCTGTTGTAACTAACGTCTCACAAGCCACATGACTTTCGGGATCATGGCGGAGAAATTCATCGAGGAGGGCATCTGAAATTTGGTCGGCCACCTTGTCGGGATGGCCTTCACTTACTGATTCTGAAGTGAAGAAATAGCTCATTTTACATTACTTTTAACTGTTAATACTATGTTTTAACAGTGAAAAGATTGTACTGAAAGTTCCGTTGAATTAGTGCTTTAGCATTTTTTCAAGTGGTTGCAATCATTACAAATCTATCCACATTTGCGTTTGCAAATATACAAAATAAATTGAGAGTTGAAAAATAAAACAAAAAAAAACTACATTCCGTCTTTCAATCTATTGTAGTGGCATGTCAGCAACTTGCCGTTGTCGTCGTATAGGTGGAGGCCTGAACCTTCGCAGTAGCGCCACACCTTGCAGTCTTTGCATTGCCCTTTCTTGGCCCACGAACGGTCACGCATCACTTGGAAGCGGTTCTGCCATACGTCCCAGAAATCGTCCTTATAGATGTTGCCTTGGTCCATGTGGCTACGCACCGAAGTACAGCCACCGATAACGCCATCACAACGGATACTAGCCACATCAATGCCACTTCGACAATAGAAGAACTGGTCGCGCACCTGCTGCTCGTAAGGTCCGAGGAAGCCTTCGCAGGCGTAACTGACGTTAATGAATGCCTTAGTGCGTGTTTGTGTTAATGCGTTAGCGTTTTCCTCTCTGCACTCCTTTATGAAATCAAGCAGACCACGGAACTGTTCATCCGTGAACTGCAGATCAGGGTTTCCTGCAGCGCGCCCCATAGGGAAGATGCTGAACAGGCGCCATGCTGGGACACCCAAAGAAACAAGATATTCCTTGAACTCACGCAATGTTGCGTAATTGCGTGGATTTACGCATGTAACCACATCCCACAGTACATCCTTTGTCTGCGCCAATAGTCGTATGGCCTGAGTGGCTTTCTCAAAACTTTGCGGACAACGACGTATCCAGTTGTGTTGCTCCTCGAAGCCGTCGAGGCTGACGGTAATGCTGTGCATGCCGCTGGCCAAAAGGTTCTCCAGCCGTTGCTGATTGAGCAAAAAGCCATTTGTAACAACACCCCATGGGTATCCTCGGCGGTAAAGATTGAGACCCACCCGTTCGAGGTCGGGCCGCAGCAATGCCTCGCCACCGGTGAAGATTATAAAAACCTTATGAGGGTCTACATGCGGAGTAATGCCATCAACGACACGAAGAAAATCTTCGGCAGGCATATCCGCCACCCTCGACTGCACCTTACAGTCGCTACCACAGTGGCGACACGACATATTACACCGCAATGTGCATTCCCAAAAAAGCGTACGCAGAGGATGCAATCGTGCCTCGTTGTGCCGCAAAAGACGCTGCAACTCGAGACCGATATGCTGTCTCACCGAAAGATTCACTTACTTTCCAACTGTATTTGAAGGTCTTTATTAAAGGTGCCCTGGTTCCAGCCTCCTGCATTGGTACGGTCCACATCGGTCGGGGACACATCTACTTCCAACACACGATTGCGAAAACTCCCGTTCGCATTCCCATCCACATCACGTACCAGAAGACGTACTTGCTCTCGAGGGCGTCCATTATTGGTCAATACAAACCGGCCATCCTTATCGGTAGCCACTGATGTTGCATCGAGCCATACTTTCACCCGCTCAGGGTCGCCCTGCAATTCGCCGTCAGAAATTTCCATGCCATGTTCAAGCATATTGACACGAACATCTTTTACCGGCTTGCCATCGGCATCCTTCACTTGCCCACGAATCATGTAATTCATCGTCGGTACACCATACATAAGCTTCATCTCCTCACGTTCTTTGACGGCAGGAGCGTCTTGTTCCTCTGGCTCAGCCAACTGCCTATGGCAGTGGCAGGAAGAAAGACCAAGAGCGCTCATCAATGAGACGAGAAGCCAATTCTTGAGTTTAAGAAACCTTACCTTCATATTGTAAAAACGACTTCATATCAAAAATATTGTGTATCTTTGCAATTTGATTCGACATCAATAGACAATGAAGAAACGCATTATCGCCGGTCCATGTAGCGCCGAAAGCTATGAGCAGCTACACGAAGTAGCACGTCACTTGAAAGATGTACCGTGCCTCACTACCATACGGGCTGGAGTATGGAAACCTCGCACACGGCCTGGCTGTTTTGAAGGATTGGGCGAACCAGCCCTGCGCTGGATGCAAGAGATAGGTCGCGAATTTGGCGTGTCGTTCTGCTGCGAAGTTGCACGTCCTGAACATGTAGAGATGTGCCTACAATACGGCATACATACAGTATGGCTTGGTGCACGTACCACCACAAGCCCATTCATGGTAGACGAGATCTGTTCCGCCATCAGCGGCAACAATATTGAAGTTCTTGTAAAAAACCCCATTTGCCCCGATGTGCGTCTCTGGCTCGGTGCCATAGAAAGACTTCAGCATGTCGGCATAACTGCCTTAACCGCTATACATCGCGGGTTCAGCATGTACCACAATAACGGCTACCGCAACGCACCTTTGTGGGAAGTAGCCCTCGAGCTACGACGCGAAATGCCAGATATTCCTATACTATGCGACCCAAGCCATATAGCCGGTCGGCGCGATTTGGTCCCAATACTGACCGCCACCGCTCTTCAGCTCGACTATGATGGCCTAATGGTTGAGGTCCACCCCCACCCCGCCTCCGCATGGACAGATGCCGAGCAACAGATTGATTTCACAACCTTACTAACCATTGCCGAGACCTGGAACATTAATGAGAAACAAAACACCACACCCTTACCCGAGTTGGGACCACTGCGCGACGAAATTGACAGTATCGATCACGGCATGCTACGCATGCTTGCGCGACGCATGGAGCTCTCACACCAGATAGCCGACATTAAGCGCCAAAAAAATATGACCGTTTACCAACAAGGACGCTGGACCGACGTGATCGAAGACAGATTAGCGCTTGCTCAAAAATTGGGGCTTGATACCAAATTCACAAAAGATATATTAGAAAGAATTCACGCCGAAAGTGTGAGAGTACAACTTGGGGAGTTGAAAAAACAGTAACAAACACAAAAGGCCTGCCAGTGATGGCAGGCCTTTAATAGTTTGGAATCATTAACCCCTTTATTCTGCGGGGACGACGCTTACATAGCTGCGATCTTCGCGGCCTTTGTGGAACTTCACCACGCCGTCGATAAGAGCATACAGCGTATGATCCTTGCCCATACCAACATTCTGGCCGGGGTTGTGAGCGGTGCCACGCTGGCGAACGATAATGTTGCCGGCGATGCATTTCTGACCGCCAAAAATCTTAACACCTAAGCGTTTGCTTTCGGATTCACGACCGTTGCTGGAACTACCAACACCTTTTTTGTGTGCCATATTGTTTCTTCTTTTTAACGGTTAGACATTAGTTGATGCTATCAATCTTGATTTGGGTCAAGTAATCACGGTGGCCATTCATTTTCTGATAGCCTTTGCGACGGATTTTCTTAAACACCAAGACCTTATCGCCCTTAAGGTGGCGAAGAACGGTAGCCTTTACATTTGCACCAGCAATATAAGGTTTACCAACCTCGACCTTGCCTTCATTGTCTTTAAGCATCACGGTGTCAAAAGAGACTTCGCTACCCTCGTCATTCTGGAGACGGTTGACGAAAATCTTTTGATCTTGGGCGACCTTGAATTGCTTGCCTGCGATTTCTACGATTGCGTACATTTCTCTTATTTGTTTGTTATTTAATTACTTTCGCGATTACAAAGGAGCTTTTTACCCCACAAATCGGACTGCAAAGATACACACTTTTTTAAAACCGACAAAATTTTTCTAACTTTTGCATGTCAAAAACACCGTATGAAGGTTCTGTCTTAACATCGCCGTCTCCTCTTCCCACAGCATTCATAACACTGTCTTTGTCGAAACGATACTTATATCCAGCGCTACCAGCAAAGATACCCAGAGCGCCATCGACATTGCCATAAGCCTGCCCCTGCTCGGCAAACATGCTCACCGAGCCACCTTGCGATGCCGCCGAAATAGTGTATCGGTAACGCGCGGGTGTTACACTCTTGAATGTTACAACATATTCGTGCTTGAAAGGTTCCACCTCGTTGGTATCACGGAGGAGTGGTATCAACAGCGTAACAGGCATATCTTGCCTACCCGCAATACGTCTGTCCAGAAACATTATACGCGAACCATAAAGCATAAACGGCTCCTCCACCATAGGTATATAAGGGCACACATCGTTATCGGTAATATCTGGTGCACCTGGCAGACAGAAATAAGTGTAGTGCAATGTATCCACTGTATCAAAATCGGCGAGCCACTCGTTGAAGCGAGCCCCACTATCTCGAACCTGTACTGCGATACTGTAAATTTCATCCACATTACTGTGGTCACTTAAATTGAAATTCACCGACAGATAGTTGAACACTGGGGTTCGACGGTAATTTACATTAAATCCTGTAATATCGGGCAATAACGGCACATACGTTGCAGCATGGGCTTGTCGGCCATCTGGCGCAACAGCATCCAACACAAGGCTATCGCCAGGCTGGAGTGTGTAGCCAAAGTAGTAGTTACAGTGTCTTATCGAGTCCGGAGTATAAGGAGTACCATTAACATAAAGAGTCAGATTTGCTCCGTTTATAGGTTGGTCATTGTTGTTGTCAAGGAAGAATCGGGTATACGACATGTTGACAAAAGCCTGGCGACCTGCCATCGGTTCGGCATTAACAACCAGCTGCCGTCCCGCCGTATCGTCAATATCCAGCACCTTGGTACATGAAACAAAGGCCAACGCAATCAACATCAATACTATATATTTCCTATTCATAAAAGTTCTCTGCAATATAGTTAGAAATAAAGCGTGTATGATGCCGAAGGCAATATCGGGAATATGCTCAACTGCATTAAAGCCATTGGATAGTTCTTATAGCTATCTTGACGGCTCACATAAAGCATATACGGGTTCTGGTGGTTATATACATTGTATACGCTAACCCCGATAGTACGACGCGCGCGCTTGAACTTGCGATGGAAATTCACCCCTAGGTCAAGCCGGTGATAATCCGGCATACGATAATTGTTACGACCTTCAAAGTAATTGAGGGAAGTGCCTGTAGATGCGGGCTCTTCATACTCTTCAGGTTCTTCAAACGAACGGGAATAGCTCTGTGTCGAAAGAGTCGCCGTATTGCCAGTTGAATACACCCATGTGGCACTGAAGTCTATGCGGTCATTGAGCTTATAACTAATCACTATGCTCAAGTCGTGTCTCCGGTCGTATTTCGCCGGGAAAGGCTTTCCTCCATTTAGCACCTGCCCCTCTCGGTCGAAGAGCCTCATGGTCCTACTCCATGTATATCCCACCCATCCGGTCAACTTTCCGATTTCGCGCTGAACCAGGAACTCTACTCCATAGCTCCAGCCTTTACCGGCCACGACCAAGTTCTCCCAATTCTCACTACTGCCGAAGAAACTGGCTCCCTCGCGGTATTCTATCAGGTTGTCCATGTGCTTATAATAAGCCTCTATTGAGAAATCGGCCACACCACTACGGCTGTAAAACACTCCACCGGCCACCTGATGGCTTTCCATAGGTTTAATCTTGTCAGTTACCGGTACCCACAGGTCGGTCGGCAATGTAATGCTGGTTGTCGAGAGCAAATGCACATATTGTCGCATCCATGCGTAGCCAGCCTTTACGGACAAATCGTCGCTGAGCATCACACGACCCGACATACGGGGCTGCAACGATGGATAGAAAGAGTTCTGTATCTTGAAACCGCTGGCATGAAGACCGAGGTTGAGTTTGACCGTCTCGGCCAGCGACCAATCGTCCTCCACAAAGGCAGTTAGTTCGGTTGCCGGCATCACATCGCCACCGCTCAGTACAGGGTTCATGTCGAGGGCGCCATTCATCTGCAGCGTGTCGTACCAGTCAATGCTGCCTTTGGCGACCTCTGGTAGGAACCAGTGCTGCGTAACACCTGTACCGAACTTGATATTGTGTTCCGGCAACGGCGTATAGTCGAAGTCTATCCGACCTGTCACCTCGCGTATCCCCGAGAAATAGTCGCCCTCCACAGTCGACGGCTGTGCACCTCTGGTCATACCCTTCTCTATGCTGCCTATAATACTGTCTGTGTACTGTGTATATGACACGGTAGCATTCATGAAGAGCTTCGGGCCGAGTACATAGTTCCACCGCAACGCACCTATCATATTACCCCAGCGGGTCTTGAACCCCAGAAATATGTCTTCGTCCTGTGCGGTTGCCGTCTTGATGCGGCCATACACCTCATCCTCTCCCATATAGAAACTGCCGTACAGGCGACTTTTCTCACTGAACTTGTGCGTCAATTTGGCATTGAGGTCGTAGAACCAGTAGCCGGCATCCATCTTGGCATTGTCGGCCACCGCGGGAGCCGGGTCGTCGTTGTCGAGGTCGTTAAGCCACATTATGGTTGGTATTACCAACAACTCGGCGTAAGTACGGCGTGCCGACAGGCTGAAGGTAGTCTTCTCCTTCACTATCGGGCCCTCTACATTAACCTTGGCCGCAATCAACCCTATCGAGGCATTGCCGTGTATCTCTTGGTCGTTGCCGTTATTCTGCGTCACGTCGAGCACCGAGCTCAACCTACCGCCGAAACGCGCCGGGAAGCTGCCTTTATACAGAGTCACATTCTTCACTGCATCGGTATTGAAGGCCGAAAAGAAACCTCCCATGTGGCTGACATTGTACAGTGGCACCCCGTCGAGCAAGAAAAGGTTCTCGTCTGGGCCTCCGCCACGCACATACATACCGCTGTTCCCTTCACTGCCGCTCTGCACGCCTGGCATTAACTGTAGCGCCTTGATGATATCGGCCTCACCGAACATCACCGGCACCGACTTGATCTTCTCCACCGTCATCTCTGTAGCGCTCATCTGCGACGAGCGTGTGCTGCCCATCCGCTCGGCGACAATGGTAACCTCGTCCAGTTGCACGCTGGGCTTCAGCTTCACATTCATCTCGCGGTTAGCAGCCAGGGCAAAACGGAAATACTGAGGCTCGTAGCCGACATATTGCACCCTCACCTCGACTGAGTCCCTCTTCAACGTCAAGGAATAGCGTCCATAAGCATTGGTCACCGCGCCCTTTCCGCTGCGCATATCCACCACCGTAGCGCCTATTATCGTCTCTCCCGTCTTGCTGTCACTTACAGTACCGCTCACAGTATAATTCTGGGCCACCACAAACAGTGGCGACAAGACGATGAGCAACAGTATTATCAGGCGTTTCATAGATTATGATTAACGCAAAAAAGAATGGCGTAGTGTACACCGAGGTGTTAATTATTCAAAAGATCGGCATACAGTTCCCGCACTGTCTTACCAAACTGCGGATGCACGTAGTCCGGAATCATTTCACACAGCGGCTCCAGTACAAACTGCCGCAAGTGCATGCGAGGGTGAGGGACAACAAGGTCTGCGGTATCTACCACCTCGTCGTTCCAAAAGATAATATCAATGTCAATAGGCCGTGAGTGGTAGAGCCGAGGCGAAAGGCGAGAGGTGAACGGTGAAACAGGCGTCCGTTCACGGCCCAGTTCTTTTTCTATGGCCAGCGCCTCATGCAACACCTGGTGCGCCGTGAGCGCGGTCTCCACCAGTAGCCCACAGTTCAGAAAACTCTTAACTCTCAGCTCATCACTCCCGACTTCGAACTCGCCCCACGGCTCAGTCTCGTAGATACTAGACATAGCAACGACCGAGCCGATACGTTGACGTATCAGCTCGGTCGCTTGTTGTATCAAAGCATGGCGGTCGCCTTGGTTACCGCCAATCAGCAGTACTACACGGTTCATCAACCGCAGTGCAAGAAACGTTCGACCAGGGCGAGAGTCTTCTCGGCGTCTTTTCCGATTTCTGCACGCAGGGTGCGGTCGTCGAAAGAGCGCAGCTGCTTGATGATGCCATCTACCAGAGCCGGGGCGAAAATACCATCCTGCTCGTATATGGCGCGGTCGCGCTCGAGGAGGTCGGCACTGGCGGCACAGCTGTCGGGCAGCACTTCCAGGCGGTTGAGCACATCCTCGTGCTCGAAGATATTGACGCTCACATAGCGGTCTTTGGCATACTGCACGGCGTTGTCCATCTCGAAACCGTGGCGGGCAGCCACCGTCATACCGGCCAGCAGCAGGTAAATGTTGGCCGAACCATCGGGGGTACGGAGTTCTATAGTCTGCTTATGGCTGAAGTCCACGCTGTCGTTCTTTTCCAGCGGGTTGCAATGGGCCATCATGTTGCCACTGGCTTTGTTCCAGCCGAGCGGCACACGCACCATGGCCGAGCGGTTGCGGTCGCCCCAGCAGATATTGGTCGGGGCCTCCTGATGGGGCACCAGACGGAAGTAGCTGGTGGGGTTGGTATTGCCGAAGGCGGTAAGCGAGCCTGCAAGCGAGAGGATGCCAGCCATGGTCTTGTGGGCCACATCGGTCAGGCCGTTGGCGTCGACATACATATTCTGGCCGTCCTTGCTGACGCGGGTGTGCACGTGCATGCCACTGCCGGCTTTGCCGACGGTAATCTTGGGGGCGAAGGTGACGGTGATGCCGTACTTGTAGCCCAGCTCGCGCATCATCCACTTGGCTATGACCAGTTGGTCGGCAGCGGCTTCGAGGTGCGTAGGCAGGAACTCAATCTCGTTCTGCTCGTACATGGTGTCGCCAACGGTGAAGTTGCCCACCTCGCTGTGGCCATACTTAATCTCGCCACCGGCGGCGGCGATGCAGCGCATAGCCTCGGTGCGGAATTCCTCGAACTTGCAGAAGGGCATACTCACATGGTAGCCGTGCTGGTCCTCGGCCATGTATTCGTTCTCCTTGGGGGCGATGACGTAGTACTCCAACTCGCCCATCACCTCGAACTCCATACCACCTGTTGCCTCGCGGAAGGCGCGGTCGGCCTTCTGCAGTGTGTACTCGGGAGCGAGGGCGAAGGGCTCGCCGTCCTTGGTGTAGAACGAGCAGAGCAGGTTCAGTGTAGGCACCTCGGTGAAGGGGTCGAGGAAAGCGGTACGGAAGCGCGGTATGACGTACAGGTCCGAGTTGCCGGCTTCGATGTAGGGAAACAGCGAACTGCCGTCGACGCGCTCGCCGCTGGTGAGCACCTCGTCGGCATGGGCCAGACTCTGGATGACGAAGTTGAGCGTATGCAGACGCCCGTCGTCCGCCATGTAGCGGAAGTTGATCATCTCGATTTGAAACTCCTCGATGACCTTGAGGATATCGGCCTTGGTAAACTCAGCCATCGGCTTCTCCAGGAAGGAGACCAAGGGGTTGGGGTTGAACTTGAGCTGTTCTTGTGTCATGATATATATGTTGTTTTTAGTTTTGGGTCTTTTAAACTCCTCGTAATATTTAAAGTCTTTTTATAACGAAGCCGATAGTGGTTTATTGTGCCGACAGGATAAAATATACCGCAAGGGTCGATGCCCGCAATTTCACAGATGCGCCCCTTTGTCGGCTTGCACCGACAGCCTAATATCGTGCATGATATACTCGGCCGTGAGCCGTGTATGGTGCGACCCGAGTCGGACCTGATACGGAGGGGATACGGAGCGGAATCGGAGGGGACACGGAGGGGAAGGCTTGTGGTCAGGGTATCCTACCGGGCAGGATGTGAAGTACAATGCGCTTAAAAAGCTGCGGGGCGCCCGGATGGGCGCCCCGCAGGCTTATCAGAGTGTTAGAACACGCTTAGCGAACCACAAGGACGCGCTTGGCGGGAGCGTTGCCAACCTTCACGAGGTAGACACCGGTCGAGCTCATACGGAACTCAACATTCTCGGTGGCATTGGCCTCGCGGGTAACTTCGCGACCGTTGACGTCGTAGATGTAGATGCTGTTGTTCTCGGCACCGCGGACAATGATCTTGCTGTCGGTGCTGTAGATGGTGACGTTGTTCATGTCGATGTCATCGATACCGGTCTTGGCGCGGAAGACGGCGGTGAGGGTAACGTTGGCATTGACGGTGAACTCGTAGCGGAAGTTGGTGCTTACGGCCTGAGTGCCATTACGCCACTCGACAAACTCGTAGCCTTCATTTGCGGTAGCAACCACAATAGCGGTGGTACCCTCTTCGTACTGACCACCACCGGTCACAGTACCCATAGTGGCATCGTTGGTCTCGACAGCCACGGTGTAGTATACAGCATTGGCGGCGAAGTGAGCCACGAGAGTACGGTTGGCGTTCACGGTGAAGGTGTAGCTTGCGTCGGTGCTGACGGTGTCAGTACCTTCGAGCCATGCCACGAAGTGGTAGCCGCTGTTGGCGGTAGCGGTAGCGGTGAAGCTCTCGCCCTCGGCCACTGTACCACTGTTGCTCACAGTACCCATAGTAGTGTTGGCACTGGTCAGGGTAATGGTGTAGGTGGTAACAGGTGCGGTGGCGAAGTGAGCCACGATAGCGGTGTTGGCGTTCACGGTGAAGGTGTAGGCGGCGGTGGTGCTCACGGTGTCGTTACCGCTCAGCCAAGCCACGAAGACGTAGCCGTCGTTGGCAGTGGCGGTGGCGGTGAACTGAGTACCGGCGACGACGCTGCTGTCGCCAGCAGGAGTCACAGTACCCATGGTAGCATTGGCGCTGCTTACGCTCACAGTGTAGACATTGGCCTCGAAGAGGGCCTCGAGGGTGGTGTCGCTGGTGATGACGACAGCAATGCTGTCCTCAGTCAGACCGTTGCTCCAGCCGATGAAGCTGTAGTTCTCGTTGGCGACAGCCTTGTAGACCACAGTGTCGAGATAGAGCGGGGCGGCGCTGCTGACGGTAGCGGTACCCATGGTGGCGTCGAAGGTGACGGCAGCGGCATAGGCGTTGCGGTCGAAGTTGGCGATCACGTTGGTATCGCTGACAACGGTCAGGACTAGGGTGTCGGTCGTCACACCGTTGTTCCAGCCAGCGAAGTGGTAACCGTAGTTGGCGGTGGCCACGAGGGTGTCGTTGGCGCCATGCTCGGTGGCGGCGGCACCGGTGACGGTACCACGCTCGGCGAGGTTGGCAGTGGCGACGACGTTGTAGATGTTGATGGCGAAGTTGACAGTGATAGTGTCATTGCCATTGACCACAACCTCGATGGTGTCGCCAGTCATGCCATTGCTCCAGCCGGCCACATGGTAGCCTTCGGCGGCGGTGGCATACAGGACGACGGTCTCTTGGTAGAGAGCGGTGGCGGGCTCGCTGACGGTGCCGAGGGTGGCATCGTTGGCTTCCACGACCACGGTGTACTCGTTGCGCTCGAAGAGGGCCTCGATGGTGGTGTCGCTGACAGCGCTCAGTTCGGCGGTGTCGGTCTCACTCAGCTCGTTGGTCCAGCTGGCGAAGTGGTAACCGTAGTCGGGCACGGCCACGTACTGCACGGTGGTGAAGTGCTTGGCGGTGGCGGGACCTTCGATGCTACCGTTCTCAGCCACGAAGGTGACGTTGTAGACGTTGGTGTCGAAGTTGGCAGTGATGATGTCGTTGCCATAGACAGGCTGCTCGATGGTCTCGGTCTCGGCACCAGTGCTCCAGTTGGTGAAGTGGTAACCGGTCTCGGCGATAGCAGTCATAGTGGCAATCTCACCATAGTTGTACCAGTAGGCACCAGTCTCGTCGACCGACTTGTAGCCCTCGGCCATCTCGACGGTACCACGACCCTCGACGTTGACGGCGGGAGTTACGCTGTTGGAGTCGATCTCGAAGAGAGCCTCGACGGTGATGTCGTTCTCGGCAACGATGCTGCGGACGGTGTCTTCATACTCGTCGGCCCAAGCCAGGAAGTGGTAGTTGGCGGCGGGTACAGGAGTGACGTTGACAGTGGTGCCGTAGTTGACATACAGGCTGTCGCCAGCCTTGGCAACGCCGTTGAAGAGGTAGCTGCCGTTTTCGGCAATACCCTTCACCAGGACGGTGTCGATCTCGAAGTAGGCGGTGTAGGTCATGGCGTCGCCAAAGACCTCCTCAATCACGACGGTGTCGTTCTCGCTGACGAACTCATCAGCACCCTCCCAACGGAGGAAGTGATAATGCTCGGCGGGGACGGCCACGATGGTGACGGTGCTCAGCGAGTCGAAGCGGCTGTAGCCGTCGCTGCTGTTGGTGTCGGTGGCCACACCTTCGATGGTGCTCTGACCGTAGGCGATCACAGTACCGGCCTCGATGATGTTGGCGACAAGGTTCATGTTGACCTTACCGGCCTCGGCAAAGTTGGCCATGACGGCCTGCTGCTCGGCAGCGGTCACGACGTAGCGGAGGGTGTCGCCACTGTAGTGGTTCTCCTCGGCGTCGGCCCAGTCGACGAAGCGGTAGCCCGGGTTGGCAGTGGCCACGAAGGTCAGGGTGTCCTGATAACGGCCAGTGTTGACCCCGGCGGCAACGCTACCTTCAACCTCGTTCACGACGATAGCAATCTGGTAGTCGATGCTGTCGAAGGTGGCGGTGAAGGTGGTGTCATGCTCGATGGCTCCAAGAGTACGCGGATTGCCGGTGTTGCCGTCGTTCCAAGCGGTGAAGGCGACGCCGGTGTTCGGCATAGCCTCGATGACGATGCCCTGAGTGCCATACGGGAAGAGCATGCTGTCGGCCTGCTCGCCGTTGATGGTCACATAGCCGAAGTTGTCGATGTCGCTGACAACCTTCACATAGTGGCTGTCGATATCGAAGAAGGCCATCATGTTGGCATCCTCGACCATGACATACTCCATGGGGTTCTCGCTATAGATGGTGCCGTTGACGAGGTCCTTCCAGAAGAGGAAGTGGCTGTGCGTGCCCTCGACGGGCTCAGCGGTGAAGGTGACAGTATCCAGATACTGGGCTGCGTTGGTGTCGACCGTGGCGGTACCGCGGTTGATATCGTTGGAAGCAACCTGCACATAGAAGGGCACAGTCTGGAAGTTGGCATTGAACACGAGGGCGACAGCGCCGTGGCTGACGGTATCGAAGCTCATGTCGGCGGTGATAACCTCGCCGGCGGCGTCGGTCCAGTTGACGAACTCGTAGCCGTGTTCAACAGTGGCAACCATGTGGATGGCGCCAGTGTCGCTGAGGCCGAGGTTGATGTTGTCGTTCACGACAGTGCGGCCGTTGACTTTCACCACACCCATATCTTCGTTGTAGTTGACAACAACGTTGAAGGAATCCTGCACGAACATGGCGGTGTAAGTGTAGGTGGCGTTGTTGCTCATAGCAACCAGGTCGAAGGTGTAGGGGTTCTCGTAGCTGACAATGTTGTTGGCATTGTTGTTCAGACTCCAACCGCGGAAGACCATGTTGTCGTTGGCGTTGGTGTCGGTAGCGGCGAGGGTGAAGGTAGTGCCGGTGGCAGCCTTGAACTGAGCAGTGTCGTTGTGCGAGCTGATTTTCACAGTACCACAGCTGTTCGGGGCGGCGGCGACCTTGACGGTAGCCTCGTTGATGGCGAAGTTGGCAATCAGCAAGGTGTCGGTGGCAACAAAGCTGAGGTTAGTGTTGCTGGTGGCAACCACGCGGTGGTTGTCGGCGTCGACAACTTCCCAATTGAGGAAGCGGTAGCCGTCGTTGGCCTTGGCGGAGAGGGCAACGGTCTTGGCCTCGGCGACGGTCTCTGCATAGTTGGCAGCGACATCGAGGGTATCGTCGTCGACGACGAAGATTACATCACCCATCGTAGCGTTGGCGTTGTAGACGTTGACGGCGTAAGCGTTGCGGACATGGAGGTCGACATCGTCGAGGTACATCCAGTCGGGCTTCTCACCTTTGAAGTGGTAGGCCACATACTTGGCTTCGGCGGGCAGGATGAACTCACGCTCGCGCATGTTGCCGGCGGGGCTGCTGTTCTCATAGTAGGGAGCCACAGTGTCGAGCCAGATGAAACTCTCGACGTCGTCGTCGGTCACAGAGTAACCCATGATGACGCTGTCGTGCCATGCACCCTGGCTCCAGGTAGAGTAGCCGGCGGCCACAACCTTGGAGTACCACACGACCTCTTCGGTCGAGGTGAAGGCGGGCGACACAACATAGCGGTCGTACACCACGTCGGCGGAGATGTCTTCAGAAGTGCTGGCGGGGAAGAGCTTGCCACCGGCAATCTCGGCTTCAAACTCGAAGGTGTCGATATAGACCACATTCCAGCAGGCGGCGGTGATGCTTGCGGCATCGAAATTCTCGGCATAGGGCAGTTCCACGCCACCGTCGCAGAGGTACGGGGTGGTGAACTCAATAGCATCGGACCAGCGGCTCATGTTCTCCTCGCTGCAGACGCTCTGGGCCTGGAGCACATAGGTGGTGCTGGAGGTCAGGCCGTTCACAATGACGTAGAAGTAAGGCATGGTGTCTATGGTGTAGACGGTGTCGGGTTCGGCACCCTCGGCGATGTGGTCGAACACGTCGTCGACGAAGATCGAGTCTTCGGCGGCATAGACATATTCTTCACCAATGGTGTCGTAGATAGCGTCGGCGATGCCGGGCAGAGTGATGTACTCGTTGCTGCCCTCGACGGCATAGCGGAAGTTGACGCTGTCGGACAGGGCGAGAGCGATGAAGGCAGCGCTGTCGGCGTCGAGCTCATAATCGACATAGAGAGGCTCGGCGCAGGTCATCAGGGTGCGGTATTCGACCTTGCACCAGTCGCTGTACCAATCCTGGTTGAAGGCGGTGTCGACGTGGGTCTTGGCGACCTTCCACACGGTGTTGACGGTGTCGATGTCGGTCGGGAAGACATGCTCGGTCTCGGCCTTCCAGGCGGTGTCGCTGATGAAGGCACCGACGGTCTCGCTGGTAGCTGCGATAGTGTCGATCTGGGCGGTCCAGGTGGTGTCGTAGCTGGTTGCGATAATCATCTCGAGCGGGTTCTCCTTGCTGTAGGTGGTGTCGTAGACGGTGTCAATAGCGGCGACCACCATCGGAGTGGTGTAGATGTCGCGGATTTCGTGGGCGCGGACATAGAAGGTGTAGTCGGCATCGGCATTGAGGCCGTTGATGGCCACGTTCTGCTCGGTGACGGTGGTCTTCTCGGCGGCGGCGAGTTCGGCATCGGTCATGGCGCCTTCGGCGTTGACGTACTGCCACTCGGTCTCATAGCCACCGGGCATCCAGCTGGCCTCGGCCGAGGTCTCGGTGATGTTCTCGACGGCGAGATCCTGGATGTACTGGCCTTCATAGCAGAACTGGACTACCGGACGGTATGCCACAGCAGAGCCATTGTTTATCATAGCAGGTGCGCTGACGCTATACTCGGTATTATCATTATAGGAGTAGATTGTCTTATTGCCAGTGCAAGAAGATATTTTATAGTTGGTACTATAAGAACCATTGTAAGCAAAACTTCTGTCGTTGACAATCACCATAAGGTTGCCACCTTCGTGTTTATACTCATTCGAGAAGTTTATCTTATTCCAACCTTGTTGCATATTCACACTACCACTGTATACAAGCACTGCATTAGCATTGATAGCTTCGTAGTCATTATTATTGCTAAACGTGCTCTTGCTGGTGGGTTGCAGATAGATATCGACACTGGACTTGGAACCGCCGGAAGTGCTAGCGAAATAAAGACTCATCGCAGTATATTTAGCGTTCTCCAGTTCGTCTGCATCAACTATAAACTCACTCAAAGTATACTTATAGTAGTGGTCAATGGGATAGCGGCCACCCGAGTTGCTGTTTTCATCACCAATCACAAGGCAGCTGCTCAGGGCCGAAGCCTTGCTGGCGGTGGTGAAGTTGTAGGTCATGGCGGCGCTGCTGTCCTCGCCGTTGATGGCGATGATGCTGACGGTGTAGCCAGTCATCTCGCTGAGACCGTAGATCATGGTGTCCATGTGGTCGATAAGGACATAGGCGAAGTCGTCGGTATCAGCAGCCTCCTTCATGGCGAAGAGCCACTGGGTCTCGATGGCGTTGGTGCCACGCTCCCAGTTAATCTGGGCGTAGTTGTGGCTCAGCGGCATGGCGTGGATGTTGGTCACCTGCGGCATATTGATGCCGGTGGTCTTCTGCACGCGGACGCTGTCGCTGTATTCGCCGTTGTCGTAGGCGCGGACATAGATGCGGTAGGAGGTCTCGTAGTCGAGGCCGGTGAAGGTGATGCTGTCGTCGTCGACAATAGTCCACTCGTGGGCGAGGTTGTCAGCATCGTCGGCGGTCTTCACGATGGCGACCTGCCACTGCTCCTCGATGGCGTTCTGGGCCTCGTTGCGCTGCCAGGTGGCAGTGATCTCGTTGCGGTAGACCGTAGCGTTGAGGCTGACCACAGCGGGCATGGCGATGCCGGTGGTGGCCTGAACGCGGACGCTGTCGCTATAGACGCCGTTGTCGTAGGCGCGGATATAGACGCGGTACTGGGTCTCGTAGTCGAGGCCGGTGAAGGTGACGCTGTCGGCGTCGACATCCTGCCAGCTGAGGGCCACGGTGTCGGCGGAGGCCTTCACGATGGCGACCTGCCAAGCGGTCTCGTCGGCAAAGTGGGTGGTGTCGCTATGCCAGGTGGCGGTCACGGTGTTGCGGTAGGCCGAAGCCTCGGCGTTGACCACGGCGGGCATCTGCTTGCCGGTGGTGAAGCTGAAGCCTTCGCTCCACGGAGCGGGGTCGTTGTTGCCGTCGAGCACGCACATGTTGCGCACATAGACGTAGTAGGTCTGCTCGTAGGCAAGGTTTTCGAGCTGCACAAAGTCGGTATCGATACCTTCGACGATGGTGCCGCCATAGCTGAGGAGGCTGTCGGCGTCGAGGGCGACGGTGTCGAGTATGTAGCCGAAGTTGGCGGCCTGGGTGCTGCTGGTGCTCTGCCACATCACGAGGGCGCTGTTCTTGCCGTTGACGCTGGCGATGACGTTTTCGGCCACGCGGCAGTAGGCCGGGGTCTCGAAGCTCACGCTGGCCCATGCGGTGGTGTCGCCGGCGGCGTCGCCACAGATGGAGCGCACATAGGCATAGTGGGTGGCGTTGGGGGCAATGCCGGCGGCTATGTACATCGTCTCTTCAGCGGCGAGGTCGATGGTGGCGATGCCGGTGAAGTCGCTGATGGCGCTGTCGCTCAGCACGAGCTGGTAGCCTTCGACGTGGCAGTCGGGGTGAGCCCAGCTGAGGGTGGCGGTGTTGTAGTCGATGTCGCTGACCTCGATGGCGTCGATGGCAGCACAGACATTAGGATCTGCCTCGGCGCAGGTAGCAAAGGTCAACTGAGCCAAGAAGTTCTTGATACCTGCATGAGAGGAGTAACCCTCGAAACGAGAAGCGTTGTCGGCATCAATACCCTTGAATGTCATGCTGGCCCAAGTATTACTTGCAGCATTCATTTCAATCAACAGGTTTCCTCCAGTATACATGAAGGGCTCGTCGAAGGTGATGGTGACCTTACCGCTAGCAGCGACAAAACTGCCAGTGTAGAGGGCGGGCACATTTGCCATATCGACAAAGCCGTTCGCCAGGTCACTCTGCTCGGTAATGGTCATCTTGTAGGTACTTGAAGCACCACTCAAAGTCTTGCTGGTGCTACCGGTGCTGGTATAGGTTACCGAAGTGATGGTCTTACCAACAAGGCTGGTGAGCATCGTAGCAGGATAGATTGACTGGCTGTGCTGCGAATAGCTGTCGAGCCAATAACCATAGAAAGGAATATCCTCGTTGGTGGCGGTGCCTTCGGCAATCACGACATTAATCTTGGGAGCATCGCAGTCAACGGGGGGGTTGGTGGTGACAGTGGCGGTGCGGACGGCGGAGGTGTTGGTGCCGCAGTCGGCATAGAAGTAGATATAATAGGGTGTGGCGGGCTGGAGGTCCTGCACGGTGTAGCCGTTGTTGCCGGTTACGGCAATGAACTCGGCGGCGTCGACGGCGGCAAGGTCCTCGACGGCGCTGGTGCTGACCAGGAGCTTATAGGTCTCGACCGAAGCATCTTCCTGCTCCCAGGCGAGGCTGATGGTGGTGAGGCCCGGGGTGGCCACGAAGTTGATCGGGGCGTTGCAGGGACCGAAGGTCTCGAACTGGGCGGTGCCCTTGATGGTGTAGCCATCCTCGTAGACGGCGGTCACCTCGGCCACATAGACGGTGCTGTGGGTGAGACCGGTGGCGGTGTATTCCAAGTCTTCGACCTCGGTGCTGAGGACCTCGACGCCGGTGAGGGCGTTCTTGACGACGACCTCGAAGTGGTCAGCCTCTTCATTCTCGAGGGGCTGCTCCCAGCTGAAAGCGGCGGTGCTCAGGGTACGGTCGCCAACAGTGATGGTCATAGCAGGTTCGGCACATTCGATATCGGCGTTAGCAATCTCGGTGTAGTTGTGAGTGGAGTTATCGTCACCAACACCGGTGGCGATGGTATTGCCATTGATATCCTTCACTGTCCAGCTGTTCTCGTAAGCATAGCTACCAGCAGTGTACTGAATCTGCACAGAGGCGTCGGCGGGAACCTGAACGGTGTAGTTGGCACTGGAGCCGCTGGATATGGTCAAATCGCTGCCGACCTGAACGCCGTCGGCATAGACCTTCAGTTTACCACCGTTCCAACCGTCGCCGTAGGAATCGACAAGGGCAAAGACATAGGTCTTGGTTGTCGACACTACCGTCGCGGCGCACTCGGTGGTGGCGGTGGTGGTGGCGAAGACGGTGTCCTCGACGCACTGCGAGTAGACGCGCACCTGATAGGTGGTGTTGTGGAGCAGGCGGTCGAAGGTGGCGGTGGTCTCGCTGACTTCCTGGCTCAGGGTGTCGGTGCCAAGGATGCACTGCACGAGGTAGGAAGCGCCTTCGTTGACGTCGTCGGACCAGCTGACGGTGATGCTACCGCGGGTGGTCTCGGCTGCGAGGCCGGTCACGGGGAAGCAAGAGGGCAGCGTCAGGGCTCTGACGGTTTCGCTGGGGTTGCTCTCGTTGTCTTCGCCACAGACGGTGTAGACAGCGAAGTTATACCAGGTCTCGCGGCTGAGGCCTTCGAAGACGTAGGGCATCTCGCTAACGGTAGCGGTGTGCTCGACGGTGTCTTCGGCGCTGCGGGCCACGATGCGGTAGGTGCCGACCTCGAGGGGATCCTCCCAGGTGAGGGCGACGGTGTGGGCGGTGGTGAGGCTGTCGACCACGGCAAGGTTCTGCACGGGGAAGCAGACAACCTTCTTCAGGAATATGTTGTCGACGCTGATAGCGGGCTGGCTGCCAGCGCTATTGTCGTTGGTCCACATGAGAACGAGCTTGTAGATGCCGTCGGACCCCACGGTGAAGGTGTTGTAGCCTTCGTTCCAGGTGTTGCCGCCGAGGTTCATCTTACCAGTGATGTACTGCCAAGCGGGCTTGCTGTTCCAGTTGGTATTGCTGGTGGAGGCGGTCAGTTCCACGTCTTCAGCCACGATGGCGGCCACGGCGTAGTCGACGTTACCTTCGCCACCGGCACGCCAGTTGAGGCCGAAGTTGTACTGGCCGGCTTCGAGCTGGACAGGCATGTAGGCATAGATGGTGGTGTTGCCATGGCTGTAGTTGTTGCCAGTGCCACCGTTGTTGGAGACCCACAGCACGTTGTTGCTGCTGTCGATGACGGTGTTGGCCTTGCTCCAGGTGGTAGCGGTGGTGTCGATGACATCCTCGTTCCACACGGTGTCGGTGGCCTTGATAAAGGCACCAGCCTCGTAGGCGTCGAGGGTCACGGTGTCGAGGTGCGAGGCGAAGACCTCGGTGCCGAGGTACCAGCCGTTGCTGGTGCCGTTGGCGAAGGTCCAGCCTTCGGCGCCGTTCTCGAAGTCGTAGGCGAAGTCGGGTACGATGGGGTTGGCGTAGTGGGTGAAGGCGTTGCCGCTGGCACCCCATTCACTCTTGGTGTTGGCGTCGACATAGGTGCAGACGCGGAAGTTGTAGCGGGTGGCGGCGGCGAGGCCATTGATGGTGATGACCTTGCTGCTACCGGCCGACTGGACGGTCTGCCAGGCGGTGTCGCCAGAAGCCTGGTAGTTCACCTCGTAGTGGTGCACCACAGGGTTGAGGTTGTCGGTGAGGGTAAGGGTGATGGAGGTGGCGGTCACCTCGGTGGCGACGGCCTCGGTGGGGGCCTGTGCGCGGATCTTACCATCGACGACGACGTTGTCGACGTGGATGTTCACACTGGAGGCACGCGGGGTGGTGTTCTCGCAGTAGAAGGCCACCTGGACGAACTTGCCGAGGTAGGCGGCGAAGTCGGCCGTGTCGGTGGTGTAGTCGGCGGTAAGCTCGGTGATGTCGAGCTCACCCTCGCCCGGGTTGACGACCCACTTGCGGAGGGTCTGCCAGGCGGTCCAGGCTGCGCCAGGGGTGTTGGCCTTGCTGCGGACGAGGACCATGACCACCTTGCCACTGTCGATGGTGGCGGGGGCGCTGGCGAGAGCGAAGTCGGTCAGCGCAATGTCGAAGCGCAGTTCGGCTTCACCGCTCTCGGTGAGGTCCATCTCCGGCGACACGAGCCACTGGTAGCGGTCGGGCGCGTAGAGGTTGTAATAGTAGTGGCCGGCGGCAAGACCGTTCATAGCCTGGGCGGTGTGCATCCAGGTGGGGTTGCCGGTGGCGTTGAAGGTGGGCATCTGGCCGGAGCCGCCCGTCCAACCTTCAGGGTTGGCCACACTAAAATCCTGGTTCAGGTAAGTGCGGTCGGCAGTTACCTGTGCGTTCGATGCGAAAGGCAGCGCGAGGGCTGCGAGAAGCATCATCGTTCGTAAGAACTTTTGCATAAGATTTTGTTTTTGTTGGTTAATAATAAGGTTAATTAATGATTGATTTGTTTTCTTTTCCTGTTTGTTTTTCTTTCTTGGTTTTACTTTGGTTGTTTGTTTTCGCTATTCAATATATTGTCGATGTCTGTTCAATTGCTTTTTATTTCCGGTTCCTGTCGGCAGTCCCAAAAGGCCACGATATATATTACAGTCTTTGTCTTCGTCAATTCGGTAGACCATTTTGCTTAGGCCACCGATTATCATGCTCCGATAAGTGGTTTTTCTTTTTTCGAAGAGAGGGTCGATGGCGCCGATGTTGGGATATTCGCCAATCAATCTAATAGTCATTTCCACCTCATTTAAGAACTGCTCCATCCGATTAAATCCGAAACGCTCGAAAATATAGTTGGCGATGCTGTCTTTCTGCTCTTCTGCCTTTACGAACCACTCTGTCCTCATACGGTCTCTGCCATTCTGTATCCTGTTTTCTTCATTCTTGCAAGTTTTTCTTTCTGTCTGCGCATTACCTCCTCGTGCGGTATTCCATGGCCAGCTGCGATCTCGGCCTCGGCCCTGTCGAGCATGGCGTCGATTTCGTCCATGGTATAGCGTCTGAGAGCCTCCGGTTCAGCTTGTTCGGCACGCTCCATGAGATGGTTGGCCACCCACCGCATATTCTTCGGCGAGAGCGTCCCGTAAAGGTATTCAAGCAGTCCCTGCAATGCTGTTGTACTCATCAGTTTATCTGTTTATCTTGGTTTTATTGGTTTTCGTTGTATCCTCTGCCCGAGCTCCTGGATGTGCTGTATCACCTGCGTCTGGTTCATTGTCGTGTTTTCTATCAGTTGTCAACAACCAGTGTACACCGATGCTGCGTACACACGCAGCATCCTCATATCGAGGATACTGTGTGGACTGTACGTGCATTTTAGTGCACACTTTTACATTGCAAAGATACAACTTTTTTGGGAATTTGTAGAGTTTTTTTATTTTTTAACTTTTCCACCGGCCGTGGTCCTGACAGTGTCGCAAATGCCTTTCCAACGCAAAACATCGCCTCCCGGTGGCCATCCGCACCCCTTCCCCTCCGCTCTAGGTCCGGTCGTTCTTATATCGTTCTTATGTATTTCTTATGTATTTCTTATGTTTTAAACATAAATACAACATAAGAAATACATAAGAAATACATAAGAACTACCGGAGGGGATGGCTCGGAGTGGAGAGTGGAGAGTGGAGAGTGGAGAGTGGAGAGTGGAGAGTGAAGAGTGGAGAGGTGAGAGTGGAGAGTGGAGAGTGGAGAGGTGAGAGTGGAGAGTGGAGAGGTGAGAGGGGAAAGGTGAAAGGTGAAAGGGGAGAGGCTAAATTCGAAATTCGAAGTTCGAAATTCGAAATTGAGTGAAAGACAATGGTGCTGCCGGAGGTATTGTCTTTAACTACTTTAACTACTCTAACTACTTTGACTACAAAAGACGGGGGAGTGAGAGGGAGGGGAAGAGGTGAAAGGTGGGAGGTGAAAGGTGAAAGGGGAGAGGCTAAATTCGAAATTCGAAGTTCGAAATTCAAAATTGAGTGAACGGCGGGATTATTTTGGTGGGGACACAATATTTGGGGGCGGGGGGCGTTGTATGTGTCAGTTAATTATTAAAAACAAAGTATCTATGTTCAGCAAAGAGACATATATGGCGCGGCGCGAACAGCTGCGCAAGGATGTGGGCCACGGCCTCATCATCATGCCGGGCAACCACGAAGCCCCCTGCAACTACAAGGACAACACCTACTGGTTCCGCCAGGACAGCACGTTCCTCTACTTCTTCGGACTGCAGAGGGAGGACCTGGTGGGCGTGCTCGACTGCGAGACGGGCAAGGACTATATCTTCGCCAACGACTACGACATCGACGACATCATCTGGACGGGTCCGCTACCGAGCGTCAAGGAGCTGGCCGCCAGCGTGGGTGTGGAGAACACAGGCACGCCGAAGATGCTGCGCGACATAATAGCCGCCATGAAGTCGCCCGTCAACGGCAAGCCGATGCCGCACTACCTGCCGCCCTACCGCGCCGACATACGAGCCGACCTGAGCGAGCTGCTGGGCGTCACCTACTCGTCGGTGAACCGCTTCGCCTCGATGGAACTGATACTGGCCTGCGTGAAGCAGCGCATGATAAAGAGCCCCGAGGAGATTGCCGAGATAGAGAAGGCCATAGCCACGGCCTACAACATGCACGTGGGCGCCATGAAGATGGCCATGCCGGGCCGCTACGAGTACGAGCTGGCGGGCTTCATGGAGGGCGAGGCCTGGAAGGGCAACGGTCCCGTGAGCTTCCCCGTCATCATGACCACCCACGGCGAGACGCTGCACAACCACGGCCACAACAACCGCCTGGAGGTGGGCCGCATGCTGGTGATGGACGCCGGCTGCGAGACACCCATGAACTACTGCAGCGACATCACCCGCACGGTGCCCGTGGGCGGACGCTTCGACGAGCGGCAGAAGAGCATATACGAGATAGTGCTCGGCGCCCAGCTCGAGGCCGCCGCCGTGACACGGCCGGGCATCACCTACAAAGAGGTGCACCAGGCCGCAAGCCGCAAGCTGGCCGAAGGCTACCGCGCCCTGGGTATACTGAAAGGCAGCGTGGACGACATAGTGGAGAGCGGCGCCCACAGCCTGCTCATGCCCCACGGCCTGGGCCACATGATGGGCCTCGACGTGCACGACATGGAAAACTACGGCCAGATAAACGTGGGCTACGACGACGAGACACGTCCCAGCGAACAGTTCGGCCTGGGCAGCCTGCGCTGCGGCCGCCGTCTGCAGCCGGGCTTCGTCATCACCGACGAGCCGGGGTGCTACTTCATACCGGCGCTGATCGACAAATGGCGCGGCGAGGGCAAGTGCATGGACTTCATAGACTACGACGAGCTGGAGAAGTGGAAAGACTTTGGCGGCATCCGCATCGAGGACGACGTGCTGGTGACCGACACCGGCGCCCGCATCCTCGGCAAGCCGATACCCAAGACGGTGAAGGAGATCGAAGAGGTGATGGGGGCTTGAGTAGTCAAGGAGACAGTAGTTAAGTAGATAGTAGTTAAGTAGACAGTAGTTAAGTAGTTAAGACAATTGTTTTATGACGACACGCTTTGAGGATGTTATCGCTTGGCAAAAGGCACGTGTGTTTATTAACCATGTATACCGGGTGACCAAAAACTTCCCCGTGGAGGAGAAGTTTGGACTGACCTCGCAGTTTCAACGTGCGGCAGTGTCGATAGCAGCCAATATAGCCGAAGGTTATAAACGTATGGGTAAGGATGACAAACTGCGCTTCTACAACTACTCCCAAGGAAGCTTGGAGGAATGCCGTTGCTATATCTACTTATCAAGTGACTTCAACTACATCACAGCCGACGAAGCAAACAAGTTTATAGAAGAGATAGAAGAGACAAGCAAAATACTGAACAGTTATATCGTTTCAATAAAAAACAGACAAAGGTGGGAAGAATAAGCAGCGACAGGCACATTTGCCTTAACTACTTAACTACTGACCTCCTTAACTCCTATGATAAAAAAATGACCGACGTTGAGATTGTGCTTGCCAATACGGGCGAGCGGAAGCTGGTGCCACAGGGCACCACGGTGGCCGAGTTGGCCGAGCAATACACCAAGTCGAAGGCTGCCGCCGGCGAGCCGCTGCGCTGGCCTGTGCTGGGCGCCCTGGTGAACAACAAGGTGAAGCCGCTGCAGTACCGCATATACAACCCCAAGGTGGTGCGGCTGATAGACATCACCGACCGTCAAGGATTCCGCATGTACCGCAACGCACTGTGCTTCATGCTATACGTAGCCGTGCGCGACTGCTATCCCGAGGCCACCCTCTCGATAGACCACTCGCTGCAGAACGGCTTCTACTGCCGCATCGTCTTCCCCGAAAGGCAGGACACGGTGGTGGACCAGATGGAGGTGTGCACCAAGGTGCGCGACAGGATGATCGAGCTGCAGGAGCAGGACCTGCCCTTCGTAAGCAAGACCATGCTGATGAGCGATGCCGTGGAGCTGATACGCGACAAGCACATGCCGCGGACCCTCTACATACTGGAGCACCTGAAGCAGCTGTACATAGAGATGAACTTCTTGGGCGACGCGGTGCACAAAATCAACGGCAAGCTGGCCCCCTCGACAGGATGCGTCACCACCTGGGACCTCAGACTCTACGAGGATGGATACCTGCTGCTGTGCGCCGACCCCGAGCATCCCGACAAGCTGTCGATATTCCAGAACACCCCCAAGCTGTTCGCCATCTTCCGCGAGCACCACCAGTGGGTCGAGCTGCTGCACACGCCCACGGTGAGCGACTACAACCGCATAGTCTACGACCACGGTGCCAACGAGCTGATACACCTGGCCGAGGCGTTGCACGAGAAGAAGTACGCCGAGATTGCCGAGATGGTGAAGCAGAGCGGTGCCAAGATAGTACTGCTGGCCGGCCCGTCGAGTTCGGGCAAGACCACGTCGTGCCGACGGCTGAGCGTGCAGCTCAGCGTGCTGGGCTACGACGTGCAGCAGATGTCGCTGGACGACTACTTCCTGGGGCGCGAGAAGACACCCAAGCTGCCCAACGGCGAATACGACTTCGAGTGCGTCGAAGCCCTCGACATACCGCTGCTCAACGAGCACCTGCTGGCACTGGCACGCGGCGAGGAGGTGAAGATACCGACCTACGACTTCAAGAAAGGCGAACCCTTCTACAGCGGCAAGACCATGAAGCTGGGTCCCCGCAGCATACTGGTGATGGAAGGCATACATGCCCTGAACCCCAAGCTCACCAGTCAGATCGACGAAGGGCTGAAGTTCAAGGTCTATGTGAGCGCCCTGACCCAGCTGGCCATCGACGACCAAAACATCATACACGGCACCGACAACCGCCTGGTGCGCCGCATAGTGAGGGACAACAACTTCCGCGGATGGAACGCCTACGAGACCCTGCGCCGGTGGCCCGACGTGGTGCGCGGCGAGCGCAAGCATATATTCCCCTATCAGGAGAATGCCAACGTGATGTTCAACAGCGCCCTGCTCTACGAGCTGGGCGTGCTGAAACGCTATGCCGAGCCGCTGCTGAAGCAGGTGCCGGAAGACTGCGAGGAATACGCCTCGGCGCAGCAACTGCTCATCTTCTCGGAGCTGTTGCTGCCCATAGACGACAAGTTCATACCGCACAACTCCATCATGCGCGAGTTCCTGGGCGGAAGCTCTTTTGAGTATTGATGATTTGGGAGGAGTTATTTTCTTGGGGAGTTTTTCTTGGGGGAGTTAAGGGAAGTTAAGAGAAAATAAAGTGGAGTTAAGGGACAAATGTGTAGTTGTCTGTTATTGTCAGCCATCGCTATTGACCCTTAACTTCCCTGCGAGCAAAGCGAGCTAACTCCCCTTAACTTCCTTAACTCCCCAAAGATGGATTTTCCCCATCCAGAACTATATTCGCCTTCCTATAAAACACCTCCCTTTCTTTCAGCTGGGCTTCTATCCTGGCGTGGAGCTGGTCGGGGCCGATGCCCTGCATCAGCGGACGTGGGTTGCGGCTGCCCAGGGCGCGCGCCACGAGCTGGTCGACATCCATACGCAGATAGACGGCGGTGCCGTGGGCAAGGATGAAGTCCATGTTGTCGCGGTAGCAGGGGGTGCCGCCGCCGGTGGCGACGACGACGTTGTCTAGGTCGGCGGTAGACCGCAGCAGCCGGCTCTCGAGCTGCCGGAAAGCCTCCTCGCCGAAGGTGGCAAAGAAACGCGGTACAGTGTAGTGGTAGCGCTCCTCGAAGGCACGGTCGAGGTCGAGGAAGTCCATACCGCGCTCGGCCGCCAGCCGACGGCCGTAGGTGGACTTGCCGCAATACATATAGCCGACGAGGTAGATTTTCATTGTTAAAGTAGTTAAGTAGACAGTAGTTAAGTAGCTAAGACATTAGTTCCTTGGCGGTCTGGAGGGCGGCGGCGGTGGGCGGGTCGCTGCTGAGCATGACGGCCAGCTCGGCGACACGGCTCTCGGCATCGAGCTGACGGATGCGGCTCACCGTGGTGTCGGCGACGGCCTCCTTGTAAACCTTGAGGTGCTGGGTGGCACGGGCGGCTATCTGCGGCAGGTGGGTGATGGCGACGACCTGCATGCGCTCGGCCATGTGGCACATGGTGCGCGCCACAGCACCGGCTATGTCGCCCGAGACGCCGGTGTCTATCTCGTCGAAGACGACGGTGGGCAGCAGTGTGTGGGAGGTGAGCATGCTCTTGATGGCCAGCATCAGTCGCGAGAGCTCGCCACCCGAGGCTATGCGGGCCAGGTCGCGCATCTCGCCGCCGCGGTTGGCGTTGAAGAGGAACTGCACCGCGTCGTGCCCTTGCGGGCCGTAGTCGACGGCCGGCGCAAGGTGCACCTCGAAGCGGGCCTCGGGCATGCCGAGGTCGTGCAGTATAGGCAGTATGCCCTCGGCCAGACGACGGGCGGCGGCACGGCGGGCGGCGGTGAGGGCGGTGGCGGCAGACTGAAGGGCGGCAAAGGCGCGGTCGACCTGCTCCATGAGGTCTTTGATGCGGTCGTCGAGCGAGGCAATGTCCTGCAGACGGCTGTCGAGGTCGTCGCGCAAGGCTATCAGCTCGCCCACGCTATCGACGCCGTGTTTCTTCTCGAGGCGGTAGAGGAGTGCCAGACGGTCGTCGACCTGCTGCTGCCGCTCGGGGCTGTAGGTTACGGTATCGGCCGTATGCTGCAGTTCGTTGTATATGTCGGAGAGTTCGATGAGCGACGAATCGACGCGCGCCAACAGGGCCGGCATATCTGGATGGTAGGACTCGATATGGGCGAGCGAGGACTTGGCCTGACGCAGGCGGGCGAGGGTCGAGAGGTCGGTGTCGTCGTCGAGGGCGGAAGCAGCCTGTGCCAGTCCCTCGCGCACGGACTCGGCATGGGCCAGCAGGTGCGACTCCTGCTCGAGTTGCTCCTGCTCGTCGGCCTGCAGGCTGGCGGCCGCCAGCTCGTCGTACTGGAACTGCAGGTAGTCCTGCTCGCGGCGGTTGGCAGCCTCGGCGGCGGTGAGCTGTTCCAGCTGGCGCTTGAGGGCGGTGTAAGCGGAGTAAGCGGCGGCGTAGGCGGCTTTGGGGTCTTTATGGTCCTTAGGGTCTTTAAGGTCGTCCAGGAGGGAGAGACGGAAGGAGCTGTCGGCCAGGGTGAGGGTCTGGTGCTGCGAGTGTATGTCTATGAGGTGGGCGCCGAGGGTGCGGAGGAAGGGGAGCTGTACGGGGGTGTCGTTGGCGAAGGCGCGGCTTTTGCCAGCCGGCAGCACCTCGCGCCGCAGCACGAGCTGGTCGTCGTAGTCGACATCGGCCTCGGCGAAGAGGGGTTCCAGTCCCAGACCTGCTATGTCGAACTGAGCCTCGACGATACACTTGCGGTCGCGGTCGGCGAGCACGGCGCTGTCGGCCCGCTGGCCCAGCAGCAGCCCCAAGGCACCGAGCATGATGCTCTTGCCGGCACCAGTTTCGCCGGTGATTGCCACAAAGCCCTTGCCGAAGCGGATGTCGCTCTCACGAATGAGGGCGTAGTTTTCGATATGGAGAGTGGTTAGCATGATTTTTGTTCTTATATGCGGATTTAGGGGGAGTTAAGGGAAGTTAAGGGGAGTTAAAGGGAGTTAAGGGACAATTGCTTCTGTCGCATATCAAATACGACGTCAGTCCCATTGTTTTCGCTGCACTATTGCATTTGCGTATGAGTTTATAAATTTACTGGTTATTTCAATTTCACTGAGCAAGGACGAAGCCTCACTTTGATCGATATACCCTATATCAGAAGAAAGGATAATATAGCACCTACATTCTTCTAGACTGGCCTGGGCATAGTTGAAGAACCGCAATTTGTCGTCTTTACCTACCCGCCTATAGCCCTCGGCAATATTCGCCCCAATAGATACCGCAGCCCTACGGAATTGTGAAACCAATCCATAACGTTCGTCATCAGGATATTTCTTAGTCAGTTTATATACATGCAGTATAAAAGACCTTGACTTTTGCCAAGCTATCAACTCTTCAAACGTGTTTGTCATTTGTTCGACTTTTGCGACCTTATTTAATCATTAAAGCATTGTCCCTTAACTCCCTGTAACTTCTCTTAACTTCCTTTAACTCCCCTTAAACTTCACATCATATCAGCATCGGCATAATTCTCTTCAATGCTTCTACAAACACATCGACTTCCTCCTTCGTATTGTACACGGCGAAGCTGGCGCGGACTGTGCCGGGGATGCCGTAGCGGTCCATGATGGGCTGGGTGCAATGGTGGCCGGTGCGGACGGCGACGCCGAGCTGGTCGAGCAAGGTGCCTACGTCGTAGGGATGGGTGTCGCCCACGAGGAAGGAGATGACGGCGGCCTTGTGCGGGGCGGTGCCGAAGATGCGCAGACCTGGCATCTCGTCGGTGAGACGGGCGGTGGCATAGGCTAGCAGGTCGGCCTCGCTGGAAGCGATGTTCCCGATGCCGAGCGAGAGCATGAAGTCGATGGCGGCGCCGAGTCCCAACACGTCGCCCACGCTGGGGGTGCCGGCCTCGAAGCGGAAAGGCAGCTCGTTGTAGGTGGTGCGCTCGAAGGTCACGTCGGCTATCATCTCTCCCCCACCCTGGTAGGGCGGCAGCTCGGCAAGCACCTCGTCGCGTCCATACATCACGCCGACGCCCATGGGGGCATACATCTTGTGACCCGAGAAGCAGTAGAAGTCGCATCCGAGGGCCTGCACGTCGACAGCCAGATGCGACACCGCCTGGGCACCGTCGACGAGGATAGGCACGCCGTGGGCGTGGGCTATGCGCACAAGATCGGCGACAGGATTGACAGTGCCGAGGGTATTGGAGACGTGGTTGACTGCCACGATGCGGGTGCGGGACGAGAAGAGACGTTCGTAGGCCTCGAGGTCGAGTACGCCCTCGTCGCTGAAAGGTATGGGATGCAAGGTGGCGCCGGCCAGCTGCCAGGGCACGATGTCGCTGTGGTGCTCCATGCCCGACACGATCACCTCGTCGTCGCCGGTGAAGTAGCGCCGCGCAAACGACGACGCCACGAGGTTGATGCTCTCGGTGGTGCCGCGGGTGAAGACTATCTCGCGGCTGTGGCGGGCACCGATGAAGGCCTGCACCTTGCGGCGGACGTCCTCGTAGCGCTCGGTGGCCTCGACGGCCAAGTGGTGGGTACCACGGTGTATGTTGGCGTTGAGGGTGCGGTAGTAGTCGCACAGGGTGTCGACCACGGCGAGGGGTTTCTGAGTGGTGGCTGCGTTGTCGAGGTAGACAAGCGGGTGGCCGTGCACCTGCTGGTCGAGTATGGGGAATTGTGAGCGGATATTATCAATATTCATTGTCATAAACCATTATGTTATTTGGACCATCCATTCCCCCTATGGGGCTTGCTTGCTATATTTGTTTGCTGCATCTTCGTTTTATCAGCCAGCGCACCACGAAGAAGGCCACCACCACGGCCAGGACGGCCACTATGGCGATGCTTATCTCGTGGCTGTAGCGCTCGACGACCGAGATGTCGCCAGCCAGGTGGGCGAGGTAGCCCAACAGTGCCAAGATGAGGTTCCACACCAATGCGCCGAGGGTGGTGTAGAGTGTGAAGGCGCCCAGGTTCATCTTCGACAGGCCGGCCGGGATGGATATGAGCTGACGGATGACGGGGATGAAGCGGCCCACGAGGGTCGACATGTTGCCATGGTCGTTGAAGTAGAGCTCGGCCCGCTGCACCTTCTCGCGCGAGAGTTGCAGCAAACGGCCCAGGCGGCTCTCGGCAAAGGCATAGATGATGGGGCGGCCGAGCCACATGGAGAGGAAGTAGTTGATGTAGGCCCCGAGCAGTGCGCCGAGGGTGCCGAAGATGACCACCATCCACCACGTCATGCCGCTCTGGCTTTGCTCGTCGAGAGCCACATAGACAGCGGGCGGTATCACCACCTCGGACGGGAAGGGAATGAACGAACTCTCGAGGGTCATCAGCCCGCCCACGGCCAGGTAATTCATGTTGGCGTCGTACCAATGTAGCAGGTCGGCCACAAAGCCAGACGAGGCGGTATCGCCGCGCACGGCCTCGGCCACCCCAGCCGTCGACTGGCCATAGACGGGGGCCGCCAATAGGAACAACGTAAACAATACGGCCAACGACCGACGGAAGTCGGACTTGATACGGACCAGATACGGACCAGATACGGACCAGATACGGAGCGGATGGCTGGAAGTGCGGGAATTCATTCTGATGGTTTTGATGGGTTTTTCGGTGAAAAAGGCTTTGTTTTGCGGTTGCGGTCGCCTACAGCTACTTGTTGTCGTCCTCGTTGGGCAGGGGCGGCAGTATCGGGGCCATGAGGGGGTTCTGCCACAGCTCGGGGCAGACCTCGTGGAGCATAGGAGTCGGAGCGTTGGCGATGACGCGGCGCAGGCTGTTGTAGCGGTTGGTGTGGTAGTAGGCGGCGGCCAGGTAGGTGGAATAGAAGGGGTCGTTGGGGTAGATGGCGAGCGAGTCCTCGGCAAAGGTCATGAGGGTGTCGTAGAGTTCGTGCGAGTAGAGGAAGAGCACATAGTATCGGCACTGCTGCTCGGTGTAGTTGTTGGTAAGCATCAGGCGGTCGAAGAAGTCGTTAGCCATCTCGAAGTTGCCCTTGCAGTCGTAGACGAGAGCCGAGCAGCAGAGCGCCTCGGGGCAGTCGGGGTCGGCCGCCAGGGCGCGCTTGGCGTAAGACGATGCCAGTGAGAGGTCGGCCAGCCGCAGGTAGCAGAGGCCGAGACTGGCCAGCGACACGGCGTCGGAGCCGTTCTCGTCGATAGCCTTGCGGAAGTAGAGGGCAGCAGTCTCGACATTGTCCTGGCGCAAAAAAAGCTCGCCGAGGGCACGGAACACCTCCTCGCGGTCGGGCACTACATCTATCAGCTGCAGCAGAGTGGTGGCCGCCTCGCCCACCTGCTGGTTGTCCTCCTGGGTACGCGATAGTTCTACATAGGCCGGGGTGTAGTTCTTGTCGATGGCTATGGCCAGATGCAAAGCCTCTGCAGCCTGCTCGAAGAGGCCCAGGTCGCGGTAGGCGCAACCCAGACAGTACCACGCTTCGCGACAATATGGGTGGTCGTGGGCGTAGCGGTCCAAGAATTCGGCGGCGTGGTCGCAGCGGTCGGCCTGCTCGCAGGTATCGAGGAAATTGTAGAGCACATCGTCGTCGCAGCTATCCGAGGCGAAGGCCTTATGGTAGTACTCGATGGCTTCGTCGAAGCGTTGCATGCGGTAATACTCCTCGGCGATATTGGCGTATATGCGACCGGTCTGCCAGCCGTCGGTGGCGGCCATCAGGTAATAGTCTATTGCCTTCTCGGGTTCGCCCTTCTCACTGTAGAGCACGCCGAGGGTGTAGGCCACGTCGGTATCTTCGGGGTTCTGGTCTTCAAGGCGCAAAAGAATTTCAAGGGCGCGGTCGAGCTTCTGGTGGGCGATATACCAGTGGGCGCGGCGAATCTTGATCTCGGAACTGTCGGGGTAGAGTTGCTCGGCGTAGACGATGGCGTTGAGGAGCGGCTCCTCGTCACGCACCTCGAGGTAATAGTCTATGATGGTCTCGAGTTCGTCGACGTCGTAGAACTGGTTTTCGCCGCGCATCACTGTGCGCTCGAAGTCGAGAACCAGCTGTCGTACCTCGTCGTCGAAATCGGTAAAGCGGTCGTTGTTCATTGTGGCTTGCTGTTGTAGGGGTTAAAACGAGAAGCGTATGGTGAGGCCACCCTTGGTGGTCGAGTTGGGGTAGGCGTTGGAAATATAGGGGGTGTTGATATTAGTTTGGAAGAATGCGCGCAAGGCGAGGCTCTGGGTGAGCGAGTATTCGGCGCTGATCTCGGCCATCCAGACCTCGCTGCCAGACGATACCTGGCCATGGTCGATTTCAGTGTCGTAGCCGTTTATCTTGCGTATGTTGGTCATGTTACTGTTGTATGTGATATTGAGCTGCAAGACGAGGTCAGACTTGAGGTCGAACGGTTTTTCGCCAACCTTCAGCTGGAAGGCCACGTCCTTGATGCGGTAGCCGGCACCAAAGGTGAAGCCATCGCGGGTAGTCTCGGTGAGCTGATTGTTGGAGAACGAGAGGGCGAGGGTGCGGTTCTTCTGTATCGAGAAATTGAACTGCAGGCTGTTGACCATATTGACCGCCACCTTGATAAGGGGGTTGAACTGTTCACTGATCTGCACGCCGCCAGTGCTGAGCGGCGGTATGTAGTCGCCGGTGTTATTGAGCATATACTCCGAGCCGTAGTCGTAGCCCTCGGCAGCCGAGAGACTGGCGTCGGTATAGAAGTTGGCCACACTGTAGGTCGAGCTGTAGCGGTGCGACAGGGTGATGTTGGTGAACCACTTCTTCAGGAAGTCTATCTTGCTCAAGCCGGTGTAGTTGATGCTCCAGTTGGGGAGCGGCAGGCGCAGGAACGGCGAGAAGGAGCGCGAGGCCGGGTCTTCGCCAAGGTATGTAGCCAGGAAGGCAGTGAGCAGTACGGTCTGCGAATTGGCGCTGTAGCCGGCGGGGAAGTACTCGTATATCATTGTGTCGAACACCTGCTGGTCGGTATATGGGTCGGGGTTGGCTGCGGCCAGACGATTGGCCACGATATGGCGGTTAGTAAGGAAGGTATTGAACAGTTCGTCGCGATTGATGAAAGCCGTGGGAAATGTCCAGGCCGTGGTAGTGTACGAGCCAGTCATGATGTACGACAGCGGTCCGTCGACGGCATCCCATTCGGAGAGGTACTTATAGTAGTACTCCTCACGTGTGTTGTAGGTCTGGGTAGCTGTTATATCGATTTTGAAGTCGCGTATGGGTTCCACGGTAGCCTGCAGCGAGAGGTTGCGGTTGACGGACATCTGGTGGGGCGAGTTGAACAGCGAGTCGCGACTCAACAGGTCGTACCGCAGCAGGTCGTTGACCACATCCTGGTTGTAGCCGAGCACATAGCCCACACCCGGGGTCCACGAGTGACGTGGGTCGAGGCCCACCAGCAGCGGCTCGCCCATATAGCCCGGCAGACGCGAACCGTTGTTGACCGAGTACTGGACATTGACATTCTTCACGCCCGTCACAAAGCGCAGGGCGAAATAGCCTACATTGCGCAGGGCATCCATAAACTTGGCATGCCGCAGACTATCGGCCATAGCCACCGAATCGGCTGCCGAGAGAGGTTTCTTCTGAGTGGAACTACGCTTTGGCTGGTTGCGGTTGGTGGTTGGTGTAGGCGAGAGGGCTTTCTTGAGCAGTGGCACCTTATTATAAAGGGTGGTGAAGTTGGCCGAAGCCGAAGCCTGCGCCACTGCCGTATTCTGCAGCACCGAGCCCATAGAAGCCAGCGCCTGGGTAGTACCCTGATAGCTGTAGTTGGTGCGGTAACTGAGGGGTACGCGCAAAAAGTCGAGGTACGGCAGCTTATTGATAGGTAAATCGTAGGTGACATTCAGCGACTGAGTGAACTGCTGCATGGTACCACCAGAGGCCAGTGAACGCCAGATGGAGTCGGCGGCCGACGATGTCTCTATACGTCCTATGGGCTCATCAATGCGAGCATTGGCATTGGCGTTGTACTGCACCTTGAGCGTCTTGGTAATATCATATTGCAGGCCATAGGTACGCTGCCATGTGAACTGCTTGAAGTATGTAGGCTTGATGATCACCAGTGCCGCGCTCTTGTTTCGAAGCATAGTCTCCTCAAAGTCGCGGTATATCTCGGTCGAGAAGGAGAAGTTCTTGGGCAGATAGTACAGGTTAATATCCTTGATTATCTTCCAGTACTTGGGATTGAGGGCCTTCACATTTTCGAAAGGCTTCAGCGGCTTGGGCTGCAGGGCATAGTTGTAGGTGAAACCGCCACGGTGTTGGTCTTTGGTGTAGTGCTCTATATCTTCGTCAGAGGTACGTTCCCGGCTGTAGGCATACGAGAACGAGAAGTTCTCGATGTCGTAGAAGTGTGGTTTCAGCGCATCTTTACCTGTACGTTCTTTTCGAACATTGGTGAGAGTGAGGTTTGTGGCCGACTTGTGGCGCTGGGTCATAGCTCGCACGCTGTCGCGCTCGGCCGCTGTCTGGTAGGTCTGCAGGTCGTCGTAGAGCAGCACATCGGGGTTGAGCGGGTTGTACTCGGGGCTACCGATTTCTCGGTTATAGTCAAGGTAGAGCGGTATATGCATGCCCCATTCCTCGGGCATGAAGCGGCCTAGTTCCATGTCGAGGGTGCTTTGGAAAGTAAAGGTATTGACTAGCTCCTCCTTGACGAGCGGATCTTCGAGGTTGCCGAAATTGGCCGTGGTATAGCTGCCATAGAGCGACAGATTGCCGAGGTCGGCCAGGTTGGTGCGGGCCAAGGCCATTGCAGCCCATCCGCCTTTGTTGATATAGTCGCTCAGGCGCAACTCGTTGATCCAAACCAGAGCCGACTTGGGCAGCATATCGTTTCCGTCGTCGAGGCTTTCCTTCTTCGGGTTACGGATACCTATCATGATAACTTTCACCTTGCCAAGGTTGGGGTTGCCAAGCACCGTGTACTTCTTGCCAGCCACATTTTCGCTGTAGAGCATCGTGGGCGAGTAGCCACTCTCGCCGGCGCGGATGTGGATATTGCGGTTGGTCTTTATTTCGGTGAGGCGTTGGATGTCGATATCGACATTGTTCTCGAGAGGCCAGATTGAGTAGTCGTCTTCCGCCGGAGTGTACCATTCAGTGAACCGTAACGGGAGCTCGTACTCGTAGTAGTTGTTGGTGTAGTCGCTACCCAGACGGACGAATAGGCTGAGGTCGCCATTACGCAGGTTGTCCGCAGAGTATTTCTTCTCGGCATGGACGAACATCTTCAGGTGGCCATAATAACGCAGATCATAACTCGTGGAGCGGTAGATGGCGCGGGCATCGCCACTAGCCAACTTATCAACGTCGAGCTCTATCGACTGCTCGTTGAGTTGTGTGTAGCTGCTGCTGGTCGAGTACCATTCTTCGCGCTCAATTCCCGGAGGCAACACATAAGGCACCGGCTGACGCGAACCGTTCTCCTCGATATTGACAGTACCGATGCTGAAAGACGTCTCTTCGGTAGTTCCTGTGGGATAGTCGCCGGGCTGAAGTAGCTCTTCGCTATACTTACGCCAGGTGGAGTAGACCAGGTCGAGTGTGGCAAAGCGCAAAATGACCGGCTCTTCGAACTGGTTGAGGAACATTCGCATGAAGCGGATAGACTGATAGCCATTGATGTCGCCAACTTTCTGGTCTGGCTCGCGTATGGGGATTCGGAACTGATACCATTTGCATGTGGTTGTCTCGCCATTGGCCAACTGCACGTTGCGGGCCTCCTGTATGTCGGCTATATGGTTCTGTCCTATCACCATATTCTCCGGTCTGAGGTCGATTACATACTGGTAGTAGTTCTCAGCCTCGCTGAGGGTGTTGTCCTTATTTATGTCCTCCACATTGGGGTAGGTCGAGCCGGAAGTCATATAGTCCTCCTCATTGTCGCTATCGACCGGCGAGTTACCTTCCGGGTTGTTGTACATCTTATAGCGGTCGTTGACCTTGGTATTGGATTGGTCGTAATACGACGAACGGAAGTAGCGGAAGTCGTCGCCCGAGGGGTCTTGGGCTGCCAGCTGGTAGGCCTGAGAACCCATGCCATGGCGGTCGGCAATTTGCTGCAGGTAGTCGGCAAAGAACGACTGCTCATCTTCCAGGCCATGTATCGACCCCAGACCGTCGTAGCCAACATCCTGATACATGCGAGAAGCCTCGTCGTTGTCGAAGGCATTGACTATGGGCTGTGTGGTAGGCACACGTCCCCAGATGGTGGTGTCGACATTGACAACGGTGGCCGATGTTGGCAGGCCGTTCTCGAACTGCTTGCGACCGTCGCGCAATATATCCTCGCTGATGTCACCAAGGTTGATATACAGCTTACCACCCTTGTGGTTGGGGTTGTCGATAAAGGGGTCCATGAGCCAGAACTCGATGGTCTCTATGTTTTGCGTCTCAAAGTCGGTATAATCGAGCTTACGCATTATACCGCCCCAACGGGTCGAGGGTTCTAGCAAGTTACCGTCAGCACCAAGACCAGCACTGTATCCGGTGGGCGCCACATCGTAGTTGTAGGGGCCGCGTTCATCGGGATAGAAGGCCAGATTGAGTTCGTAGATATTGGTCGGCTGACCCGAGGCGAGGTCTTTGTTGGGGAACACCTCCTGCTCGTATATACGACGAGCGTAAGGTTGCGACACATCGTCGTCGGTGATATTCGACGGACGGTTACGGTCGAAGAAATCCTTGCTGATGCGATACCAGGCCAGCTTGGCGCGGTTGAAGCCATAGGCGCGACCGGTGCCTGGAGCCGACTCGGGGAACATAGGCATGGCAGTGGCATAGTCCTGCGGTGTACTGGCCAGGAACCACGACGAGATGCTCTTGAGGTCGATACTACTCTCGGCCCCCTCGAAGTCGTCCACATAGCTCACACTTCCGCCTGCCATGCCGGTGCTGCTCATACCTGGTATGAAGTGGGCGAACTCGGCCTGCAAGGTGAGGTTGCTGGGAGCCTTGGTATCGATGCCGGGCAGCATATCCACCAGTTTGGTGATGAAGGGCACCTCGTGGCTATAGTTCAGGTCGAGGCCCCAGATGGTGTTGCTGGTAGGCTCGTCGCCAAAGTTGTTCTTCTGCGTCATCGGCTTCTCGTGCAGGTTCATCACCGTACCGCCCAGGTTGAAGTTGGGCTGGAACTCGTAGTTGACATGCAAGCCCAGCATGCGTTTGGTAGTCATGCTGAAACTGTTGTTCTCCGAACTGACGCTGATGGGGGTATTGGACGAGAGCAGGCTCTCGTTGATTATTCTCACGGTACCCATGGTGTAGTCGACCGTGTAGTCGACATTCTCTATCAGCGGCATGCCACCGGCGGTCACCGTTACCGAACCTGGGGTCACGCTGTAGCCGAGCGATATCTCACCGCTGACCGACGAGGTATAGTAGCCCTCGAGGTAGAACTTGTTGCGGTCGGCATACTGGCGGGCCAACGTCTGGGTCATGGTGTAGAGCGAGTCGAAACAGTACTGGTCTGCAAAAGCGTCGTCGCCCAGTATGGTGCGCAAGTCGCGGCCGAAAGGTTCGACGTATGGGAAAAAGATACGGCCTGTCGAGGCTTGAATGGTACCGCCCTTGAAGGCCGCCGAGTCGAACCAGTCGAACACTCCATCGGCATAGTAGTAGCTCTGGGTGGCATCCATACGGTCGAGTCCGAACACCTCGATGAGCGGCTTGCCCTGCTGCGGCCCTTCGGTGAAGAAACCTATACCCACTCCGCCGTCGGGGTTTTCGTAAAGCACGTTGAGGCGGAAGTTGTCCTGGCTGAGCTGACTGCTCTTCAAGAAGTACACGTTCTTCATCATCAGACGCCACAGAGGGCCGTGGGTGTTGATGGCCGTGCTTTTGAGCAGTTTCACGATAAGGGTATTGGGGTCGTTGACGCCGTCGGTAGTGAGTTCGCCCACCTGATACACGTTGGTATCGCCCACCACCTGATACTGGAACGCCACGGCCAACACCTGGTCGTTGCTCAAAGGCTGGTTGAGGGTGATAAAGCCCAGCTGGCTGTTGAAGGTGTACTCGTTCGAGTTGAGCAGACGTGCACTCTGCACCTTCTCGTAATCGGCGCCACTGGTGAAGCCCAAACCCTGCATGTACGACGTAACGGCATCGACCGAACGCACTGCATTGGTGTTTATCAGCGAGAGCATGTTGTTGGCTCCATTCGACGGCATGCCGTTGCTCCCGACGCCGCTCACACGGTAGTTGCTGGGTGTTGCTTCGCCAAGGTCGGTCAAGGCCAAGATATTGCGGTTTTGGGTAACGGCAGCGCCCACATTCGTGCGCCACACCTCAATGCGTATTATCTTGATGTTCGAATTCACCACCGGCAGGGTGCTCAGCGCCTTGTTGTAGTTCTCGTAGAAGTACTGCGCTATGAAATAGTGGCGGTTCTCCTCGTACTCGTCGGCCCTTATCTCGAACTCGTGGCTGCTGGCGCCACCCTTCACCTGCATATTCTCGGTCGAGGTCTCCTTCTGGCTCAGCACAGCATCGACGGTCAGCTTGCCGAACTTCAGCTTGGTGTGGAAACCAAACAGCTGCTGGCTACCCTTGATGAGGGTGGTGTTGAGCGGGAACGAGATGTCGGCGGCCTCGAAGAGCTGCACTATATCGTCCTCTTTACCCACGTACTTGAGTTTTATCTTGTTCTCGAAGTCGAAGGTAGCACGGGTGTTTTCGTTGATGTCGAAATCTATCAGGTCGCCTATCTTGGCGTTGAGGTTTATCTGGATATTCTCGTCGAAGTCGAAGGTAGTAACGCTACGCTGACTCTCGTCGAGCTGTGGATTGTTGCGGTAATTGTTCACTATCTGGAAGGTGAGGTCGGCGCTACCGCTGGGGGTAATCTTAATCTCGGGCACCTTGTTCAGCAGGTCCAGCTTCTCACCTATCTGGCTGAAGCCCGGTATCTTGCTCAGCAGACCGCCTTCGGCGTTGTCGAGCACGGTGCCGTCCTTCTTCTCGTTCCAGTACTTGTCGAGCAGCTGGTCCATCTGCCAGTCCTGATACTCCTCGAAGGTCATATACTCGCGCCCCACCACCATGTCGCCCACCTTGCTGAGGCGCACATACGAGCCGCTCTGCGCATCGTATTCCACCGTGGTGGTGATGCTCGCCGGCGTATAGCCGCTACCCATTGGCACAAAGGCACTGCTGTCGGTCTGTGTCCGTCCCGACACCGACAGGCAGAGCGTCAGCAGCATGGCTATCAGGTATGGTATCCTTTTTCTCAACTCTTGGTCCGCAGTCTAATTCTTCACAACAACTTTCCAAAACGTATTCTTGCACGCTTTATTGTATAAATATTTTGCATTTTGATAAAAATTCTCCGTGGGAGGAGTGCCTTATTAGGGTAATTTAATACAAAGTCCGCCCCCCATTAGGGAAAAATGCGTACCTTTGCATCATGTAGTCCTCCTGCGGCGCCACGCCCACCGCACTGATAACAAGAAGTATAACTAAACATCACAAATACCAATGAAGAAATATTATACCATAGCAGTGCTTCTGGCCCTTGCCTTCGCGGCACAGGCCCAGATAGCCGATTTTCCCTATAACCAGGGGTTCGAGAGCGGACTCGACGGCTGGACCACCATCGATGCCGACGATGACGGCGACAACTGGTTCGTGGCCAACGACGGCGAAGGTGGTCCTGGCAACCACGGCAACTGGTACCTCTCGCACAGCGGCCAGAAGGTGGCCATCAGCCGCGGTTACGCCTACGGCGGCAATGCCTACGACCCCGACAACTACCTCGTCAGCCCCGAGATTGAAGTGAACGACGATCTGGTTCTCGAGTTCTGGTACGCCTTCTCCAACCCCGACCAAGGCAGCGACCCGATGCTGAGCGTCTACGTGTCTACCACCGGCGACACCGAGGCCGACTTCCAGGCCGGCGACTCGCTCACCACCTACATAGCCGTCGACGACGATGTGTGGCACCTGGCCAGCCTCTCGCTGGCCGACTACGCTGGCCAGACCATCCGCATAGCCCTGCGCCATCACCACAGCTACTACCAGTACCACTTCATGGTCGACGACATAGTGATACGCAGCGTCAACGTGCCACACGTCGAGCTGCTCGCCCCCACCCTCACCGGCCTCGACAGCACGGTCCTCTTCACCGCCACCCTCACCGAGGGCAGCACCACCAGCCTCACCTGGCAGTGGCATTCGACCATGGCCTACAACGACATGGCCTACATGGACCAGTTTGCCGACACCGCCGCCACCATCCTCTACTACGGTGTGGGCTACGACACGGTGAGCGTCACCGCCACCAACACCTACGGCAGCCACACCGCCACCGCCGTGGTGCGCGTCTTCGACCTCGAGCCTGCCACCCTGCCCTACACCACGGGCTTCGAAGCCTCCGAGGACGTGAGCTTCATCACCTTCAACGGCGCCAACGGCTGGACCGTGGGCAACAGCGCCGCCGCGACAGGCCAGCGCTCGCTCTACATCACCTACGACGGCGCCAACGGCCAGAACATCTACAACGCCACCGCCACCAGCCCCAACATGCCCCACAGCCACTCCTACGCCATCCGCGCCCTCGACTTCAGCACCGCAGGCCTCTACTACATCACCTACGACTGGCGCTGCAAGGGCGAGAACAACTACGACTACATGCGCGTAGCCCTGGCCCCGCAGTCGCAGACCTTCAGCGACACCACCACCCTCGGCATCACCCCCTCGGCCCTGCCCCAGGGCTGGATATCGCTCGACGACAGCGCCGCCCTGTCCGGACAGAACACCTGGCAGTCCGCCACCCACACCTTCTCCGTCGACACCGCCGGTGTCTACTGGCTCGTGGTCTACTGGACCAACGACGAGAACAACGGCTCCAACCCCGCCGGCGCCATCGACAACATAGTGGTCGACAACCTCAACTGCCCGATGCCCAAGGACCTTGTGCTCGACGCCGCCACCGACAGCTCGCTGGCCTTCTCGTGGACGCCCATAGGCGACGAGAGCCAGTGGGGCATCCGCCTCGACGGCGGCCAGTGGACACTCGTCGACAGCATCCACCACACCGCCACCGGCCTGGCCGCCGCCATGACCCACAGCATCGAGGTGCGCGCCATGTGCGACGACGGCGACAGCAGCTTCATCCTCGCCTCCGACTTCCGCACCCTCTGCGGCGTGGCCCAGCCCACCTGGCAGGAGGACTTCGCCGATGCCAGCGCCGCCGAGTGCTGGACCTTCGTCGACGGCGACAGCATAGAACCCAGCAGTGCACAGGCCGCCACCACCTGGTACATCGGCGCCAACCGGCTGCGCGCGCCCGGCCACGTCGCCACCTCCGACGACTGGGCCATAGCTCCCGCCATAGCCCTGCCCGCCGGCGCCACCGGCCTCGTGCTTGCCTTCGACGCCTCGGCCGGCCAGAACGCCTCGGCCTCGCACCCCTCCTACTACGAGGTGCGCGCCAACGCCGCCGGCACCACCGACACCGCCCTGTTCACCAGCCTGCTGCTGGCCGAACCGCTTGTAGGCACCGCCCACCGCACCGTCAGCCTCAACGCCTTCGCCGGCGACACCCTGCGCCTGGCCTTCGTGCACCGCGCCGAGATGGACGGCGGCATGAGCATCGACAACATGGTGGTGCGCCAGACCCTCGCCCCCGTAGCCGCCATCGACGGCCATGCCATAGGCAACGTGGGCTTCACCAACACCTTCGAGGCCGTCCTCGTCGAAGGCGTGGCCGAGAACCTCTACTACCAGTGGAGCTCGACCCTCTCCACCACCGTCGAGTCCGACAGCAACACCTTCAGCGTAACCTACTTCGACGCGGGCGTCGACACCGTCAGCGTGACCGTGAGCAACGACCACGGCAGCACCACGGTGGTACTGCTGGTCGACGTGCGCGACCTCGGCGCCGCACCCCTGCCCTACTACACCGGCTTCGAGGAGGGCGACGACACCGACTGGCTCACCGCCGGCAGCGGCGACAACAGCTGGGCCATAGGCACCGCCACCGCAGCCCAGGGCACCCACAGCCTCTACATCAGCAACGACGGCGGCCAAAGCAACACCTACACCTTCACCAGCGCCAGCAACAGCATCGCCTACCGCGCCCTCAACGTCGACCAGCCCGGCGACCACTACCTGCAGTACAGCTGGCACTGCCAGGGCGAAGGCTTGATAACCCAATACTACGACTACATGCGCGTGCTGCTCGCGCCCGCACACGCCGACCTGACCGACCACGACCTGCTGCAGAGCCTGGCCACCAGCTACCAGCTGCCCGACGGCTTCATCAACATCGCATGCCCGGTCTTCATGAACGGCGACACCACGTCGAGCCACGTCGTCACCATCGACCAGCCCGGCCTCTACCAGCTGGCCTTCTTCTGGCACAACGACCAGACCGTAGGCGCCAACCCGCCCGCCGCCGTCGACAGCATCAGCTTCGGCCACGTGGAGTGCGCCCTGCCGCAAGACCTCGTCCTGGCCGACGCCACCACCACCTCGCTCACCGTGAGCTGGACCGCCGGTGGCGACGACACCCTCTGGCTCGTCACCGTCGACGACAGCCTGCAGGCCGTGGTCTACGACCCCGAATACCATATCGACAGCCTCGAGCCCTCGACCGACCACACCTTGGCCGTGCAGACCCTCTGCGGCGCCTCCGACACCAGCCTGGCCGTGACAGCCACCTTCCGCACCCTCTGCGCCCCCGTCGCCACGCTGCCATTCTCCGAGGACTTCACCTCCTACACCCCGGCAGCCATGGAGCCCGCCGACATACACTGCTGGCAGTACTTCGGCCCCGGCGCCATGACCGTGGTCTACCGCCAGTTCAACAACCGCCTGATGATGTTCCAAAACCTGCACCACCAGAGCCAGCTGGTCGTGCTGCCCGAATTCGAGCGCCCACTCAACGAGCTGCAGATCACCCTCGACGCGCTGCCCGAAGCCGACGCCAGCGGCTGGCTGCAGATAGGCTACCTCACCGACCCGGCCGACACCGCCACCTTTGTCGCCATCGACACCCTGATGCACCACGAGTTCTACAACGACGACAACAGCAGCCTCGTCTTCAAGAACCGCAAGGCCATCTTCGAGAGCGCCCCGGCCGACGCACGCATCGCCCTGCGCCATGTCGTGGCCAACTACAACTACTACTGGTACATCGACAACATTGTGGTCGACACCATCCAGCCCGACCCGTGCCTCGAGCCCGCCATAACCGACACCGCCACCACCGAGAACACCATCACCGTCGAATGGGACGGCGACGCCGCCCAATACGAGGTGGCCATCGTGCCCGGCACCTGGCAGGAACCCGTCTCGGCCGACGCCCTGCTGAGCGCCACCACCTACACCTTCGCCAACCTCGACACCGCCACCGCCTACACCGTAGGTCTGCGCGCCGACTGCGGCGACGGCCGCTACAGCCAGTGGGTCACCATGGCCATCGCCACCCGCGCCGCCCACGTCGACACCACACACACCGACACCACACATACCGACACCACCGGCATAGCCCCCACCCTCGGCATCCCCACCCTCGTGCTGCGGCCCAACCCCGCCACCACCAGCGTGACCATCGACGCCGAGGCCGGCGCCACCGCCACCCTGCTCGACCTGGCCGGCCGTCCCGTGCTCCACTTCACACTGCCCGCCGCCAGCACCACCCTCGACCTGCACACACTGCCGCAAGGCTCCTACTTCGTGCGCGTCACCACAGCCCACGGCACCGCCGTGCGCCGGCTCATAGTACGCTGACCCTCAGCCGCCAGCCCCGGCCGGCGGCCCATTGCACCCCGCAGCGCCGACACACCCCCGTGCCGACACTGCGGGGTAGCATTTACCCCCACCCCGAAACACTCTAACACCTACAAACCAACCTATTACAACCGGCACAACTCCATAACCCCCTCAAAACCAGCTCCCCGAGCCTTCCCCTCCCCTTCCCCTCCGGTACTTCTTATGTACTTCTTATGTATTTCTTATGTATTTCTTATGTTTTAAACATAAATACAACATAAGAAATACATAAGAACGACATAACCGGAAGCGGTGCGGAAGGGGTCGAGGGGGCATGACGAGCGCCGTCTGGTGGGAACAGCCCCACGCCACAACCTCGCGAAAAGCAGGACAAACTTTCATAATAAACGTTAAAAAGACAGAAAAAGACAAAAATATTTTCCCAGTTTAAGAAAAGGTTGTATCTTTGCAGCCGGAAAGAGAACGAAAAACAATAGATAAAACAAACGTAACACGTTATGTATCTGACAAAAGAGAAGAAAGAAGAAATATTTGCCCAGTACGGCAAATCCGCAAAAGACACCGGCAGCACCGAAGGCCAGATAGCCCTCTTCACCTACCGCATCCAGCACCTCACCGAGCTGATGAAACAGCACAAGAAAGACCAAGTGTCGGAGCGCGCCCTGGTGGGTCTCGTCGGCAAGCGCCGCAAGATGCTCGACTACCTCAAAGAGAAAGACATCGAGCGCTACCGCGCCATCGTCAAACAGCTCGGCCTGCGTAAATAAGGCCACACCTCGCCAAGGAAAAAATAGTTTTTCATATTTATTTGGTTATGGTTGGGATTACCCGGAGTTCTTCCGGGTAGTCCTTTTTTTAGGCCGCAGCGAAACAGTGGTCCGTGGCGCTGCCATGCGATAGACCACGACGGCCATGGCTCACCTGGCGAGGCGAGGACGTTGCTAGATTCCGGGGGCGTCGAAGGGGAAGGCCATCACCGCCGTGCCGCCGTCGCGCTCGACGGTGAGGCTCACCCCCTGCATGCCGTCAAGGTAGTCCCGTTTCTCCTCGAACGAGATCTCCCTCACACTGCGTCCATTTACCGCAGTGATGCGATCGCCCTTGCGAAGGCCCGCCTTCTCGGCATTGGAGCCCTCATAAAGGCAGTTGACCAACCAGCACCCGAGAGTGCGGCTGCGGTCGGTGCAGTGGAATCCATGCACGGGGCTCGCGAAGGGCTCGGCGAACTTTGCGTTGGGTCGCAGGTAAAGACGCTGGCCTGCAAGGTCTATCATCATGTCGAAGCGCTCCCAGAAGTCGTTGCCGACCACACCGATGTATTCCCTGTTCGAGAGAGCGCCACTGCTGTTGTTGCTGAATCCAACAACAATATTGTTCAATGTATAACCGCCCACAGAAGCGCTTTCGGCCCTGAAGTCGCACCCCGACGATTCGCCCCCGATGCCACCATTGGCGAAAGAGTAACACAGCCGAGGAACGATGGATTTCAGCCCGTATTGCTCTGCCACCGAGCTTGTAAGGTCTATCGAACCGCCGCTCCCGAGGTCCAGCAACCCTTCGCCCTCAACGACCTTGCCGTCGCCGATGGCGACAGTCAACGGTATGTATATCCGGTTGTTCTCATAGCGGATGGGGACAGAGGTATAGCCGTCGACATCACCCAGGCTGTCCCAAAGCCCCATCTGCCCGCCAACATAATCTATCACTATCACCTTGCCACCCATGTTGTCGATACCGAGTAGCCCGTCGGCCTGGTCGCCCAAGATGGGTTTGAGCTGTATGATGGGAGACACTTTGCTTGTGTATTGCTTGCCGGCAACGGTATAGGTCAGCTCGTTGATGACGATGCGCACTTTCTCACGGGCGCTACCCGTGCCTCCCATATTGGCATGGCCAACATTCTTGTACTGCAGGTTGCTGTCGGCCACATAGGTGCTGTCGATGCAAGTGTAGGGGGAACCGGTATCGAACGCCAGGTAGGCCGTTTTCCCGTTGACGTTCGACACGACATAGAGATGTTCGTTATACGAAACCTTATCCATCTTCGTCTGCCCCATCAGGGAACCGACGCCGAGGAGAGCCACAAGGGCAACAAGTGTCTTTTTCATTGAATATGTGGTTGAAAGGTTGAGTATCAATCCATTTATCACGCACCATACCGTTTGAGCAAAGAGTGGCGTCGGAGGGCAAGAACAACGACCATCGCGACAACCGCGCCACCGAGGATGGCAGCCAACCAAAGCCAGTGGCGGCCGGAGGTCTGCGGGGCGTCGATTTCGGCAAAGGGGTCTTCCTCGCTGAGGTATTTGCCGTCGGCAATCAGCTGCAGGGCATACTCGAGCATCACGTCGGTCTCGCCGTCCTCTCCCATGGTCACCTCGCGGTAGGTGAGCGGCAACTCGTAGTCGGGCAACAGGCCACGCCCCCACGGAGTACGGGCGCAGACCGTGGTGTCGAACACCACCTTCTCCATCGGTATGGAGACGACAAGGAGCGAATTGGGCAGGCACACGTTGGCTGTCTGCAGAGCGGTGAGATAGTGGTAGGCTGAGCCGGTCTCGCGGCCCACGCTGACGCCACGGCGGTTGCGCACCAACACCGAGGGGAATACCGTGGCACACGATCGCGAGTTGCCGTTGGTGAGCACATACACCCGCCCCCTGTACTGATGGTTGCTGTCGGGCATGATGCAGGCGCTCGTCTTGGTCGAATCGAAGCAGTAGTAGCCGGGCTTGCCCTCCACCTGGACATAGTTGGGGAACACGTCCTGACCCCTGACGAGGTTCTCGATGTACTTCTCGTTGTCGAAAGGCCCTTTCTTGTTGACGAAAAGGTGGCTGCCGCGCTGACGGTTCATGGGTTGCTGGGCAAAGCAGGCCAGCAGGCGGTCGAGCACCTTGGGGGCGCCGCCGGGATTGCTGCGCACGTCGATGATCATGTTGGCCGACTGGCAGTCGCCTATCCATTGGAGGATGTGGTTCAGCTGGGTTTCACCCATGTCGAACGTCCGGATAGAGAGGTAGGCCGTCGAGTCGTTGAGCTGGCGTGTGGAATAGACACTGTCGGGGTGGTCATAGAGAGTGTTCAGTTTCCGCCACCGTATCAGGCGTTTGAAGAGAGCGCTATTGTCGGAGAACCGGAACGGGTACTGCTTGAATGGGATGTCCAGCACCTCGCCGTCGGCAAAGACGACGTGGCTCTTGCTATTGGCCGACGAATCGAAATACATATATGGCGCCAGATGGCTTATGAACGAGAGCTCTTCTGCAAACTTGCTCTCCACGCCGTGGTCGTACAGGGGGATGTATTGTTTGCCACGCTCCATGTATTCCTGCGGCGACATACCGTCGACGCTGGCGACCACCCTGCCGACATAATCCTTGTAGCGTTTTTCGGCCAAGACCACCCTCAGCGTGTCGTCGACCATCATGTAGAAAAGCATCGGGACATATATATCCTTCTGCTTCGCTTCGAAGCGGTCGGCCATCAGCGCCAGGTGACTGTCGTGCAGCAGATGGGTGAATTTGATCAGCGGCAGCGCTGTAAACAGCGGCGTGGGGGCTGTCACCGACTGGCGCAAGGAGTCCATGAGATTGTGGAATTCCTCGTCGCTCATTCTTTCATTCAACGAGGGATATAGTTCCAGCATGGCTTGCTCGAGCACCGTCAGGTCTTCGCGCATCTGCTCCACCGGCAGAGGGTCCTCACGCGTTCTTATCTCCAGGTGGAAGTTGCTTTCCAACCCAAACGGAGCCAACGGGTCGGCGGCAATTGTGCTGGGTAGCGACGCGGAGACTATAAGCGAAGGCTTTTGTACGCCCTTGTACGCCCAGGCCAGCCGCCCAAGGGTGTCGCCCGCCGACACCTGCTGTCCCATTTTGAAGCAGCGGTTGCCGCGCAGACCGGTGAGGCTCACCTTGCGGCCATCGGCAATCTTTATAGTAATACACCCAGACAGATACCGACGGACGACATCGTCCGACGGGTTTATTTGACGTATGTTCTCATCCCAGGTCTTGTCATCGTCGGTTTTATAGCCCATCTCATATCCAATATTGAGGATATAAGAGACACCCACACTCGTCACCGTACCGCTGACAGGACTGATAACCACATCGTCCTCCTCGCCACCAATATAGATGTCGCAACAGTTGAACTCAGTCCCGACAAGCGAGTTGGGTGGACTGATGATGTTATCGCCTGCCTTGTGACCCGTCATAGGCCAAACCCAAGTCTGCGCAAAAGCCTCTGCCGGCGCCAGCAGAAGAACCGAAAATAAAAATAAGACATGTCTCATTGTTTTTCAATTTTATAGGGTTAATATACCTTTTATACTAATTCTATTTGTAGTCTTAGAATTATTTTATTAGTTAAAGAACGCAAAGCATAGTTTAATATTGCGTATAGAATATCTTTTCTCCCAAAAAATGTTTATATGAAAGCCGAGACCACCAACGTGTTTCGGATTTCGTCGTTTTAGTATGTCAGTGTTTTGAGGACAATAAAAACGGGGATGGGACGTTTGATATATAACAAAATGGGACTAACATGACTTTGCACGATATACTCTACGCATTGCTTGAGGTCACAGGCGCGATGAGTCCTTATCTCCTGCTGGGTTTTCTCATCGCAGGGGTGCTGCACGTGTACGTACCGAAAAGCTTTTATGCGAAATACCTCTCGCGCGACAACCGATGGTCGGTGCTGTGGGCAGCCCTGTTGGGTGTGCCGCTGCCACTCTGCTCGTGCGGCGTCATTCCAACCGCCGTCGGGCTGAAGAACGAGGGCGCGTCGAAAGGGGCCGTGGCCTCGTTCCTCATAGCCACTCCACAGACGGGCATCGACTCCATCCTCGCCACCTTTTCGCTGATGGGACTGGGATTCGCCGTGGTGCGCCCCGTGGCCGCGTTGGTGACAGGTGTGTGCGGCGGTCTGCTGGTCAACCGCTTTGCCGGTGGGGGACCCACGGTGGCATCCACCGACTGCACCTGCACCGTCGAGCGCGGCAACCGCCTGTGGCGAGTGCTCAAGTACGCCTACTTCAATATGATTCAGGACATCGGACTTCGTCTGCTTATCGGTCTGATAGTGGCGGCCCTCATCAATGTGGTCGTTCCCGACGAGTTTTTCCTCTCCTTCGGCAAGCAGCCCTTGTTGCAGATGCTGGTCATACTGATGGTGGCGGTGCCGATGTACATCTGCTCCACGGGCAGCATCCCTGTGGCGGCGGCACTGATGATGAAAGGTCTCTCGCCCGGAGCGGCACTGGTGATGCTGATGGCTGGCCCGGCGGTCAACATCGCCTCCATCCTCGTGGTGAAGAAGACGATGGGCAACCGCTTCACCTGGATTTATCTGCTCACCATCGTGGGATTCTCCATCCTCTTCGGAATGATTATCAACGCCATCGGCATCGGTGCCGACATCGTGTCCACTTGTGGCGAGGCTCACGGAGCATGTTGCGCGTCCGAGTCTGCCGCACCCTTTGGTGGAAACGGTGGGCTGTTCCGTGCCATCTGTTCTGCATTATTATTACTATTCATTATAACTGCATTGAGTATGAAATTCTTTGACAAATTCAAAAAACAGAGTGCTGTCACCGGGACAGTGATTTACACAGTGGAAGGTATGCATTGCAACCATTGCAAGGCTGCTGTGGAGCAGGCCGTCGGGAAACTGAAGGACGTGGAGTCATGCGAAGCCACCCCTGCCGCCAACACGCTCGTGGTGACGGGAAATGCCCAGGATAACGACATCCGCAAGGCCGTAGAGCAGGCGGGATTCGAGTTCAAGGGGAAAAACTGAATGCTTGAATTCGTTAATGTGTTAATACGTTAATCAAAGATAGTGGGAAATGCCAAGCTGCAGGAAGCATACGAGATGGGCAAAAACATTTAAGCCATGATACTCTACTTTTCAGGCACAGGCAACAGCCTGGCCATCAGCCGCCAGCTGGCGGAGAGACTCGACGAGCAGGTGATGCCGCTCAACCGGGCGGTGACCCTGGACGTGTCGCATGAGCGACGCGTCGGCCTTGTCTTTCCATGCTACTGGTTCAACGCGCCGCGTGCGGTGACCGAGCTGGTGCCGCGCCTCAGGCTCTCCGAGGAGTCATACGTCTTCATCGTCATCCCCTGCGGGGCGCAGGCGGGCAACGCCATCTGGACGGTGCGGCGGATGCTGGCCGCCAAGGGTATAGATGTGGCTTACAGCCACAAGATTCGTGTGCCCGACAACAGTGCCGTGGGCTTCGGCCGCAACCCCAACGAGCAGGTGTGGAAGTTCGATTGCTATGCCGGCCGCCTGAAACGCATCGCTGCCGACATCGCCGCCGGTGTCCGCCGCTGCCACTATGCCTGGTGGGGAGCAGCGGGAGCCTTGTGCGCCCTCCCCACTGTGCAGCGCCGCACGCTGCCCATGTTCACCCCGGCGGTCGACACCGACAAGTGTGTAGGCTGCGGCCTCTGCGCCCAGGTATGCCCGCAAGGCAACATCACCCTTGCCGACGGCAAGGCCCGCTGCGGCGGCAACTGCACCCAGTGCCTCGCCTGCGTCCACTTCTGCTCCCATCAGGCCGTGGTGATCAACAGCAAACCCACCCCAAAAGCCCACCAATACCATCACCCGAAGGTGACGGTCGGCGATATGCGTTGATTCATCCATTTTGGATTTGTCAAAATAAATTTTGCCATATCGCTTAACCTTTGTATCTTTGCGCATTCTTTTTGCCGGTCTTTTGATGCCCGACGATGGAGATAGTAATTTGAATATTAACACTTTTATGGGTCTCGGGGACGGTCCCCGAGGCTGCGGTAAAGTAATAGAAAACAATAAAATAAAAAAAATGAACATTATCACTAAAAAGTTCGATCTCGGCGATGGCCGCATGATCGAAATCGAGACCGGCAAGCTGGCCAAACAGGCCGACGGCGCTGCTGTGGTCCGCATGAACGACACGATGCTTCTGGCCACCGTCTGCTCGAAGAAAGAGGTGGGCGAGAACGTCGACTTCATGCCTCTCACCGTTGACTATCAGGAAAAATACGCCGCTATGGGCCGCTTCCCCGGCGGTTTCTTCAAGCGCGAGGCCCGTCCCTCGGAGCATGAGATCCTCATCGCCCGCCTGGTCGACCGAGCCCTGCGTCCCCTCTTCCCCGACAATTTCCACGCCGAGGTGCAGGTCAACATCACCCTCATCAGCGGCGATAAAGACACCATGCCCGACCAGCTGGCCGCTCTGGCTGCCGCTTCGGCCCTCGCCGTCAGCGACATCCCCTTCAACGGCCCCGTCAGCGAGGTGCGCGTGAGCTACCTCGACGGCAAGTATGTCATC
>CACYZN010000004.1 GCA_902778925.1 uncultured Bacteroidota bacterium
CCAGTCGGAGTAGGTGGTGTCGCCGTCGTAGTCGTCGACGCAAACCGAGCGCACGGCGATGGAGTAGGCGGTGCCGGGCTGCAGGTCGGTGAAGGTGTGTGAGGTGGTGCTGATGGGTTCAGCATTGCCCATGGAGCCTTGCCACGAACCGGCTACTATCTCGACCTCATAGCTGTCGGCATAGCCGCTGAAGGTGACGGTGGCGGTAGTCTCGGTGGCGGTGGCGCTCAGGTTGGTAGGGGTGCCGCAGGTGCCGGGCTGAGGACCGGGACCAGGTGTGGAGCCCTGGCTCATGACGACGGTAGCATTGCACAGGCCATCGAAGTACATGATGGTGTCGCCGGTGACATGGCTACCCATGGTGCCGCTGGTGAGGAGCACGCTGTCGGCGGCATCCTTGACCGTGAAGGAAGCTTCGCTAGAATAACTGCCCGTATGCCAGAAGAGCATGACCGAGTCGCCAAGGCAGGTGCTTACAGTCTCTATATTATTATTACCGCTGGTGATGGTAAGAGTCTGGAAGAGGGCTCCGTTCTGGTAGACCTCGATGCTGTTGCCGCTCCACCCGTCGCCGTAGCTATCGGCCATTTCGACGGTGAAGGTGCAGTTGCCGTTGGCACAATCGGTACGTGCCGAAACGGTACGGAGGGCGGAACTGTCGTTATCTTCGCAGAGGGCGCGCACACCGAACGTATAGTTGGTGTTGGCTTCAAGAGCGGTGAAGGTGTAGACGGTGTCGGTCACAACGCCACCCACCTGCTCGCCATCGAGGTAGACGGCCCAGTTGGTATTGCTGCCCATGGGGCTCCATTTGATAGTGCACTCGGTGGCGCTGATTGCGTCGACCACAATATTGGTGGCGGGCATACAGGTCGGGCAGGGCGACTCGACGGTGGCCAGCGTGTCGTTGTTCATGCTGGAAGTCATCCCACTGATGGTGTAGACAACCGTGCCGTCCAAAGTCTCGACCGTGCCGCCCATCTCACTGGGATAGCTACCGGCGGTGAAGACAAGCGAGGCAGGCATCGACGAGCAGACCGGCACGTTGACTGTGGCCTGGTTGGAACCATTGGCGATGGTGGCGCTGCCCACCTCGACGCCGTTCTGCACCACGCGGATGGCGCCACCGTTCCAACCATCCATGCCACTATAGCTGTCGGTGAGGTTGAACACGATGTCGCAGGAACCGTCGTCGCAGAGGGTGTGGAAGTTGTAGTTGGAAGCGACCGACTGGCCATCTTCGTCACCACAGTCGGCCATAACCATGATGGTATGACCAGTCACGGGCAGGAGTCCGCTAATCGTGTACGAGGGGTTGTCGAACACATCGACGGTGTCGCCGCCATCGACGCAGACCTTCCAAGCAGTCTCTTCGCCACCGGCGGTCCACTCGATGGTGGCCGAGGTGCTAGTTGCATCGGCGGTGTGGATGTTTGTTACAGCCGGGCAAGAGATGGTGGTGGTGAACTCGACGGTCGAGGCATACGAGGTGTCGCCTGCGTCGCAGAGGGCGCGGACAACCACGGTGTGGTGCGACTCGCCAGCGAAGCCAGTGAGGGATACCACGGTGTCGCTAACGCTATATCCTTCTGTGCTGTCGACCTGGATATACCAGTTGCTCTCGCCGTTGCGGGGGGTCCAGCTGATGTCGGCCGAATGAGCAAAGACGTTCGAGGCGGTAAGATGGCCCACGCGCGAGCAGTTGAGCTTGTCGATGGTGATGTTGTCCACGGCATGGGGCGGATTGACGTTACCGGTGCCGTACCAGTAGAAGATAAGGGTATGGACACCAGTGTCAGCCTCGACGACATTGCTGAACTCGGTCCAGTCGTTGGCTGCGGTGCAGGTAGCGACAAGAGTCCAAGAAGACTGTGGGCTGCTGCCATGGGTAGGATTCACCTCACCTGAAGCCAAATAAACTCTCATGTAGCGGCTGCTTGCATCACCATTGCCCTTCCACCAGAAGTTGACCGAAAATTCGCCGCCGTTCAGCATGTCGAAGTGACGGTAAGCATAGGAGCGGCAGGTAAGGCCGTCGGCCATCATGTTGCTAACGCCGTTATCGCGGCTGATGTAGAGGCTGGTACCACTCTCGTCGTAGGAAGTGGCGTTGCCGATGTACCAACCGTTGAGGTCGCCGTCGGTGTACCAACTGCGGTCCTCGCCAGGCTCGAAGCCAGTGCTGTAGGGGTATACGTTGATGAGCGAATTGTCGATGATATTGACCGTAACACTCTTGCTGGCCTCACCATTCGAATTGCTGGCAGTGACAGTAAGTATGTCGGTACCGGCAGCCAGGTAGACGATGGTCACATCGTTGCTGTCCTGACTGACGATGACGGCTTCGCCGCTTTCAATCATGGCTGAAGTCCAGGTCCAAGACTCGACCTCACCGGTCATCAGGTTGGCGCTCAGGTGCAGGGTGTCGCCCATGTTGATAGAATAGACACTGTGTTCGAAGGGTCCGAGCACAGGCACGCCGACGCGGATGACGTTGAAGTCATCGAGCATAAGTGTATAGATGCTTGTGTTGGTCGGCGGATTGGGCGTGGTACGGAGAGCCAGACGCTCGCCATTACCCTCATAGGTATCGAAGAGAACGTTGTAGACATGGTAGGACTCGGAGAAGCCGCTACCAGCCTGGAGCTGGATGGTATCGACGGGGACAAAGACATACTCACCTCCCTCATCAATCTCGATAACACCGGCCTCGAGCGTGAATTTGTAGGTACTAGTAGTGGTGGAAGCATAGAAGGAAAGCTGCAGGGTGCTGACATCTTCCATGCGGGGCAGGGCGAGTACTTCGGTCTCGTTGCCGCTGGCACTCTCAAACTCGAAGTAGACGCTGCCGGTGTGGGCATTGGGGGCCCAACGGTAGGCCGAGGGGAAGACGGAGCCCAAGCCGGCATTTCCGCCCGTCTGAACCTGAACCCAGCAGTCGGGGCTTTCGTTGTTATTCAGCTCTTCGAAGCCGCTGAAGAAAGGCACTTCGGCATAGACACTCTCGTCGCAAGGGGCGTTGAAACTGATGTTGCGGAAGGCCGAGGTGTCGTTGCCGTCGCAGATGCGGGCCACGCTGACGTCGTAGTGGCTCAGGGGCCAGGTGGCGAGCACATAGTTGCTGTCGCCGCTGACGGGGTATTCGACGTCGTTGACGATAACCACATACTCACCGAGGCCGTCGACGTTGTTGTCGGTCCAGTGGATGGTGGTGGAGAAGGCGTCTTCAGGGGTCTGATGGACCGATACCGGCGGTATGCAGCTGGGGCATCCGTTGGCCACGGCCAGCAGGGTGTCGCCAGTGCTGTAGCTGTTGGTACTGCCGTTGAAGAGGTCGGTACCACCGGCATCGATAATCTGCAGCGTGGGGCTATAGGAATAATTCGGGGCCTGGTAGATGATAATCAAGCTGTCGCCGTTGCAGATGTCGACCGAAGTGGTGCTGCTGACATCAGCCAGCAGAGAGCCGTTCTGGTAGAATCTGGCGTGGGGCATGTAAGTGGAGGAAGTATACTGAGCACCCGGGATGACCTGCACCTGGCAGTTGCCTTCCTGGCAGAGGGTGTGGAAGGTGCCCACAAGGGCTGCCGAGCTGTCGCCAGGGTTACACACATGCTTCACCTGCACGGTATGGTCCTCGTTGGCCGAAACACCGCTCACGGTGTAGAAGGTGTCGAAAGTGCTGCCCACCTCGACGCCGTCGACAAACACGGCATACTCGCTGCCGCCGCCGTAGGGCTGACCCCAACTGACGGTAGCTCCCTGGTTGGAGATTTCGCTGAATGCTATATTCTTCGGCTTGTAGCAATAGTCACTGCTGCCTGGAATATAGTTGAACGTAGTCTTCGGCAGGAAGTTCTGCACACCACTACTCGTAGAGCCTGACGAGGAAGTGTAAGAATAATACGATGCACCATCGAGGGACATACCATAGAAGTTAGCTCCTTTATATGTACCGGCAGTAGTTACGATGTCGAGCAACAGGTTGCCGCCGCTGTAATCGTAAGGGTTGTCGAGGGCGATGCTGATCTCGGGCATATTGGCATTCATGGTACCTTGCCACACCTGCGTCAGCGCGGTAGTGTTGTCGAGACCACTGAGCGAGGTGGCATCGGTTGTGCCGAGACTCAGGGTGACGGTGATATTCCACTCGCCAGTAGCCTGCGACTGAAGGTAGAAAGTGAGGCTGTTGATGACGCCACCCACCATCTCGTCGAGCGAGTCGGCGGGGTAGAGCACCTGGTTGTGCTGAGCAGCATCGGCCCAATAGCCATAGACAGGGACATATTGGTTGTTAGAACCTCCGTCGGCCACAGTCAAATCGACCTGCGCAAATGTCCTGACGGGCAACAATAGTAGCGCCGCCAGGGCAAAGAGTGTACTTAATTTCTTCATATTGTTGTGTTTTTATTGAGTATTTCGATTGTTCTTTTCATAGTTTATTCAATCACCAGGCGGCGGCTGAGGGTGCCGGCATCGGTGAAGGCGTGGACCATGTAGGTGCCGGCGGCGAGATGGCGCACGTCGACGGCCACGCTCTGGCTTCCGGCGGCGTCGACGGTGCAGGCCACGCGGCCGGCCATGTCGACGACCACCACCTGGCCGATGGCCATCGGGGCGCTGACAGTGAGGCGCTCGCTGGCGGGGTTGGGCGAGAGGGTGAGGGTGGCCTGCTCGGCAGCCTCGATGCCCTCGTTGGGGGCCTCGTCGAGGGCGAAGTGCATGGTGTCGTTGACCCGCAGGCCGGGATAGTCGGTGCAGAGGGCGGTCTGGAAGCAGATGTCCAGGTCTTTGGGCAGCGGACGGGCACCAGACAGCACACGCAGCGACAGCGTGCGGGGCTGGCTGCCCACCGAGAACTGGTCGCCCGGGTTGAGCACCACGCCGTCGTCGGTGAGGCACAGGAAGTCGACGCCCGAGACGGCTTCACCCTCGAAGTTGACGAAGACGATGGCCGAGTCGAAGCTGCTCTCGCCAAGGTCGACCGATATGGTGCGGGGGGTGCCCTTGCGCACGGTCTCGCGCGTGGCGTTGGTCAGGCCTATGCCGGCGGTGGTGGTGGTGAAGCTGCGGCCCTCGAGGAAGACGCCCGAGTGGAAGCCTGCATCACTCACGTCGCACACCGATATGTGCATGTGGTACGACTGGCAGGGCACGATGGCGGCGCTGGCGGTGAGCTTGCTGGTGAGGCCGTCGTACTGCACGCCGGGGTTGGCGGTCGAGCCATAATCATTCAGCGTGTCGTTGTTCTGATAGTACTGGTAGAACTGGGTGTAGCAGCCGTCGCAGTTGGGGGTGTAGGAGCCTGTACTGTAACCTGCATTGACGGTGTTGATGGCCACGGGTATGCCGTAGGGGTGGTCGTCGTCCTGGGTGCCGGGTATCATGGCTATGTTGCGCGTAACAACCTGGCCGGTGGCGGGGTCGGGGCCGGTGAGGAAAAAGACGAACACATCGTTGTAGTTGCTGAATACATATTCGTTGTATTCCTCCGAACCGAAGCAGTAGGTGAACGACACGTTCGAGTTGAGGCACACAAAGTCGAAGTCGAGCGTCGAGCACTCATAGGCATTGTCCGTAATACCCATCTGGGCCATCTGCGGGTCGACATATTGGCTGTTCGACATACCCATCGGGTTGCTGGAACTGGTGGAGTTGTTGGGACCCTCGGCCGTCTTCACATGGCCCGTGGTCATGATGATGCCCGACTCCATCGACAGACGGTCGTAACCGTTGGCGGCAAAGGTGCCAATCTGCGGGTACTGCGCACGCACCGAACCGCTGAAGCCGTTGAATGTGGCGTTGTAGATGTACACGCCCTGGCCCACGAAGTTCTGCATCAGGAAATTCTCGATGTTCTGGCCTGCAGCCGACTGGACTGTCACGTTCTGCGACTGTGCGGCAAAGCACAGCGAAACCAAGCCTGCGAAAAGGATAAGACTCTTTTTCATATAGTTTTTTTTTTGTTTTTATTAACTTTGTTTTTGCGCTGCAAAGATACACATTTTTATCATTGAAAAAATTATTTAACATTTTTTACTCTTTTCCCACCCCCGCCTCCCTGCTTTTTGACCCCCTCCCCTCCCCCTCCGCTCCTCTTCCCCTCCGGTCGTTGTACTATCGTTGTACTATTGTTGTACTATCGTTGTACTATCGTTCTTATGTTTTTAATAGTACAACGATAGTACAACAATAGTACAACGATAGTACAACGAGGCCACCGGAGGAGGAGGAAGAGAGTAGGTAGAGAGTAGGGGAAAAGCAAAAAGATAAAAGAAAACGGCAAAAGAAAGGGAGTCCCGGACAACGGTCTGCTGTCTGGAACTCCCTGAAGTCCTTATGCTATGGAAGCTGGGCGCTATTCGCCGAAGGCGTAGCTCACCAGGTTGGAGCCCATGCGGAGGGCGCGGAGGCGGGTGGCCTGGCTGTCGCCGTGCACGTCGGGGTCCTCCCAGCCGTCGCCGAGGTCGCACTCCCACGAGAAGAAGCACACCACCCTGCCCTGCCACACCAGCGCATAGCCCTTGGGCGGCAGGTTGTCGTGCTCGTGCACCTTGGGCAGGCCGTTGGGGAAGTCGTACTTCTGGTGGTAGATGGGATGCGAGAAAGGCAGCTCGACCCACTCGAGCTCGGGGAAGACGCGCTGCATCTGGGGCATCACATACTGGCGCAAGCCGTAGTTGTCGTCGATGTGCAGGAAGCCGCCGCCAGTCAGGTAGCGGCGCAGGTTCTGCACCTCGGCCTCGGTGAAGACCACGTTGCCGTGGCCGGTCATGTGCACGAAGGGGTAGTTGAAGAGCTCGGCGCTGCCCACGTCGACAGTGGCGGGTTCGGCCACCAGGCCCATCTGCTGGTCTTGGTTGCAGAAAGCGGTGAGGTTGCGCAGCGAGGTGGGGTTGGCATACCAGTCGCCGCCGCCACCGTAGCGCAGCAGGGCCAGCTGGGGCTGGCAAGGTGAAAGGTGAAAGGTGAAAGGTGAAAAGAAGAGAAGAATGAGCAGTAACTTTTTCATTGGGCTTTGTCGTTTATCAGGTTGAAGGCACATGCGGCATAGAGGGCGGCAGTCTCGGTGCGCAGACGGCTGGGGCCGAGGCTCACGGGCTGGAAGCCGCAGTCGAGGGCCAGGGCGATTTCGGCGGGCGAGAAGTCGCCCTCGGGGCCTATCAGCACCACGGCGTCGCGGCCGGCGACAAGGGCCTCGCCCAGGGGGCGCCGCGGCTGGTCGGCCTCGCAGTGGGCAATGAATTTGAGTGGAGAGTGGAGAGTGGAAAGTGGAAAGTGGAGCCAGTCGGAGAGTTTGACGGCGGGGTTGATCCTGGGGAGGAGGGTGTGGAGGCTCTGCTTCATGGCGCTCAGGGCCAGGCGCTCCAGACGGTCGGTCTTGAGGAACGTGCGCTCGGAGTGGTCGCACTGCAGCAGGGTGATCTCGCCCACGCCCACCTCGACGGCCTTCTCGACCAGCCACTCCATGCGCGAGGGGTTCTTGGTAGGAGCCACAGCCAGGTGAAGGGTGGGGAGCGGCGAGTGGGTAGTGGGGAGCACCTCGGCTGCCTCCACGGTGCAGGCGCGATCGTCGGCAGCGACGATGCGGCAGGCATAGAGGTGGCCGCGGCCGTCGGTTACGTGTATGGGGTCGCCTTCGCGCAGGCGCATCACGCGCACGGCATGGCGGCTCTCGTCGGCATCGAGGGTGCCGAGGCCGCCGGCGGCCATATCGGGACAGTAGAAGAGTTGCATGGCGGTTATTCTACGGTATAGTCTACGGTATGTTTGGTCTTCACCTGGTGCGAGAAAAGGCGCAACGGCAGGTCGCGGTCGCGGCCGCGGGTGTTGGTGGTGCGCAGGCCACGCAGACGCACCGTGCTGAGGTAGCCAATCTCGCGCTGCAGGTCGTCGAGGTTGTCGATGGGGTCGTAGATGTCGAGGCGTCGCACCGTCCAGGGGGCTTCGACCACGAGGCCGTCGACGTAGAGGTTGGGCCAGCACTTCTCGCGCAGCTCGGGGCGCGGGTTGTCGGCCGTGTCGAGCAGCATGATGCTCACCAGGGCGTGGTGCGCCATGGTGAGGCGGAAGGTGCAGTCGTGCATCACCACGTCGAAGGGGGTATAGGCGTTGTAGCTCGAGCGTATGCGCACCGGCACATAGTCCTCGAAGCGGCAACTGTCGAACAGCACAGTGCCGTACATCGAGCCGAAGATGGTCTGGCGGCCATGCAGGTAGCAGCGGTGCAGCGACACATCGCGCCCGTAGCAGTGTATGTCGAAGCGGTCTATGTCGCAGTCCACAAGCTCGGTGTGGCTCATGTTGTTGCTGCCAAAGACGCCCCAGTTGCCATGGGCCCGTATGCGCTCGTAGCGCGTGTTGTAGCAGTTGTTGAGCGAGAAGGCATAGCCATAGTTGCGCGAGCGGCCGTAGCCCGAGTAGGTACCGTCGACGGTGATGTCGCGCACCACTATGTCGGCGCTGTTGCCTATGCTGAACACGCCGTCGGCAATCATGCGGCTGCGCGGGGTGGTTACATGCATGTCCTCGACCAGCACGTTGTACTGGCCGCTGACCGAGAGGCAGTAGGTGCGGAAGGTGGAGGCCTTGGTGCGGTGCATGGTGAGGCCGCGCACGCTCTTGGCTGCCGTGTCGACCACATAGTAGGTGGCCTTGAGCTGGGTGGAGTCGGTGTTCCACGGCATAACGGGGGTATTGGCGGCCACGCCGTCGTGCAGCACCAGCAGGTCGCTGCGGTAGGCCATGTAGCCGAAGCCGCGCCGCTCGGTCCAGGGCTTCTGGTCGTAGAGGCGCAGCAGGCGTGTGCCGGTGGCCAGCTCGGGCACGGCGGTGAAGTCGAGGCCGTCGACGGTGGCCTTGTCGAGGTCCACCGTGGCGCCGGCGGTCGAGAGGCTGAAGAGGGCGCCGTGCTTCACGGTATTGGTCACGTATAGCACCAATCCGCCGAAGTCGGTGTGCCGGCCGAGGGGTATGGAGCGCCAGGCCGGAGGCAGCTCGAGCTCGAGGGTGTCGATGCCGGCATAGCTCACCGTGGTGCCGCGGGCCAAAGCCTCGGTGTGGGCGTTATAGAGGGCGTAGTAGCGCCCGATGCCGGTGGTAGCCTCGCGCAGGCCGTAGTCGAGCGGGCTCACGGGCTGGGCCGCGCCGGCCAGGTGGGCGGCGCAAAGCACAATCAAAGGGAGTAGCTTTTTCATACTGTCGTCGTTGAACATTAACCAATCATGCCGGTGGCCAGCACCAGGCGCTTGCCGTCGGCCGACGGGCGGCTGTAGACAGTGGCATACTGTCCGGCGGCGATGCCCTGGATGGGCTCGTCGCTAGCGAGGTGCATGGTGCCGTCGGGGTTGGGAGCCAGGTGGCCGGGGTGGAACTCGGGGGTATGGCGTATCTTGAAGTCGATGTCGGCAGGCAGCTCGATGTCGGGTGCCAGCGGGTGGAAGCCCAGCAGGTTCATCTCGCGGCCATGGGCGGCCTCAGGGTCGTAGCCCTGCGACACGTAGAGCACGTTCTCGTCGATGTCCTTGCGCACCACGAACCACGGACCACCGCTCAGGTAGAGGCCCTTGCGCTGCCCGATGGTGTGGAACCAGTAGCCGCGGTGGGTACCCAGCACACGGCCGGTCTCCAGCTCCACTATCTTGCCTTCGCGCTCGCCGAGGTAACGACGCAGGAAGTCGTTGTAGTTTATCTTGCCGAGGAAGCAGATGCCCTGCGAGTCCTTGCGGTCGGCCGACGGCAGCGCCGCCTGGGCCGCTATGGCGCGCACCTCTCTCTTCATCAATCCACCGATGGGGAACATGAGCTTCTGTATCTGCCGGTATTCGAGCTGCGAGAGGAAGTCGGTCTGGTCTTTCACCGGATCGACGGCGGTGGCGAGGAAAGTCAAGAGGCCGTCCTGCTCGCCCTGCTGGGTATTCCACTTCACACTTTCCACCCGGGCATAGTGGCCGGTGGCGATGCGGTCGTAGTCGTGGCCACAGCGGTCGTCGAAGGCGCCGAACTTGATGAGGCGGTTGCACATAACATCGGGGTTGGGTGTGAGGCCACGGCGCACACTGTCGATGGTGTAGCTCACCACCTTGTCCCAATACTCGCGGTGCAGGTCGACCTCCTCGAAGCGGCAGCCGTAGTGCCGCGCTATCCATTGGGTAATCTCTATATCCTCTTCGGCGGGACAGCTGATGTAGCCCTCCTCGTCCTCCATACCGATGCGGATGTAGTAGATATCAGGAGTGGTGCCCTGTTCCTTGAGCAGGTGCACCACTACCGAACTGTCTACGCCGCCCGATACCAGTGCTGCAATATTCATACAGGTATTAACGGCGCTCTTTCCTATTTATTGTATTTACCTCACTACGAGCTTGCGCACCGCTGAGCCCTCGGTGGTGGTTACGCGCACGAAGTAGGTGCCCTGCGGAAGGGCTGTTACATCGAAGGAGGGCTTGTCGGTACGCAACAGCTCGCGGCCATTGAGGTCGAGCAGACTAATCCAGGCACTGCCATCCACCTCGACATACACCACGCTGGAAGCAGGGTTGGGATAGAGTGCAAAGGGCACTGCATCGACACCGTCGATACCGTCGGGGGGAACGGGAGTCTCGTTCTCGGTGCTGAAGGTGAGCGCCGTGCTCCACTCGCTGTATAGGGAGTCACCACACACTGCACGCACGCGTACACTGTACTGGGTGCCGGCACTGAGGTTGGCGAGGGTGTAGGGGTGTCCGCTCGCGGTATAGACAGTGCCATTGACCTCGAGCTGCCAAGCACTTTCGGTGCCGCCGGCTGTCCAGTCGACAGAAGCCACGGTGGTGGTCACATTCACAGTGTGCAGGTTGGTGGGCACGTTGCAGGTCTCGGGCTCGGGGCCAGGCTCCTCGCCGTCGGCATGACAGGTGGCGTCAAATGTAAGGAACACCTCGCCGGAGGTAAGGCCGCTGCAGTCGTCGACTGCGTACACCTCGATACCGTTGGCATTGACGATGCTGAAGCTTGCCTCGTAGTCGAAGGTGCCGCTCGTCCAACTGAGGGTGATGGGCTGGCCCAGGCAGGTGGTTACTGTCTGCGAGCCGTAGTTACCGGACGAGAGCTTCACCATATCGATGGTGGAACCGCCCTGCATCACGGTGATGCCGGCGCTGCCGTTCCAGCCGTCGCCATAGCTGTCTGCCATCTCGACAGTGAACTCGCAGTTGCCGCCTTCGCATTCGGTGCGGCCGGTGACACTCGAGGCAATGCTGGTGTCGCCTGCACCACAGACAGCACGCACCTTTATGATGTAGCTTGTAGCCGACTCGAGGCCAGCGACGGAATAGGAGGCGGTATTCACTATGGTGGTAACGCCATTTGCCGTTACGGCCCACTCGGTCTCGGTGCCCATGGCGGTCCAGCTGACGTCCATCGTATGGGCACCGACATTGGTCACAGTGAGGGCTGTGGGGGCAGGGCACGAGTTAATGTTGAAGCTTACGTTGTCGACAGCAGCGGGCACACCGTTGGACGATGTCGCATCGTTGGTCCAGTAGAACACCAGCTTGTAGAGGCCGGGAGTGGTGATACTGACGGTGCCCACCATGGTGGTCCATTCCGATTGGTCGACCAGGACCGTCCCGCCATCGAGGGGGATGAAGCCGATAGGCAGTGCCGAGGCGGTAAGGCCAGTGGTGGCGTTGTTGCCCGTCGGGGTGAAGCTCGACGGGGCCAGGAAGACACGCAGGTAGTCGTAGGCGCTGGTAAGCATCTCGCCCACGCACTTCCAGTCGTAGCTGTAGGAATACTCGCCGGCGTCGAGGCTCAGCACACGGTAGGCGTAGGCATAGGCGCTGTTGCTGGAATTATAGGCATACGAACTGCCGTTGTTGGTGATGTAGAGTGCACTGGTACCGCCGTTCTGTGTGGCGGTGCCTATAGTCCAGCGGTTGGCGCTGGCGCCACCCACGAGCTGCCAGAAGGCATTGTCGGTGTCGGTACTGTCGAAACCGGTGCTGTAGGGGAAGGCGACCACTGGGTTAATGTCTATAACCGTGACCACAATGGTCTTCGTGGCGGTGCCAAAACTGTTGGTCACCGTCACCGTTATGGTGTCGTGCCCAATGGTGCTATAGTTGAGCACTATGCTGGAGTCGTTGTTTACCATGGTAGCCAGGCCTGCATCTGCCATCGAGGAGGTCCAGGAATAGGCAAGGTTTTCGGTCGAGCCTTCATCCAGATGCGCAGTGTATGTGGCATTGATGCCCACGTTGGCGTTGACGTCGCCGACGATGCTGACCACGGGAGCCATAGTGCGGCGCACGGCCACGTCGTCGAGGTGCAGATACCACTGGTCGGAGCTTTGGTGGTGGCGGAAGACCAGGTATATGGTCTGGCCGGCATAGTCGTTCAGCGATATGGTGTGTTTTACATAGTCGGCACCAGAAAGGGTGTAGGACTCGGCAGGCGTGCTGGCCGCGATAGCCGTCACATCGGTCGAGGTGGCCACATAGACCGAGATGTGCTCGGCATAGTACGAACTGCTGTAGGCGCCCACATAGTATTCGGCTATGAAGCCATCCTCGTCGGGCAGTATGATGGCCGGGCTTATGAGGTAGTTGTCGGGGTAGAGCTCCGCGTCCTCGTACGATGCACTCATCATATAGCCCGTGCCATTGTGGGCGTAGCCCGATGTGGTGGCGTGCGACCAATTGTAGCCGTCGTTGTCGGCGTCGACCATCGTCCAGCATGCCAGCATGCCGGCCTGCTCGAAGCCTTCGTTCCAGGGGAAGGTGCTGATGCCCGAGCAGTCGCGCACAAACACCGTGTGCGTGGCGCTGCCGGAGCCGAGGCCGTTGGTGGCGGTGGCGGTGATAATGTCGGTTCCGCCGGCAGTGTAGACGATGGTCATCGTGCTGTCGGTTGCTGTAATATCGGCCAGGCCCGCATCGGCCATGGCTGAGCTCCAGGTGTAGCCTATGCCGTCGAGTATGCCCTCGGTCAGCACGATTGCAAAGCTGTTGGTGCTGTCCTTGTCGACCAGTGCGGGACCGTCGATGGTGATGACGGGAGCACCGGTGATGCGCACCCCTACACCGCGCAGACGCATATTATTGCTGCTGCTGCCCGAGCCGGTGTGGCGGAAGGCTATGCGGATGGTCTGCCCGGCATAGCTGCTCAGGTCGGCCGAGCGCGAGGCGTAGTTGTTGCTGCTGCTGTAGGACTCGGCGAAGAGCGAGTCGGTGAAGTCGGCGACATTGGCGCCGCCGTCCGGGGCCACCCAAACCTGATAGGAGCAGCCGGTGAAGCCACGCACGCTCCACTCCACGATGGCGCCGTCGGCGTTGCCAGGCATGGCGATGGCGGGAGTGACTGCCCAGTCGTCGGTTCCGCGCGACGAGAGGTAGGCGTTGCCACCGTTGCCGCCACGGCTCCAGTTGTGGTTATTGTTGTCATTGTCAATGAGGGTCCAGCACTCGATGGCGCTGCTGCTGCTGAAGTCGGCGGCCCACGGCAGTTCGTCGATGGGGTTGCACTCGCGCACATGCACGGCATAGGTGGCGGTGGCCGTGCCGTAGGCGTTGGTGGCGGTGGCGGTAATGGTGTCGTCGCCACCGGCGCTGTAGGTGATCACGGCGGTGCTGTCGGTGGCTCCGATGGTGGCCTGACCGGCCGAGGCCATCAGCGAGCTCCAGCTGTAGCTTATGCCTGTCAGCGAGCCTTCGCTCACCACAATGGCGAAGTTGCCGTTGGCTCCGGCGTCGACCGACGTCGGGCCGGTGATGGCGATTACCGGCGCCGTGGTCTGCCGCACGCCTATGTTCTGCAGGCGCATGGCGTTGTTGCTGCCCGAGGCGGTATGCGTGTGGCGGAAGGCGATGCGTATGGCCTGACCGCTGTAGCCCGAGAGGTCGAGCGTGCGGCTGGCGTAGCTGTTGTTGGTATAGGTCTCGCCGAAGAGCGAGTCGGTGAAGTCCTCGATGTTGGCGCCACCGGTCGGCGACACCCACACCTCGTATTTATTGTTGCTGTAGCCGCGCACACGCCATTCCAGTATGGTGCCCTCGGCATCGGAAGGCATCTGCACCAACGGCGTGATGGCCCAGTTGTCGCCTCCGCGCGAGCCGAGGTAGGCTCCGCTATTGCCACTGCTGCGGCTCCAGTTGCGACCGTTGTTGTCGCCGTCGACGAAGTTCCAGCACTGCAAATCGGCATCGCTAGCGAGGCTGGCGGTCCACGGCAGCGCTTCGGCGGTGCCGCAGTCTATCACCGTTACGGTGCGCGTGGCCGTGGCGCTGCCAAGGGCATTGGTGGCCACCACGGTCACCGTGTCGATGCCGCCGGCGGTGTAGGTGATGACGGCGGTGTCGCCCTGGTCGTCGATAGTGGCCTGGCCGGCGGTGGCCATCACCGAGCTCCAGGCATAGGTGGGGGTCAGTCCCTCGGTGAGGGTTACATGGAACATGGCGTCGACGCCAACCTGCGTGCTGTTGACGCCGCCCAGGGTGATCATGGGGGCACCGGCCTGGCGCACCACTATGTCGTCGAGTATCACCTGCCACTGGTCGGTACAGTTGTGGTGGCGGAAGACTATGTAGACCGTCTGCCCGGCATAGTCGTTCAGATTGATGGTGTGCTTCACATAGCTCTCGGTCGAAAGGGTATAACTCTCATTGGCGGTCGAGGCGGCTATGGTAGCCGGGTCGTTCGACGCCGAGACATAGACCGACAGATGCTCGGCATAGTAATAATCGTCGTAGGCACCCACATAGTACTCCAGCAGGAAGCCTTCCTCGTCGGGCAGCTCGATGGCCGGACTGATGAGGTAGTTGTCGGGCGTCAGCTCGTAGGCCTCGTTGTTGTACGAGTCGCTGTGAATGTAACCCGTGCCGCCGTGGGCATAGTCGCTCGAGTTGTCCACCTCCCAGTTGTAGCCGTCGCCGTCCTGGTCCACAATGGTCCAGCCGGCGAGCCCGCCTTCGAAATCCTGCGTGTAGGGGAACACTGCAATCTGTGCCATGGCCGCCCAACTGCCAATCAGCAGGGCGACTGCAAACAGTAACGTCTTTTTCATTTTGACTATATATTAATGGTTAATACTCACTCTAGCAGCTGATAGTCAGGTTGGTACCGGGAGTCAAGGGGAAGTAATCAATAGTGCAAATATAGTAAATCTTTTCAAACATCTGCATTTTTATTTGTTAAATGTTTCACTGTCGCTTGAACCCATCGGTCATCCGCCTTGTCCAACCAACCTGTCTTATAGCTATCTACAGCAATCTTGTCTTACTCATCTCCTACTATATTGTTTGTATAAACTTTGTTAAATTTTATTTTAGTAAATAATAAGTAATGAATGAATAGCGTTATTGTCGCAGAAATTAAATATTGTATATTATGGGTGAAGCAACAGGCAGCACCCTGTCTTATCTTTAAAACGCTGAACACTACAAAGATATGGCACATCAGATTGAAGGATTCATGGGAGGCTTCCAAGGTAAGCTGGGGCCCGTGGTAGGCTACCGATGGAACGGGAAATGGGTCATGCGGTCTCGGCCGCGGAGGGTGAACAACCCACAGACTGAGGCGCAACAGGCGCACCGCGAGGAGTTCCGCGAGCAGGTACGCCTCGCCGCCGCCATGCGGCAGGGCGTGGTGGCCGGCATGACGCTGGCGGCCAGACAGGTGGGCATGACGGCCTACAACCTCTTCGTGAGCCTCAACCAAGGCAGCTTCGACGACTTCGGCCAGCTGCGTATCGCCACCGGACCACTGGCACCGGTGGGCTTCACCTCGATGTCGTTCGAGGACAACCGCCTGGAGGTGAGCTTCGAGAAGAACCCCCGGCATATGCGCGCCGACCGCTACGACGGCGTGCGGCTGTACCTGTACAACACAGACACACGGAAGGGTTTCCTCACGGCGCCGGTGTACCGTATGGACGGCCGCATTGGTCTGGTGGTGCCGCAGTGGCTATCGGACGGCGGTACGGTGTATGTGTATGGCTTCGTGCAGGATGGCGAAGGGCGCTGCTCGGAGAGCGCCTGCCTGGGCGTGCTAGGCGGCTCTGCGGCCCTTGCCGAGGACCACGATGGTCACAGCGGCGAGGATAAGCACGATGCCGAGGAGGAGGCGACCGGTGAAAGGCTCGCCGAAGACCAGCACGCCGATAACGACGGCGGTGGTGGGTTCGAGGGCACCGAGTATGGCAGTGGGGGTGGAGCCTAGGTACTTGGCGGCATAGACCATCATCACCAGCGCCATAATGGCAGGCACCACGGCCAGCCAGCCCACCCAGAGCCAGGCCCGCGGCGTGGGCGGCAGCTGCAGCGGCTGCCCGCTGAGCAGGGCAAACAGGGCCATGCCGGCGGCGCAGTAGAAAAGCACGTAGAAATTGATTTTGAAGCTCGACATGTGCAGCGGCGACTTGTCGACCACCACGATATAGAGGGCGTAGGTGAGCGCCGACACCAGCACCAGCACCACGCCGCCAAGGTGCAGCGTGCTCCCGTCGCCATCGCCCCAGTAGAGCAGCAACACGCCCAACAGGCTCAGCACAATGGCACCGACGGTGCCGAGGGTGACACGCTCGCGGAAAAACGTGGCCATTATGGCCGCCGTCATCACCGGATAGGTGAACAGTATGGTCGAAGCCACGCCGGCAGGCATCAGGTGGAAGCTGAGGTATAGTGTGAGCGACGAGAGAATGAACAGCACGCCGAGGGCCGAGAGGGTGCGGAACTCACGGCGGTCCAGCCGCAGTCCCTCGCTTCCGCGCAGGGCTTTCACCCCCATCACCGCAGCCACGATAACCCAGGCCAGACCGAAGCGGTAGAAAAGAACCGAGGGCGTATTCATGCCCTCGGCGTATAGGTTCAAGGCTCCCAGCGGGTTGGTGCCGTAGCACACCGCCGCGCCGATGGCGCAGACGGTGCCTATGAACTTAGTCCGGCTGGTTGCCATAGAGGAAGGGGTTCTTGGCTATGCTTCCGTCGGCACGCATGGCCGAACCGGTAGCCTCGCGCATCGACGAATGGGCTCCGGCGTAGAGCTCGTCGTCGCTAATCTGCTCGGTGGTCATGTGCTGCACGATGTCGGCACCGTCGGGGTTGTTTCGCAGCAGGTCGTGGATGCGGCGTATGCGCTCGGCGGCGGTGGTCACATCGTTGTCGTTGCGGAAAGCCGAGGCTATGACCTCGGTCTTCGGTGCGAACTGCATCGGGCTGACTTTCGGGGCCTCGAGGGTGGCGGTCGGCTCGGCTTGCTTCTCGGGCTCAACCAGATGTATCTCGTCGACCATAGTATCCACTTCGGTCTTGAAGTCTTCCATCTGTGCCTGGGCGACCTCGCGGGCCTCGTGCATCGAGGGCTCGTCGTCGTCGAGCACAAACACGCGACGCTCGGGCTCGGCAGCCGGTTTGACCACGGGGGCCACAAAGGCTGCCGCCACGGGCTCGACCTGGGCCACGGGCTCGGGAGCGGGCTCGGCCTTGGTAATCAGCACCGGCTCGTCGGCAGCCACCACTTCGGGCTTGGCCACCACGGGCTCGGGCTTGGCGGCAGGCGCCACATCGGCAGGCAACTCTATCACATTGGGGCCTTCCTGGGTCAGGGTGGACTTCTCGAAGCCGGTAGCGATGAGTATCACCTTCAGCTCGTCGCCGAGGCTCTCGTCGGGGCCGGCGCCCCAGATGATGTCGGCGGTGCCGTTGGTCTTGTCGAGCAGATAGTCGGTAATCTCGGCCTGCTCGTCCATGGTCATCTCGTGCTCGGACGAGTAGGAGAAATAGAGCAGCACGTTCTTGGCACCGGCTATGTCGCTGTCGTCTAGCAGCACGCTGGTGGTGGCGGCCTCGATGGCGTCGTGGGCGCGGTTCTCGCCCTTGCCGCTGCCGGTACCCATCAGTGCGGTGCCGCTATGCTCCATCACGGTATTCACATCCTGGAAGTCGCGGTTCACATAGGCGTTCTCTGTGATGATTTCGGCAATGCCTTTGGCGGCAGTAAGCAACACGTCGTCGGCCATGCCAAAAGCCTCGCTGATGCGCATATTGCCGAAAGAGCGGAGCTTATCGTTGTTGATTACGATTATAGAGTCAACGTGTTGGCGCAGTTCCTCGATACCGGCCTCGGCCTGCTCGCGGCGGCGCTTGCCCTCGAAGCTGAAGGGCCTCGTAACGATGGCGACCACAAGTATCTTCTTGTTCTCATCGTTGTCGAGGTCTATGCTCTTGGCTATCTCGGCAATGACGGGAGCGGCACCGGTGCCTGTACCACCGCCCATACCGGCAGTGATAAAGAGCATCTGGGTGTTGTGGCTCAAGGCCTCACGGATGTCATCGGCCTTGCTTTCGGCAGCGCGACGAGCACGCTCGGGCTTGTTGCCAGCACCGAGACCGAGGTCGCCCAGCGGTATCTTGTTGGGGACCGGCGAGGCGTTCAGGGCCTTCATATCGGTATTGCAGACTATAAAGTCCACTCCCTCGATACCCTCCTTGTACATGTGGTTGACAGCATTGCCACCACCACCGCCGACACCGATCACCTTGATGTAGGACGACTGGCCTTTGGGCGAATCGAAGCTGAAAAAAGCGGAATTTGTATTCTCTTCCATGTGCTTGTGTTTTTCTATCGTATTGACATAGATACCGTTATACGATTCCCGGCATCATATTATCAGTTGTAAAATTACCAAAATAATACCAATTAGCGCTACTATCTACAAATTAGTTTTCAACATATTATGCACAACAGTTAATCGTCGAGGCCCTCGTTGAACATCTTGTTTATGAAATTACCCACCACATCTTCGAATTTCACCTTCTTCTTGTCCTTTTTCTTTGGCTCGGGTTCTGCAGCTGCAGCAGGCTGGGTTGCAGACGGAATGTCGTCCATGCCCGCAAAGATGTCCACATGGTCGTCTTTCGCCTTGCTTTCTTCCTCGAATTGTTCGCCGGCATGCTCACGCTCCGACTGTTCAAGACCGTACAGCACCAGGCCTATACCGGTGGCATACATCGGGTGTGCCAGGTCGGCATAGGAGACGCTCTCGAAGTCCAAATGCTCGTTGGGTACACCAATGCGGGTATCGGTGGTGGTAATCAGCTCGCAGAGGTCCTTTATATTCTTCAACTGGGCGCCACCGCCGGTGAGGACGATGCCCGCAATGAGCTTCTTGCCGAAGCCGGAGAGGTTAATCTCGTAGTTCACCTGCTCCATAATCATCTTGGTACGGGCGTTGATGATGCCGGCCAGCGTCTTGACATAAATTTCGCGCGGAGCCTGGCTGCGGATGCCGGGTATAGAGATGACGTCGTTCTCGGAGACAGCCTGCACAAGGCAGGAGCCGAACTTCACCTTCAGGCTTTCGGCTTGTTTCTTCAATATGTTGCAGCCCTCGCGTATGTCGTTGGTGATAGCATTTCCGGCAAGCGGAAGCACCGAGGTGTGGCGAATGATACCATCGTGGAAGATGGCTATGTCGGTGGTGCCACCGCCTATATCCACCATGGCGACACCGGCATCGCGGTCGCTGTCGTCGAGGACAGCCTTGGCCGAAGCCACCGGTTCGAGGACGACGCCCTTGATCTTGAGGCCGGCACGCTCTACGGCATACTTTATGTACTGCAAGTTCTGTACATTGGCCGTAACCATATGGAAGTCGGCCTGCAGGTTTTTACCAGCCACACCCACAGGGGGTATGTCGCGGCTCAACGGCTCGCGGTCGACGATATACTGCTGTGGGAAGATATGGATGATTTCCTCGCCGGGTTCGAGCATTGTGTTGTACTGCTCTGCTATCAGGCGGTCCACATCTTCCTGCTCGATGAGCGTGTGCTCAGGCGGGATCATGATACTGCCCTGACTGGGACGGGCCTTGATGTGCTGGCCTGCAATACCGACCCACACCTCGTCTATGTCGACGCCAGCCTGGTCGGCGGCTTCGTTCACCGCTTTGGTGATAGAGTCTGCCGTGGCAGTGATGCTTTTCACCACACCGTGCTCGACACCTACCGACTCGGTACGGCCGAAACCAAGGATTTTCACTTTGCCGCTCTCGACCCGCATGCCGACGAAACATGCGATCTTGGTGGTACCAATGTCGAGGCCTACTATAATTTCGTTTGCCATAGATATGTGTTATTATGTTTGCTTATTCGATTTAGTGCATACTACCTGTCCGTCGTACTTGAGGCTGATTTGGGAGTAGGACTCCCAGCCGGCACGCGGCATGCCCTTGCGATAGAAAGTCATGAGGTTTTCGAACTTAGTATCCAGATTGCGGACATCTCCCAGTTCGATTATATGGTCACCAAGTTTGGGCACCATCAACAAATTGCCATTGCGTTCAACATATATTTGGTCTATCATACCCCTAAACTTGCGCTCGTCATCGAGGAAGTGAGCAAGATTGACCAATGCCTCTGTCTGAGTATTAAGGCTATCGATACAGAGAGGCTCTACAAAGTCGCCTCCAGCCACTAGGACATCACATTCACCAATTCTGCTCACCGGCATCATCACACCCTCGTCGTCAAAGTACAATTCACGATTGCCGTAGAAGAGACGGGCTATGGGGCGACGCTGCGCAGCACGCACCACGACCATGCCACTTACACTGACCGAAGCTGTAACATCCTTGAGGTATGGTACCCGAGCAGCGGCTTCGGCCACTGCCTCGCGATCCACCTGCCCCACTTGCAGCATAAGCAGACGAGGTATCGCGGCAAGTACAGTATCGGCCACCGTCTGCTCGTCGACCAACACTGGTGTGCGGCCATAGCGCAAGTCGACCTCAAGGCCTTTCACTTGTGAATGGTTGCGCGACAAATTAGCTACCACCACCAGCACAAACAGCGCAATGGCACCAATCAGTATGAGCAGTATTTTGTACGGTCGTTTCATAGCATCTGTTCTCTAAGTGTTGCCTCAAGCCGCGGCACTAGTCGGTCGATGTCGCCGGCACCGAGAGTGAGCACCACATCGGGGCAGAGGGCCGGCACCAGCTCAAGCACTTGGTCAGGAGTACAAAGATACTTCGACATGGTCGGTATCTTACGCAGCACCATACTCGAGGTGACACCAAGTATCGGTTTCTCGCGGGCTGGATATATCGGCATCATCACCACCTCGTCGAGCAATTGCAGAACCTCGGCAAACTGGTCGGCGAGGTCGCGTGTGCGGCTATAGAGGTGAGGCTGGAAAATGCCCACAACCCTCTTATCGGGATATAGATACCTTACACTTTCGATGGTAGAGCGTATTTCGGCCGGATGGTGGGCATAATCATCGATATACACCAATTCCTTTTCTCGTATGCGATAGTCGAAGCGGCGACACACCCCCTCAAAGCTTTTCAAACCACTGCGTAGTTGGTATTGGTCGACACCGCAGCTGAGAGCTACCGCCGAGGCAGCCACAGCGTTTTCTACATTAAAGAGGGCCGTACCACAAAGCTCAAGGTCATAAAGCACGCCGTCGGGAGTACGCATATCGAAGAATATATTGCCATTGTAGGTACGGACATTGATGGCGTAGTAGTCTGCCTCGATACCGCGTGCAGTATAGGTAGAAATGGGGGTATGGATTGTTTCGTGCGAAGAGATGTGATGGTCGTGGTGTTCATGATCATGGTGAGGACCATACTCCACGTACGGCTCGCCATCGGCAGTATGGAATACGCCTTGTTTAAGGAAGAGGCGTCCGTCTGGCGAAATCTGATTGGCAAACTGGACATAGGCGTCCATCATAGCCTCATGGGTGCCATATATATCGAGGTGGTCTGGGTCGGTGGCGGTTATGATGGCCATGTAGGGATGCAGTTGAAGGAACGAGCGGTCGTACTCGTCGGCCTCTACAACCACATACTCACTTTTGTTATTGACCAGAATATTGGAGCCGAAGTTCTTGCTTATACCCCCGAGGAAGGCAGAGCACCCACAACTGCTATTGGCGAGCAGATGGGCTATAAGGGTGGTAGTAGTGGTCTTACCATGGCTGCCAGCCACGGCAATACAACGCTTGCCGCTGGTAAGTTCTCCAAGCACCTGCGAACGCTTCTTCATAGGCACACCACGCTGCCGCAGGGCCTGCATCTCACCCAGGTCGTCAGGTACAGCTGGGGTATATACAACGAGGTCTATAGCATCGGGCAGTCTGTCGGGGGCGTCGTCAAAGTGAACCTCTATGCCCTCAGTTTGTAGTTGGTCAGTGAGAGACGATGGAGTACGATCATAGCCTCGCACAGTGTCGCCCCTGCGGTGAAAGTAGCGCGCCAAGGCGCTCATGCCAATACCTCCTATGCCGAGAAAGTAGTAGTTCATTGTACGATTTTTGCTATCTGGTTCACAATCTTGTCGGCGGCACCACGCACCGCCATCTTGCCAATGGCCGCACTCATAGCGGCACGGCGGTCGTCGTTTTCAAACAGTTCAAGCACGGTTGGCAAACAAAGTGTAGCACAGTCGGCATCGCGCACCATGAGCGCCGCGCCACGATCGACCAAGGCAAGGGCATTTTTGGTCTGGTGGTCTTCTGCAACATTGGGCGATGGGACGAGCACCACAGGCTTGCCCACAAGGCATAGCTCACTTATGGCTATAGCGCCTGCACGCGATATTACCACGTCGGCAGCAGCATAGGCGAGATCCATACGCTGTATGAACTGGTGCACCTTCACCCACTCCTCTACCTTCGCTTCGCGCACAGCTCGCACAGCCTCGTCATACATCCAGCGGCCCGTCTGCCATACCAACTGTATATGGTTCTCGCGGAAGAAATGCAGGTGAGTAATAATCATCTGATTGATGGTGCGGGCGCCAAGACTGCCACCAACCGAGAGCAGGACACGTCCCGATGTGTCTAAGCCGAAGTGCGAGCATCCTTCCTCCCGCGTACAATTCATTTGTTCAATGTCAGCACGGACGGGGTTGCCTGTGAACACTATTTTGTCGGCCGGGAAGAAACGTTCCATACCGTCGTATGCCACGCATATCTTTGCCGCACTACGGGCCAACATCTTATTGGTAAGGCCAGCATACGAATTCTGTTCTTGAAGCAGGGTTGGATAGCCCATGGCGGCGGCGGCCTTGAGGGTTGGCTCGGAGGCGAAACCTCCCACTCCGACAACAATATCGGGGGCGAAGTCGCGCAGTATACTCTTCACCATACGACGACTACGCATCATAAGAAATGGCAGTTGCAAGTTCTTCACAATATTGGCAGGAGTCAGCTTCCGCTGAAGTCCAGCAATGGGCAGTCCTTTGATGGGATAACCTGCAGCCGGCACTTTCTCCATCTCCATGCGGCCTTCTGCACCGACAAAAAGAATCTCGGCATCAGGCCAACGCTTACGTATGGCATTGGCTATTGCCACCGCAGGGAAAATGTGTCCACCGCTTCCACCACCACTAATTATTGCTTTCATATTCTGTCCTTTCATTGTCTTTCGTTGATTCTACACTGTGCTGTACGGCAATCGACTCTTGAGCATCAATATCGGCCGCTACCGACTGAATAATACCCAATGCACATCCGAGAAATATATAGGCCGTACCTCCGTAACTGATGAACGGTAACGTTTGGCCAGTAACAGGGAGCACCCCTACGGCCACACTCATATTGACCAAGGCCTGCAGGTAAATCATTGTTCCGAGGCCTGCCACAGTAAGGGTGCCGAAAGTACCCCTACAGCGCCATGCCAGGCGTATGCAGCGGAAATAGAAAATACTGTATAGCACAAAGACAACAATGGCTCCAATCATGCCTGTTTCCTCTATGATGATGGCATAGATAAAGTCGTTGTGGGCCTGTGTCATGAGACGTGCATGCACCGTGTTACCTATGCCGGCACCGAACACACCACCACGCGCAATGGCCATCTTGGCCATATTCTCCTGCGAGAGTTCCTCTGGATTCGGGTTCAGCCAACGGTCCACACGGTTGACCCATGTCTCACTACGTTCAAGAGCGCTGCTACTCTCGCCTGTCTTGAGCATCACAAACATTGCCACTCCCACAACAGCAACGGCCACCAACAATAGACGCCACCAATATTTGCGTTTCACACCCCCAAAAAGCATCACCATATAGGCCGAAAGGAATATAAGGGCAGCGGTAGAGAAGTTCTCTGGCAACACAAGCAGTACTACCGGAGCGATATAAATGAGCAACATGAGGAAAGTGCTAATCTCACCCGCCTGTTCTTTTTTGAGGGCAAGCATACGAGCCACAAAAACAATAAGCACCACCTTGGCAATCTCAGACGGCTGGAACTGTCCAATCAATGGCAGACGCATCCAACGGCCATGCAATGCCAACATCACTGCCAGCAGCACCAACGACACCCAGTAGCCCAACATAGCAAACCGCGAGAAATAACGGTAGTTGACGCGAGAAAGCAGTATCACCACAACGTACGTGGCCGCAACAATCACCAGGTGTTTGAAGAAAAGTCCCGTGGGGCCGGCACCGTTCATCGAGTAGGCATACAAGCCTATCGAGCTGTAGACGGATACCAGCGATATGATACTGAGTAGCAGGAATACCACCCAGACTATCTTGTCGCCACGGAAGAGCTTGCTCGTTTTCATAATTCGTTCACTTCATATCTGAAAGCCTCACCCAACGCTTCGGTTGGGGTGCCGTCGTTACAGGCCGGCGAGAAGAGTACCTTCACGTCGTAGGCCTCGTAGGTATAGGCATGGTGCAGCGCCTCGGCCATGGTGCGGCAGGCCACGATATTGGGCACCGCTTTGCCGAGTTGCTTGCGCAACTGTTCGTCGTTGCCGAGTACCAGCAACATGCGAACCTTGCGCAATGCCACAGGCACCAGACGGCTATAATCGACCCTATGGTTGCAGCCGATGGCGATCCACACAATGCCGCCCTGCATCGAGTCGAGCGAATACCATGTGGCATTCACGTTACGTGCAGCTGCGTCGTTGATGTACTCGCGGTCGAGTATTCTACCTTCGAACTCGAGACGGTAATGGGTGTCATCGAGCCGGTTGAAGCAAGCCCGCAGAGAGGCATTACGCATTGCCTTGAGACGGGCGGTGTCGAGTCCGGCCAAGCCGGTGTAGGTACGGCCTTCTTTGGCCAATGTGTCTATTATCATTGTTTATCTCAGTTTCAGTGTTGAAAGGGTAAATATGGCGAGCAGAATTGCCACTATCACGAAGCGCATCACAACTTTCTCTTCGGCGATACCTTTCTTCTGGTAGTGGTGGTGCAATGGCGACATCAAGAAGGGGCGTTTCTCGACCGGCACGGGCACCCCGGCCGGCAGCTTATGCTTACGGCGGTAGCGCTTGCAGCCCGTAGTCTGTATTATCACCGAGAGGTCTTCCACAAGGTATATGCCACACAGCAGGGGCAGAAGCAGTTCCTTACGGATCAAGATTGCAAAGACAGCAATGATGCCTCCGATCGCCAACGAGCCCGTATCGCCCATAAAAATTTGGGCGGGATGGGTGTTGTACCAGAGGAAGCCAAGCGTAGCACCAACAAAGGCCGTGCTGAAGATAGCCAACTCGCCGATGCTGGGCAGATACATAATGTTGAGGTAGCTCGACATGATGACGTTGCCGCTCACCCATGCCAGCAGGGCCAGGGCGCCGCCATTGACGGCAGCCACGCCGGTGGCTATGCCATCTATACCGTCGGTCAGGTTGCTGGCGTTGCTCACCGCGGTTATTACGAAGACAATAACCACGACATAAATAATCCAAGCATAGTCGACCGCCCACTCGCCCATCCACGACACAAGCCATGTATAGTCGAACTCGTTGTTCTTCACAAAGGGAATAGTAGTCTTGAGCGGATTGATTATATCGGGGTGGAAGCAAATCAGCAAACCCACCGCCAGTCCGAGCAGCACTTGTCCCATCACCTTGTATTTGCCAGGCAGACCAGCCTTGCCGCGAGTTTTCTTCAAGTAATCGTCCAGGAAACCGACAAGGCCCATCCATACAGTGGTGCCGAGCATGATAAGCACATAAATATTGTCGAGCTTGGCAAAGAGCAAGGTCGGTATGACAATGGCCGCCAGTATAAGTACACCACCCATTGTGGGGGTCTTGGCCTTGCGCTCGGCACCCTCGAGGCCGAGTTCTGTGCGCACCTCGTCCATCATGCCAAGGCGGTTCTGCATCCAACGTATGAACGGCTTGCCAAGCACAAGCATGATGAACAGCGAAGTAATGATGCTCGCAGCCGCACGGAAGGAAATGTACTGGAACACACCTGCTCCGGGGAAGTCAAACGCTCGGTCGAGCCAATCGAATAGATAATACAACATAGTCTTAACTGTTAAGTTGGTTTTGCAACTCTTCTACATCGTCGAAGTGGCTGCGCACTCCGTTCACTTCTTGGTATTTCTCATGTCCCTTTCCAGCCACCAGCACAATGTCGCCTTCCTTGGCCATCATGCAGGCTGTGCGTATGGCCTGACGGCGGTCGGTGATGCGTACAGTGTGGCTCAGCTGCTGCGCACTGAGGCCTGCCTCCATTTCGTCAAGTATGGCTTCGGGCTGCTCCGTGCGAGGATTGTCGCTCGTAAGAACCAGCTTGTCGCTACCCTCGCAGGCTATACGGGCCATCTCCGGGCGCTTGGTGCGGTCGCGGTCGCCACCGCATCCTACCACGGTTATCACCAATTGGTTCTTACGGCGTATGCTGTCGATGGTGCTGAGCACATTCTGCAAGGCATCAGGTGTATGGGCATAGTCGACTATACCGGTAATGCCACGGCCGCTCACATACTGGAAACGTCCCGGTGCAGCCTCGAGCATGCTGAGCTGCCGCAAGGCCACTGCGCGTTCCACCCCACACAGCACTGCAGCGCCATAGATGGCGGTGAGGTTGTAGGCGTTGAAGCGACCCACCAGCCGGCACCACACCTCGCTACCGTCGAGCTCGAGGTGCATACCCTCGAAAGTGTCCTCGAGCACACGGCAACGTATGTCGGCGTCGCGCTGCAGGGCATAGGTGTGCACGTCGGCTTTACAGTTCTGCACCATGACGCGACCATTCTTGTCGTCGACATTGGTCAGGGCCCAAGCATCGCGGGGCAGCATATCGAAAAAGCCCTTTTTGGCGGCGATATAGTTGGCCATCGTCTTGTGGAAGTCGAGGTGGTCGTGGGTGATATTGCTGAATATGGCTCCGGCGAAGACAAGACCCGCAATGCGATGCTGCACCACAGAATGGCTGCTCACCTCCATGAAAGCGTACTGGCAACCTGCGTCGACCATACGACGCAGCAGCTGGTTGAGCTCCAGCGCGTCGGGGGTTGTATGGCTTGTGGCAAGCTCTTCTTCGTCTATCTTGTTCACTATGGTCGAAATCAGACCAACGTGGTAGCCCATGTTGCGGAACATGCGGTGCAACAAGGTCACGGTTGTGGTCTTGCCATTGGTGCCGGTGATGCCCACCAGCTTGAGCTGCTGCGACGGATGGCCGTAGAAGTTGGCAGCCATGGCGCCAAGTGCCTCGCTGCTGTCGGGCACTACGACATAGGCCACACCGGCCTTGCACTCTGCGGGCAACTCTTCGCACACCACGGCCACGGCTCCTTTCTCGACAGCACCGCCTATGTAGGCATGCCCGTCGACCTTGGTACCGCGCTGGGCCACAAACAGGGTGCCGGCACCTACGCAACGCGAGTCGAACTGTATGTTGTCGACCTCGACATCGCTGCCTTGCACCTTGGCGTCTATTCCTTTTAATATATCTTTCAGTTTCATCTTATCTCAATGTAAGGTTCACTATGGTACCCTTGCGGCTTTGCGTGCCGGCCTGCGGACTTTGCGAGCGCACCTTGCCGTAGCCGCTTATGGTGACGCGGTAGCCCATGGAATGCAACATCTCGATGGCGTCCTTGGCGGTCATGCCGTTCACATTGGGCACATGGCCGTCGGCGGGACGGTAGACATCGTATATTGCAGGGGTGGAATCGGTAGCCGGGCGGCAGTAGACCCAACCCTTGGCCGAGTCGGTGGCGAGGTAGGGAAGCTTCAGCCTACGGTAGAGGTCCTCGATCTCGTCGCTCTTTCCACGCAGCAAGGTGGGTCGCGACATAGCGGCGGCACTGTCGGCCTCGAGGGTCGGCCAGGCCGAGCGCACGGCGCCGTCGCTGAGACGCTTGTCCATTGCCACCACACAGTCACTTATATTCTTGAACACCAACGCTGCCTGACGGCCATAGGCCGGTATATCCTGCACCACCACGAGGCAGGTGTAGCGCGGCTCTTCCGAGGGGAAGAAGCCTGCAAACGAGGCGTTGTAGCGCTTCAGGTTGGAGTAGCTGTGCACTGCCGTGCCGGTCTTGCCGGCGATACCATAAGTAGTATTCTTTATATTATTACCAGTACCGTTCTCTACCACCCCTTCGAGCATCTCGCGCATGAGGGTGGCCGTGCGGCGGCTGCAGATGTGCTCGTTGACCACCACCGGCTTGATGGCATGCTCGCGCCCGTCGCGGTCGACGATGGCGCGGCAGAAAAGGGGCTTCACCATCCGGCCGCCGGCGCCAAGGGCGTTGTAGAAGGTGACGAGGCGCAGGGCCGACACGGTGGTGGAGTAGCCATAGCAGAAGTTGAGGAAGTCGCGGTTGGAAGCGTGCAGGTTGTTGATGCGTGTCTTATACTCCGGAGCCTTCACGTCGGGACTGAGCTTGGCATAGGGGAAAAGCTGCTCCACAAGGTGGCGCAGGGTGTCGCGGCGGTTGTTGTAGAAACGCCATCCCAGGTCGCTCATACCCACATTCGACGACTGTTCGATGACGCCCTTGAGGCTGAGCGAATCCCAGTTGCCGTGGTCGTCCTTGATTTCGCCGTTCTTGCCGCCGAAGTTCTTGTAGCGTACCGGCAGGCGCATCGAGGTGTCAATCTGCACATCGGGGTCCTCGAGCATGGCCGAGAGGATGACGGTCTTGAAGGTGGAACCCGGCTCGTAGACGTCGCTCACCGCCACATTGCGGTCGCGCACCTCGAGGTAGTCGTGGGCGGCGGTATCGACCGCCAGGTTGGCGCAGGCGAGCACATAGCCGGTCTGCATCTCCATCAGTATGGCGCAGCCGGCGGTGCCACCATAGCGGCGCAGGGCATCGCGCAGCGAGGTCTCGGCTATGTCTTGGTAGCGGGTATCGATGGTGGCCACTATGCTTTGGCCGTCGACGCGAGGCTGCAGCACGATGGTGTCTATGCGGTCCTGGTCGGTGCGCTGTGCCACCTCGCGGCTCTGGCGCGGCTCGTCGGGCAGCCATATACCCTTGGTGAGGCGGCGGCAGTTGAAGAGGCCGTCCTGGCCACGCAGTATGCTGTCGTAGTAGCCCTCAAGGCCGGTGTACGAGTTGGCGTCTAAACGGTTGCGGAAGCCGATGGTATTCTCGGCCAGATTGCCATAGATGTGGGCACGCACCTGGTGCACCACGCTCTGGCCGTCGACCTGACGCACCACCCCGCGGCTCCAGCCCGGCATGCGGCATATCTGGAGCCACACCGAGTAGGGCACCCCGCGCTGCACGAGGAAGCAGCGGCGCGGGTTCTCCTTGGTGCGCTCGACGGCGATACGCTCGCGGTAGTACGAAACGGTGTGCTGCGGTATGGCGTCGGCCAGCAAGCCGCACACCGAGTCGAGGTAGTTGCTGAAGTTGCTGTCCACTATCGGGCCGGTCTCGATGGGGCGGCCGTGGCGGTCGTATTTGGCGTGGCCGTGCTCGTCGAGCTCGGCTTTGTTGTAGAGGTCGAGGTACAGGTCGCACTCGGTGACAGTGGTGGCCAGTATCTTGCCGTCGCTCGAGTAGATGATGCCACGGCGGGCGGGATCGGTGCGCAGGCCGGCCTCGCGGCGTTCGCCACGGGCGCGCCATTCGTCGCCATGCACCCACTGTATGTTGATGATATTGGCCAGCACCGCCACGCCGACACCCAGGGTGAGTATCAGGTAGAGGGCGGTCATCCCTCGCGTCATGCGTACGTTGTCTTTCTTCTTGTCGCTCATCTCTCTGTTGCTAATCTCTTCACAGTTCGTAGGGCGGGCCTGCGGTGATGCCCACACCGCGGTCGCGCAGGTCGTCAGCTATCTGCGATATCTTGACACTTTGTTGGTATTGCTTCTGCATCTGTATGCGTTGCTCGCGCAGGTAGTTTATGCGTTCTTCAGTGGCCTGTTTCTCGCGGCTGAAGCTCTCGATGCGGTAGCGGTTGCCGACGATGAGTAGCAGGTATACCAAGCAGAGCAGCAGCAGCGGTATCTGGCGCAGGACCATGCGGTCGCCGAGCAGGTCGCCGCCCAGCACGCTGGCCACGCCGCGCAGCGCCTTGCCGCCGCGTTCGCGTCGGGCGGGCTCGGACTGGGTCTCGGGCTGTGCCTCGGCCGACTCGGGAGCCGGTGCCTCGACGGGCTTCGGCGCCACCAGGTCTTCCTCGACGGTCTTCTCTCTGAACTTGTTTCCCATTGCGTTTCCGGTTTGTCGTGTTAGTTCTTCTGTTCCACCCGTTCGGCCACCCTGAGGCGGGCGCTGCGGGCGCGGTTGTTGCTCTGCACTTCGGCGGCCGAGGGCGCGAGGCTGCGCAACTGGCGCAGCGGCACCAACGGATTGCCGTAGAAGTCTTTCTCGATGGTGCCCTCGAAGTTGCCGCTGCGCATGTAGTTCTTCACCAGGCGGTCCTCGAGCGAATGGTAGCTTATGACGACCAGGCGGCCGCCCACCGGCAGCAGCTCGGTGGCCTGCTGCAGCAGGGCCTTGAGGGCTTCGAGCTCGCCGTTGACCTCGATGCGGAGGGCCTGGAAGAGCATGGCCAGGTATTTGTTCTCCATGCCGCGCGGCAGGTGACGCGACACGGCGGCACGCAGGTCGGCCGTGGTGACGATGTCGGCCTCGGAGCGGGCATGCACTATGGCGCGGGCCATCTGACGGGCGTTGGGCAACTCGCCGTATAGGCGCAGCAGGCGGCCCAGCGACTCCTCGTCGAGGCTGTTTACCAGGTCGCGCGCCGTCGTGGGCTGGCGCATGTCCATGCGCATGTCGAGCTCGCCGTCGAAACGGGTCGAGAAGCCGCGGTCGGCGGTATCGAACTGGTGGCTGCTCACCCCCAGGTCGGCCAGCACACCGTCGACGCTGCGCACACCGTTCAGGCGCAGGAAGTTCTTCAGGTGGCGGAAGTTCTCGCCGATGAACATGAACCGCGCCTCGCTCTCCACCTTCCACTCCCCACTCTCCACTCTCCTGGCGGCATCGGCGTCCTGGTCGAAGGCCACAAGGCAGCCTTCGGGACCAAGCTGCCCAAGGATGGCACGCGAATGGCCACCACCGCCGAAGGTGGCGTCGACGTAGGTACCGTCGCGCCGCAGGCCGAGGCCTTCGAGGGCTTCGGCCAACATCACCGGCTGGTGATAGGTGTTGTCTGTTTGCTGGTTGCTCATTGGTCTGCTGCCGACTGACCCAACAGCGCCTCTGCCCGCAGGGCATAGTCGCCGGTGTTGCTGTTCATCTTGTCGTAGGCTTTGCGGGCCCAGAGCTCGATGAACTTGCCAGTCGACTGCAGCACAACCTCCTTCGCACCCTCGACCACCGATTTCTGCTCGGCCGGAATCAGAAGGCGGTCGCTCGAGTCGAGCTCGATGATGTTGCCTTCGGTCAGCTTGCGCAGCAGTTCGCGGTCCTCGCGGCGGTAGGGGTTGAGTTTCTCTTGTAGTTTCTCCACTTCCTCCCTGAAACTGGCATAGGTCCAAAGCTCTAAACACTCGGCGTATACACTCTGGCGAATCACGAAACGGCCATCCTCGGTCTCCAGCTGCCGCTTGAGGGCAATCGGAAACTTGAAGCGACCGTTCGCATCTACCTTACAGTATTCTTTTCCAAGTATTAAGGCCATTTTTACCTACTTTTTTCAGTTTGTAAAAGTACGAAGAAAATCCCAATTACTGCCAAAAAAATACAAAATTTGTTTTTTTTAACCAATTTTTGCTGTTCATAACCAATAACGCACAAAATCGCATTTTGTTCCACCCGGCAATGCAGAAAGTTCACAAAAAGCTAATCCACAGTGGGTTTAGGGACGAAAAATTTTTCCTGCGGCCGCCCCGCGGGGCGGCCGCAGGACTGTTGAAAAAAAGTCGGCGCCGCTGCCGTCGCCCCCACCCCGCCCTGCCGCCCCACCACCCCCTGCTGCCACCCCCACTCGGCCCGAGACTACACAACACACTACAGCCCAACACCTTACACCACCAAACCCTCATAACAGCCTCAAAACCAGCTCCCCAAGCCATCCCCTCCGCTTCCCCTCCGGTAGTTCTTATGTAGTTCTTATATCGTTCTTATGTATTTCTTATGTTTTAAACATAAATACAACATAAGAAATACATAAGAAGTACATAAGAACGACCGGACCGGAAGGCTACCGGAGCACCGGGGGGAAAGCCTGCGAGGCCAGCATGGTTTTGGGCAAAAGGTCATTTTTTGTGCTGCGGGTTGAAAAAAATTCGTATCTTTGCACGGCGTAATTAAGAAACAATAATCAACAATAAAACAGATAAAACAATGAAAGTTCGTACATTAGTAATGACCCTCGCGCTTGCGGTGCTGCTTCCCACTGCCGCTCGCGCCGACGAGGGAATGTGGCTCTTGTCGCTCATAGGCAAGAACTATTCCGACATGCAGAAAGCCGGCTTCAAACTGTCGCCGGAAGACATCTACAGCGTGAACCAAAGCTGCCTGAAGGACGCCATCGTGGGCCTGGGCAATGAAGGCACGCCGTTCTGGCACTTCTGCACCGGCGAGATCATCAGCAGCAAGGGTCTGATGAGCACCAACCACCACTGCGGCTACGGCAAGCTGCAGGAGCATTCGACCGTGGAGCACGACTACCTGCGCGACGGCTTCTGGGCCTACACCCTCGAGCAGGAGCTGCCCAACCCGGGCCTCACCGCCTCGATACTGGTGCGTATGGAAGACGTAACCGACAGGGTGAAAGAGGCTCTGAGCGACGACATGAGCGAGACCGACCGCGAAGCCGCCATCAAGAAGGTGTGCACCGAAATCGAGGCCAGCGCCGTCGAAGGCACCCAGTACAGCGCCAAGGTGAAACCCATGTTCAACGGCAACCAGTTCTTCCTCTTCGTGCACATCATATACAAGGATGTCCGCCTGGTGGGCGCACCCCCCTCGTCGATGGGCAAGTTTGGCGGCGACACCGACAACTGGTCGTGGCCCCGTCACACCTGCGACTTCTCGCTCTTCCGCATCTACACCGACAAGAACGGCAACCCTGCCCCCTACTCGAAGGACAACATACCCCTCACCCCGAAGCACCACCTGCCCGTGAGCGCCGGCGAGGTGAACGACGGCGACTTCGCCATGGTGATGGGTTTCCCCGGCACCACCGACCACTTCCTCACCAGCTACGGCCTCGAGGAGACCATGAACATCACCAACAAGCTGGTCTACGAAATCCGCACCGTGAAGATAAACATACTGCGCGAGGAGATGGCCACCAGCCAGGCCACCCGCATCAAATACGCCTCCAAGTATGCCAGCTGCTCCAACTACTGGAAGTACAGCAACGAGCAGAACAAGGCCCTGAAGGCCCTGAACACCATGGGCGTGAAGAAAGAGGTGGAGCGCGAATATAGCGAATGGGCCCGCTTCCAGGCTCCGAAGTACACCCGCGCCCTCGAACTGATACGCGAAGGCTACGACGCCCGCCGCACCACCGAGGAAGCCAACCTGTATGTGAGGGAAGGCCTCCTCTCGGGTTCCGAAGCACCCCTCTTTGCAGCCCGCTTGAGCCGCACCTTCAACCATCTGCTGGAGCAGGACAAGAATGCCGACCTCAGCCAATACAGAGGCTACATCGCCAATTTCTTCAAAGACTACGACCGCGAAGTCGACCAACGCCTCACCGCCGCCCTGTTCGGCTATGTCTACTCGCACATGGACCCCGAATACTGCCCCGAATTCCTCAAAGCCGCCCAGAAGAAGTACAAGGGCAACTGGGAGAAATACGCTGCCGACCTCTACGAGAAGAGCATCTTCACCACGCCCGAGAAGCTGGCCAAGTACATGGAGAAGCCTTCCGTCAAGCCCCTCAAGAAAGATATCCTTGCCAAAGTCGGCAACGATGCGCTGGACCTCTACTTCAGCCTGCTTCAGGCTGTCCCCCAGCAAGCAGAAGAGGACTTGCAGCGCGGCATACGCGACTTCACCGACGGCATACTGCAAATCAACGACAAGAACGGCAAGCTCATGTCGCCCGACGCCAACTCCACCATCCGCCTCACCTACGGCAACGTGATGAGCTACGATCCGCGCGACGGCGTCTCCTACCACTACTACACCACCATGGCCGGCGTCATACAGAAGGAAGACCCCGAGAACTCGGAGTTCAACGTGCCCGAGCGCCTCAAGAAGCTCTACGGCGAGCGCAACTTCGGCCCCTACGCCAACAAGAAAGGTGAGATGCCCACCTGCTTCATCACCAACAACGACATCACAGGCGGCAACAGCGGCTCGCCCGTCATCGACGCCCGTGGCCGCCTCATAGGCCTGGCCTTCGACGGCAACAGCGAAGCCATGAGCGGCGACATCGACTTCGAGGAGAACCTGCAGCGCTGCATCTGCCTCGACAGCCGCTACATGCTCTGGGTCATCGACATCTACGCCGGTGCCAAGAACCTCATAGAAGAGATGGACATCGTAAGATGAAACAGGTACAGAGACAGCAACTGCAGCAGAAGTTCTCGCCTCAGCAGATACAGCTGATGCGACTGCTGCAGTTGCCTGTCACCGACCTGGAACAGGCCATCAAAGAAGAGATAGAGAAGAACCCCCTGCTCGACGCCGAACCGCCCGACGAAGAACCGCTGCCGAGCACCGACCCCACAGAGTCGGACTGGGACAACAACGACGACGAGAACGAGGGCTTCGACTACGACTACCGCGAGCACCTCGAGCAAGACCCCAACGCCACCCGCCGCGACTTCGTGGTGAGCGACACCAGTTCCTTTGCCGAGCGGCTGCTGCAGCAGCTCGCCCTCTCGGGCCTCGACAGCCGGCTCTTGGCTATCGCCACCGAGATCATAGGCTCGCTCGACGATGCCGGCTACCTGAGCCGCAGCCTCGACCTCATAGCCAACGACCTCGCCTTCCGACAAGGCATTGAAGCCTCGGACAAGGAGATACAGCAAGCCCTCGAGGCGGTGCAAAGCCTCGACCCGCCGGGCATCGGGGCACGCAACCTGCAAGAGTGCCTTGCACTGCAACTGCGCCGCACAGCCGACCAGCCCGTGGCCCTCGACATCGTGCAGCACCACTTCGACGACTTCGCCAACCACCGCTACGAGCACATCTGCCAGTCGCTCGGCATCAGCCAACAGCAGTTCGACGAGGCGGCCGACGCCATACGCCACCTCAACCCCAAACCCGCCGGCTCCACCACCGACGACGTAGACACCGCAGCATATATCACCCCCGACATAGTGCTCACCCAGCACGACGGACAACTGCAGTTCTACGTCAACGACAGTCGTCTGCCCAAGCTGAGCCTCAACACCTACTACACCGACATGCTGCAGCAGATGGAGTCGAGCCATGGCGACAAAAGCACCATACAGTTCCTGCGCTCGAAGCAAGCCGACGCGCAAGGCTTCATCGACCTGCTGGCCCAGCGGCACGAGACCATAGTGCGCATCATGCGCTACATCGTGCGCCACCAACGTCAGTTCCTGCTCAGCGGCAACCCCGACCTGCTGGTGCCCCTGCGCCAGCGCGAAGTGGCCGAAGCCACCGGACTCGACATCAGCACCATCTCGCGCATGGCCAACAGCAAGTACCTGCAGACCGACTTCGGCACCATACCCCTCAAGGACTGCTTCTCGAAAGGCATGGCCACCGAGGGCGGCGAGGAAGTGGCCGTGGAGACCATCAAGCAGCAACTGTCCGAACTGGTGGCCGACGAGGACAAGCACGCCCCGCTCTCGGACGACGCCTTGATGCACACCCTCAACGCCCGCGGCATACCGATAGCACGGCGCACCGTGGCCAAATACCGCGAACAACTGGGGATACCGGTAGCACGCCTGCGCCGCATCGTCTCCATAGCGCTACTACTGCTGGGCATGCAGTACGCCGAGGCACAGGTGTCGTACTACGACAGCATCATATCCGCCCGCCTCGAGGCAGCGACACGACAGCCAGCACCGGCCAAGGCAGCACCGGCCGCGAATACGGCCAAGACCGTCAAGCCTGCCAAAGCCGTTCCACAGCCAAAGCCCAAGCGAGAGCCCGCTACAGAGCCACCCACACAGGCCGCAGCCGATCCCGTCATAGTGCCCATGTGGTACGACGCCTTTCCCCAGAACCGCGTGAACCCCTTGGGACGCACCCGCGTGGACCAGCTGCCCGACGAGGTGAACCTGCGGCTGGCCAAGGACTCGGCCGACTTCTGCTTCCCTGTGTGCAACAGCAAGACCAGCCCCTACGGCTGGCGATGGCAACGTGGCCACCACGGCGTAGACATACGGCTACGCACCGGCGACCCCGTGCGCGCCGTGTTTGGCGGCACAGTCAGGGTGGCCTCGCGCATGGGCGGCTACGGCAACTGCATAGTGCTGCGCCACCCCAACGGTCTGGAGACCCTATATGGCCACCTGTCGAAGATAAACGTAAAGCATGGCCAGCAGGTGAATGCCGGCGAGGTGATAGGCCTCGGCGGCTCGACCGGCAACTCGACCGGTCCGCACCTGCATTTCGAATGCCGCTTCCTGTACCAGACCTTTGATCCGGAATGGATACTTGACTTCGACAACTACACCCTGCGCACCCGCCGGCTGCACCTCGACAAGAGTTACTTCGGCATTCACAAGCCAAAGAATGGCGAAGACCTTGAATACAAGGCCGACAACAGCAGCATCAAGGAGCCAAAGAAGAAGCGCAAGACACAACCTAAAGAATATACCGCGAAAGACTTTTAGACATGAAGAAAACCAACCTGTCCGACTACGACCCCACGACCATACCCTCCGGCGAACTCTTCCGCATTGCCGTCGTGGCCGCCGAGTGGAATGCCGAGGTGACCGAGCCTATGCTGAAAGGGGCTGTCGACACCCTGCTCGAGCACGGAGTGAAAGAAGACAACATCATTATTAAACACGTGCCCGGCACCTACGAACTCCCCTACGCAGCCGAATGGCTGATAGCCAACAACGACGTGCTCGATGCAGTAATCTGCATCGGATGCGTGATACAGGGTGAAACACGCCACTTCGAGTTCATCTGCCAAGCTGTGTCGCAAGGCCTGGTCAACGTATCGATAAAGAACGACGTGCCCGTCATATTCAGCGTCCTAACCTGCGATACCATGCAGCAGGCACTCGACCGTGCCGGCGGCAAGCATGGCAACAAAGGCGTCGAAGGCGCTGTCACAGCGCTCAAGATGTGCAAATTCTCTGAAGACTGCATAACCGACTGATGAAGACAGTATTTTTCGGGACCCCCGACTTTGCCGTAGAGAGCCTCGACGCCATAGTGCGTTCCTCCCACGAAGTGGCCGCCGTGGTAACCGTGCCCGACCGCCAGGCCGGCCGTGGACAGAAAGTAGTCTGCAGCGCAGTGAAAGACTATGCTCTCGAGCACCAGTTGCCACTGTTGCAGCCCGAGCGACTGCGCGATCCCCAATTCATCGAGGCTCTTTCCGCCCTGGATGCCGACTGCTTCGTAGTGGTGGCCTTCCGTATGCTGCCCGAGGTGGTGTGGGGCATGCCACGACTTGGCACCTTCAACCTGCATGCCTCGCTGCTGCCGCGCTTCCGCGGCGCCGCCCCCATCAACCGCGCCATCATGGCCGGCGAAAAGGAGACCGGCGTGACCACATTCCTGCTGAACCACCACATCGACGAAGGCAACATTCTGCTGCAGGCACGCACTCCAATAGCCGCCGACGAGACTGCAGGTAGCCTGCACGACCGCCTGGCCGCCATGGGTCGTACCCTTGTAGTTCAGACCCTAGACGGGCTAGCCACCGGCACTATAGTCCCCCGCCCACAGGAAGGCGAGCCCTGCCCTGCCCCCAAGATATTCAAGGACGACTGTATGGTCGACTTCAACCACACCGCCGCCGAGGTTGACCGCTTTGTGCGCGGCCTCGCCCCCTACCCCGCCGCCGTCACCACCCTCGTCAACCCCAAAGGGCAACCAGTGACTTTCAAACTACTACGTTGCGCACCCCTTGTAGAAGCCCACAACTACGCGCCTGGAACGCTTGTTTGCGACGGAAAAAGGAGTCTAAAATTCGCTACGACAAACGGTTTTGTCGCTGTTTTTGAGCTACAAATGGCTGGAAAGAAAAAAAATAGCACCGAAGATTTCTTGCGCGGAAATACACTAAGTGGCTGGAATTCAGCGCTACTACCCTAATGGTTAAAAAAAAGTCAGTAAAAATGCTAAAAAAATTTGGTGCAAATAAAAAAATATTCCTATATTTGCAGCGAGAAAACGAAGACAACAGTAAGACAATATTTTAACCATTTTAAAACATATTATTATGAACAAAACCGAACTTGTTAACGCCATTGCCGCAAAGACCGGAATGACAAAAGTGGCCTCCAAGGCTGCCATGAACGCTTGCTTTGCTACCATCGCCGAGCAGCTGAACAAAGGTGAGAAGGTGAGCCTCATCGGCTTCGGTACCTTCAGCGTGGCCAATCGCAAGGCTCGCACCGCAAAGAACCCGCAGACTGGCGCCACCGTCAAGGTTCCCGCCAAGAAAGTTGCCAAATTCAAAGCTGGCAGCAATCTGCTCGTAGCCAAGAAAGCCGCCAAGAAGAAAAAATAAGGCTTTCTGAAACCGATTGCAAGAGCGTGTAGCCGCAAGGCTGCACGCTCTTTGTTTTTAAGCTGGCGCCTGGTCGTCAGGAAGCGATGGCCTTGCGGCATAGGAACCCCGTATAACGGCCAGCCACCGAGGTAGCAACCAGCACCGCCTCGCCGTCGACCAGACGGAGGCGCTTCTGGAGAGTGACTGCGCTTTCGGGGTAGCCCCGGCATACTACCGAAGCCCTGCTGTCGGGCAACAGTCGTCGCACGCCTTTGGCGCTGAGCGGTACCTCGCCAACAACCTCGAGCACGCGACCCGGAAAGCCTGCCACAATGGCGGACGCAGTGTAGAGGTGGCTATTGGGGTCGAGCTTCTGCACGCCGTACCAGCGGCAGAGGCTCTTGTAGGGGCCGGCCTTCATGAGGGCTGCATCGGGTTCGAGCAGATAGCGTCCCACGGCAGTGCAGTAGTCGGCCTCGGCGGCGGCTTCGTTGCTACGGGTGAAGCGGTGCTCGGTGATACCGCCTGCCGCGATGGAGACACAGTGGATCTCGGGCTCGGCAACCACTTCGGTGCAGAGCAGCAGCAGTTCCTTGCACTCGCCATCGACAGCCACCACGTGCACCTCGGCGCAGTGACCCAGCTGGGCTACCGCCAAGTCTATGTCAAGCATCGGCGATGCCTTGACCAGCAGCCGAGAGCAGTGCGCAGCCAGAAGCCGACGATGTGCCATGACATCGGGACTGCAGTCCTCGAAGGCCACCACCTTGCGACCACTGGTGTCGCGACGGGCGGGGTCGACCATCAGCAGGTCGTGACGACCGGACTGGGCGGCGAGCCACTCGATGCTGTCGGCGCAATGCACAGCGATGTTGCCAATGCCCAGGGCGCGGCAGTTGTGCTCCATCAGCTCGCACAGCATGGGGTCGCGCTCCACGTAGTCAACCTCGGAAGCCACGGCGGCCAGGGCCATGCAGTCTATGCCCATGCCGCCGGTGAGGTCGGCCACCCGTTCCACCGCTCCTGCCACGGTGGCCTTGTATCGGGCGGCCGCCTCGGACGAAGCCTGCTCGCGGTTGAGGCGCGGCGGGTATACAAAATCGCTGCACTGCAGCAGCGACGGCCACTTGCGCTCGGCGGCGGCAAGGCCTTCTATCTGCTGCACTGCAGCGTGCATGTCGACACCGGGATAGCGCGAGGCCGAGAGGAGCAGCCGCGCGGTATCGTCGTGCCTGTGTTCGAGGGCGAAATCAATAAACGCCCTGTTCATGGAGCTTGCGCAGGCGCTCCACCACCATCGGGCGGTCCTCCTTGTAGGTGACGCCAAACCACTGGGCCGTGGTCTTGAGCACCTGCATGGTGGCGGTGCCGTTGTGGATGAAGGTGTTTACGGCAAACGGGATGTAGTACTCCGACTTGAGCTCGTGGCCGTGGTCGCGCAGGAAGTCGACGAACAGGGCCTCGCTCTTGGCGAAATAGTCGGAGGTGAACCCGAAGAGGTTCATGCTCACCGTGGCGTCGGCTGCGAGGGGGTGCATCGAGCCGTCGGCGTCCTTGTATTCTATGCCGTTGGCGGTGCGGCCTATCGAGGTGCGTTCGGTCATGCCCACCAGCAGTCCGTTGGCGTCGGTCTCGCACACTCCGCGGCTCACGGTACCGTTTTCCGACAAGGTGTTCTCCAAGCGGTAGCCCACCATGCAGTAGCGTCCCTCGGCATCGGCCAGCGTGGCCAGATGGCGACCCATCACCTCGAAGGCGTCGCGGCCATAGAAGTCGTCGGCGTTGATGATGGCGAAGGGTTCGTGTATCACATCCTTGGCCATGAGTATGGCGTGGTTGGTACCCCACGGTTTCTCGCGACCTTCGGGCACACTGAAGCCTGCCGGCAGGCAGTCGAGCTCCTGGTAGACATACTCCACGGCAATGCGGCCTCCGAAGTGGTCGGCGTTGATGTGGCGTTTGAACTCGTCGGCAAACGAATGGCGGATTACGAAGACCACCTTGCCGAAGCCGGCGCGTATGGCATCCTCGACGCTGTAGTCCATGATTATCTCGCCGTGGGGGCCAACGCCGTCCATCTGCTTCAGCCCACCGTAGCGGCTGCCCATGCCGGCAGCCAAGACAAGTAATGTTGGTTTCATGTTGTTCTGTATTTATTATGTATATTTATTGTTGCTATTGTTTTCTCTTGCTGTTGAAGTACTCCTTCATCAACGCGGCGCACTCGTCGGCGAGCACGCCGCCCACGACTGTGGTCTTGGGGTGGAGCATCGGCCCTGTCAGCAGCGAGAAGCCCCGTTTGGGGTCGGCGGCGCCATAGACAATGCGGCCCACCTGGGTCCAGCCGGCGGCGCCGGCGCACATGGGGCATGGCTCGACGGTGACGTAGAGCGTGCAGTCGGGCAGGTATTTGGCTCCGAAAGCCTCGCTGGCGGCAGTGAAGGCCAACATCTCGGCGTGGGCAGTGACGTCGTGCAGCCGCTCGGTCTGGTTGTGGGCACGAGCCACAATGCGGTCGCCACACACGATGACGGCGCCTATGGGCACCTCGTCCTCGGCGGCGGCGGCGCGTGCCTCGCGCAGCGCCTGCTGCATGTAGTATTCGTCGGGCGAGTCGAATATGCTCATGGGCGGTCAGAGTTGAAGATTATGTCGCGGCGTGGTTCCAGGCGCGCCTTGGTCTCGAGCACTGTCAACTCGCCGTTGCGCAGAAAGCTTTCGAGGCGCGGCAGCACCGTCGAGCCCACCGAGAGGTACTCGTGCATGCACTTCCACTCGATGCGCAGCTTTTCGCTTTGCTCGTTGCGCTTGCCCTCCATCTCGTCGGTCTCGATGATGATGGCCAGCAGGCCGTCGGGCTCGAACATATAGTAGCGGGTGAAGAGGTTAGGGCTCTCGACGCGGACCGACTCGAGCACGCGGCCGCCGGTCACCTGCACCTTGCCCTTGTAGGACAGCTGCAGGTTGGCGGTGCGCCAGTTGTAGAGCGGCCCCCGGAAGTCGTAGCCCACCATGCCGTCGTAGAAGCGCTCGGGCTCCACGTCGATCCAGTAGCCGAGACTGCGGTTGTAGCTGCGGTAGCGCGAAGTGCCGTTGGTGCAGAGGCCGCCGTGCATGTCGTCGCCGTGCCACACCTCGAGGCGCAGCATCTGCGGCCACGAGTACCACCGCCGCATCAGGAAGGTGTCGGTGGTGCCCACGACGGTAATCTGTGTCTCGAGCACCAGCAGGCTGTCGTGGGGCAGCGCGTCGATGTTCAGTATGTCGAGGTAGCGGTCGACGAGGCGTGCCGCCGTGTCCTCGCGCAGCAGGTGGTCTTGCGCCGCCACCAGTGTGGGCAGCAGCATTGCCAGAAGGAGTATCTTTTTCATGACCCGTTGGTTTTGCGGAAGGGGAATGTGAGCCGCTCGGCGCGACGGCGGCCGGTGATGGCCACGCTGGCGTCGAAGCCCAGCTCGGTGGCGAGGCGCACTATGCGCTGCTCGGCGTCGGGGGCGGTGGCTATCTGCTGCAGCTCGGCAAAGGTCACCGTGCGCCCCACCCGCTTGCTCAGGTCGCGATAGTTGCCGGCGAAGTAGATGCCGAATACGGGAGCCGACACCCAAACGGAGTCGACCGTGGCCAGGGCGCGTCCCACCTCGAGCAGTTTGGTGACCGACACCCAGATGGCGCTGTCCTGGGCCAGGCGCATCTGCCCGTTGGCGCTGATGCCCTGTACCGTGGCGGTGAAGTTGACCACCGAGTATTCGCGTTGCGGTTCCTGTGCGGCGCTGTCGGCGGCGCCTCCCTGGCGGTCGGCGCCGGTGCGCGCTGCCTCGCGGCTGCTGCGGCATCCGGCCAACATCACCACTGCCAGGGCTATATATATCAGTTTCTTCATGCTATTGTCCTTTCACTTGGTCCAGGTGGCGGCGCAAGGTCTCGCTCTGCGGATCGAGCTTCACGGCGCGCTCCAGGTAGGGCCGGGCCTCGGCGTCGCGTCCCAGCAGGTGCAGTATCCAGCCGTAGGTGTCGAGGCTGTTGGCCTGCTCGGGCTCGGCCTCGATGGTGCGGCGGCTCAGGCGCTCGGCCTTGTCCAGCTGCACCCCCTGCTCGGCCATGTAGTAGGCATAGTTGTTCATCATGCCCCAATCGTCGGGCTTCAGCTCGAGGAAGCGGTCGAAGGCGCGCCAGGCCTTGTCGTACTGGCCCGTGCGGTAGTAGCACTCGGCGGCCAGGGCATGGCTCTCGGCCTCGAGGTAGCCGTTGTGGAAGCCCCACTTAAGGATGCGGTCCAGCTTCTGCGCCGCGTCGGCATAGCGGTCCTGGTTGTAGGCGTAGAGGGCCTGCAGGTACAGGGGCAGCGTCTTCATGGGGAACAGACGCTCGGCGCGGGCGGCATAGGCCACCATGTCGGCCTCGCGCTCGTCGACCTCGGTGAGGCACACGAGCAGCCCCTCCCACACCTCGTAGCGGCTCGAATCGCGCTGCAGGCTCAGCTCGAGCCACCGGGCCGCCTCGGCGTAGCGCCCCTGGCGCATCAGCACGTCGCCGTAGACAAGGGCGTACTGCGCCGAGTCGTCGCATGTGCGCATCACCTGCTCCAGCAGGCGGAAGGTGGTGGCGCTACGCGTGGTGTAGAACTCCTCGTTGCTGTAGAACGACGCCATCAGCTGCACCTTGGTGCTGCAGTCGAGGCGCGGATTGGCAAAGGCCAGCTCGAGCTCGCGGTCGGCCTGGTCGGGGTGGCCGGTGCGCTTGTAGTACTCGGCCAGCTGCACGTGTATGTACTCGTCGTCGGGGTCGGCCGCAAGCACACGGTCGTAATACTGCTTCGCCTTGGCGGTCTTGCCACGGCTCATATACATCTCGGCCAGCATGGCCTGGTAGCGCTTCTCGTGCGGGAGGGCGGCCGCCAGGGCCACCAGCTCGCGCTCGGCCTTGTCCTCCTTGCCGGCAGCCAGCCAAAGGCGCTGCTTCTGGAGCGACACCTCCTCGGTGACGCCCACACGGCGCTCCACCCGGTTCAGGGCCTCGACGGCACCGTCCAGGTCGCCGGCAGCGATGCGGGCATTCGACAGTTCGTAGTAATTCTCCAACCGCTCGGGGTCGACGTCGACAATGCGCTCCCACGTGCGGGCCAGGCCGCGCCCGTCGCCCTGGCGGCCATAGACCTCGGCCTGCATCAGCAGGTACCAGCGGTTCGACCCGTCGACGGCCACAGCCCTCTCTATGCAGGCCCGCGCGCTGTCGGTCCACCCGCGGCTCAGGGCCAGCCGGCTCATCTCGTACCACGCCGCCGCGCAACGCGGGTCGGCGGCAGCCAGCCGCACATAGGCCTCCAGCGCCTCGTCGGTGCGACCGCTCTCGTGCAGCGACAGGGCGTCGATCAGCTTGCTGTCGGCGTCAATCTGCTCCTGCGTCACCTCGCGTATCGGCTCGCGGCTGTAGCGCCCCGTCGGCGCGGCGGCACGACGGCTGCCGCAGGCCACAAGCACCGCCACGGCCGAGAACAATACAATATATTTAAGACATCTTTTCCTCATGCAATGCAACAGTTTTATGCCCTATAACTCAGAAAACCACATTTTATTGTGCCCGCGCACGCCAAACTCTGCACCCCCTTTCCGACCCCGCTCCTTACATGCTGACAATCAGTCCCTCACCTGCTCCCCTCCGCATCCCCTCCGGTAGTTCTTATGTACTTCTTATGTATTTCTTATGTATTTCTTATGTTTTAAACATAAATACAACATAAGAAATACATAAGAACGAGACCGGACCGGAGCAGGTGGGGAAGGCCTGGGAAGGGCCTGCGGAGGGCTTGCGGAGAGCCTCCAAAATCATAAAAAAACAAAAAATAGTTGCCGTGTGAGAAAAAAGGAGTATATTTGCATTTGAATTGAAAGACCCCAAAACGCCCCTCTGCGGCCTGAACACGCTGGCAGAGTGTGCACTAAAGCAAAGAATAGGTTAGAAAACATTAATCATCAAAAAACAAACAACAATGAAAAAAGCACTAATGGTTATGGGTTTGGCGCTGTGCAGCACCCTCGCATTCGCCCAGACCGCAAATCGACTCAATCTCGGCTACGAGAAAGTCAACCGCACTCAGGTGACGGGCCAGAAAGTCAACGTTGACTACAAGGCTTCCATCTTCACCAAAGAGTCCGACACCCTCTACCGCTTCAAATTCGACTCCGCCTGCGTGGCCAACATGATCTACGGCTCGGCCGGTGCCGTGCTGCCCACCGACGTCATCGACGGCCAGGCCGTTGGTACCGCCGCCATGGGTCAGAGCGGTAACAACGCCATCTACTGGCAGCGTATCCCCGACTCGGCCTACATGTACGATCAGCAATTCCAGGCCCTCTATCCCCGCCTCGACCAGTATGGATTCCTGAGCGCCAACGCCGACTACTATGGCAAGGAAGTCAACATGGGCGAAGACAACGGCTTCATGGTCATGTCGCTCATCGACGCCACCATCGGCGCCGGCAACATCAACGCCTACATGCAGTTCCCCGCCATCGAACGTCCGGAGGATGCAACTGTTATCGACATCAACTTCACCCAGCTCTACTACAAGTGGAACTCTGACCATTGCTACATCGACTACTACGACTACACCAACAACGGCTGGAAGAGCCGCGAAATCAATGTGCGTGGCATCGACATCGTCGGCAGCAGCCCCTGGGGCGACGTCTACCCCTCGTTCACCATGCCGCTCGAGATTGCCACCTACGACAGCATTAAGATTCGCGTGCGCTGGGCCTGCGGTCCCACCGCCAACTACTACGGCATCTTCTGGTCGGTCGACAACCTCTGCATCGTCGCTGGCGACGCTACCCGTATGACCAACTTTGGACAGACCTTTGTCGATGGCGCCTATGGCACCATGCCCGTCAACATGCCCATCCCCCTCTCGTGGTACTCCAAGGTCGCCAACACCGGCTCGCAAACCCTCAACAATGTGAACATCTCGGTGCGCTACATGTACGACCCCGCCGACACTACCAACGAGGCACAAATCGTGCACACCGTCGCCCAGGGCAACTTCGCCGCCGGCGACCCCACCAAGCCCTACTATGTTAAAATCAACGAGCGTCACTTCCTCGACTCCCTCGGCGGCGTCAACGTCTATGGCGACGGCGTTGGAACCTGGGGCTTCAACAACTACTATGGCACCTACAACGTGCCCGCCAACTACTTCAACCTGCCCGTCGACCAGACCGGTGAAAGCCGCTTCCAGACCTTTGTGACCGCCGACAACGTCGACACCATCAACTGGGCTGCCTACTCCTACAACGTCGTCGACGAATTCGGTGGCGGTTCCAACCTGCCCGTCCAGGGTTACCGCTGGGCCCACGACAACGGCGTCATTCCCTCGGGTTCGGCCTTCCACACCGGTTTCGAACTGGGCGACAACACTCTGCTCGTCTCCGACTCCGGTAACTATGGCTCCACTGGCTACTGGGTGGCCGTGCGCTACACCACCGGCTCCGTAGTGCCCGAGAACTGGGCTCTCCTCGGCATCGAAATTGTGCCCAGCACCAGCACCCTCGACCTTGGCACCACCGCCGGCACCGAGGCCAACCTCAGCCTGAGCTCGATGCACAACGCCGAGATTTCGCCCATCGTGCTGAAGGCCAGCTTCGACAACGAGGACGACGGCTTCCTCAACGCCCTCGACAATGTGGCCACCGGCTTCTCCAACAGTCACAGCTATGTCGTCAACGCCAACACCAGCACCAACCTGATCGATGGTACCGGCTACATCGCCCCCGACTTCGATGGCGAGAACTACCAGGCCGTCAACATCGCCCTCCCCAACATGCCTCTCCTCGAGCCCAACACCTCGTACTATATCGGCTACCGCATCGACGCCCCCTCGCGTTTCAGCGCTGCCAAAACCGCCACTTCCTACACCACCCTCAATGCCCAGAACCAGACCCAGCGTACCTCCTATAGCAACACTCAAGCTATCGCCCGCTACGCTCGCCAGTTCGGCATGGCCGGCTTCGACATCTTTGTGCACGACCCGGGTGCCAACATGACCAGCTACACCCTCGGTGGTAGCGGCCTCGTAGACGGCTTCCCCATGATCCGCGCCATCGTTGGCGAGCGCGCCGACATCCCCGATGTACACGTCATCGCCCGCTGCAACCCCCAAGGCCTCGACTCGACCCTCTTCGTCATCACCGACGATAACCAGCACATCATCTGCGACAACCCCGACGGTATCACCATCGCCCAGGGTTCCAGCACCTCGGTCCTGATTATCCCCAACGACACCATGCACTACTACATCGACTCCATCGTCATCGACGGTACCGCCTACAGCCCCTATCGTCCCGAGACATGGCCCGACAACATCCTCATCGAGGGTCATAACTACCATGTCATGAATCCCGCCGACACCACCCAGGTTGCCCTCTTCCGCGACTGGTTCGAGGTGAGCATCGAGGAAATCACCGACGACGTCGTTATCGACGCTATCGCCCACTGGGAGCCCTGGCACATCGGCATCGACCCCGTTGCCCCCAATGTGACCCTCGGCATCCAGCCCAACCCCGCCACCTCGCAGGTGAAGATCAACGTTGCCGGTGTTAGCGGCATGGTCAACTGCAGCATCATCGACATGAGCGGCCGCGTTGTCTACAACCGCACCATCAATGCCGAAGAAGCCCACATGGTCGACCTCAGCAACTTCACCCGTGGCGCCTACTTCGTCCGCGTCACCAACGACACCTTCAGCAAGGTCGAGAAACTCATCGTCCGCTAATCTACTTTAGCCGACATACAAAAGAAAAGGCGTCCTCGCGGACGCCTTTTCTTTATCTATACCAGCTCGGCTTAAAGCACGTTGCCGAGCTGTTCCTTTATCTTTTCCAGCTCGTCCTTCATGGCCACCACCAGACGCTGTATCTCCACGTGGTTGGCCTTGGAACCGGTGGTGTTTATCTCGCGACCCATCTCCTGTGCCACAAAGCCCAGCTTCTTGCCACAGACCACCTCGTTGGCCATCGTGGCGCGGAAGTAGTCGATGTGTTTCTGCAGGCGCACCTTCTCCTCGGTGATGTCGAGCTTCTCGAGGTAGTAGATCAGCTCCTGCTCGAAGCGGTTCTGGTCCACATCCTTCACGGCGGCATCGGCCATGTAGCGGCGTATACGCTCCTTGGCGGTCTCTATGCGCTCGGGCTCGTAGGCCGGTATCTGGCCCAACATCTGCTCGATGAGGTCCACATGGCGGTGGAAGTCGCGCTCCAGGACATCGCCCTCGTCGGCACGGAAGCGGTCCACATCGTCGATGGCACGCTCGATGTCGCGACGCAGCACCTCCCAGTCGCTATCGCCCAGCTCGGCATCGGCAGCGGTGTTCCATACGTCGCCGGCCGAAGCAAGCACGCCCAGCAGGTTGTCGGTGGGGGCGCCCACCTCCGTCGCCACACGGCACAACAGCTCGTAGCGACTGCGGAGCAACGCCTCGTTCATCACGACCTCGCCGAAGCCGTTCTCCTCGGTGAGGACAAACTCCACCTTGCCACGCTCCAGACGCGCCAGCATGGCACGCACGTCGAGCTCGCGTCCGCGATAGGCAGCAGGCATCTTCACTATCAGGTCGAGCTGCTTGCTGTTCAAGGTCTTTATCTCGATATTGATTCTCTTGTCGCCAAGGATGGACTGCACCTTGGCATAGCCAGTCATTGATTTCATATATGTCAACGTTTAATCTCTAATTCTTCGAACTGGGGGGTGGCATAGGTGCACATGGTACCTGCCGAGTCGTAGATGAACAACACGGCAGCCGTGCCGGGGCTCGAGACATGTGCCGCTATGAAGTCGAGGCTCCGCTCAAGGCCCATCACCATGTAGGCTGTGGCCATAGCATCGGCCAGCCAGGCGGTAGAGTCGACCACCGACACACTGAGCAATGAATGCTGCACGGGACGCCCGGTAGAGGGGTCGATGGTGTGGGAGTATTTCACACCGTCGCGCTCATAGTATTTGCGGTAGTTGCCCGAGGTAACCACCGAACTGTTACGCAGCGCTATGGCAGTCTGCACAACGGGAGCGCTACTGCTGTCGGCGGCGGGTTTCTCTATGCCCACGCGCCAAGGGCTGCCGTCGGGCTTGCCGCCCCGGCCTATCACCTCGCCGCCCACGTCGATAAGGTAGTTTTCGATGCCCAGCGAGTCAAACATGGTTGCCAGCAGGTCTACAGCATAGCCCTGGGCGATGGCATTGAAGTCGAGCTCGGTTGAAGGATACTGCTTCACCACCCTGTCGCCCGAAACAGCCACACGACCCGAGGCCGCCTTGCGCAGTTCGGCGAGGGTCTTGGCATCAAGCTCTTCGCGCTGCTTGAAGCTGAAGCCCCAGGCCTGCACGATGCGCCCAATACGGCAATCAAAAGCGCCGCCGGTGTACGAGTTAATCCACTGCGACTTGTCGAGCAGGTCGGCCAACAAAGGACTGATGCTGTCGGTGGCGTTACTGTTGATGCGCCGCAGCAGCGAGCTGTCGACCCAGAGCGAGGCCTCTCGGTCGAAGGCTTGCAGCAGCGAGTCAACCTTGGACTGCAGGTTACGCTGCTGCTTGTCGTAGTACTGTATGCTATAGTATGTACCCTGAGCCTGGCCGAGGAGCTGTATAGGTTCCGGCCGCTGGCACGAGGCCGAGGCCATCAGGATAAGCGTCAAAGTAAAAAAGCGTCCGACGTAATGGCGCCGAACGCTTTTGGCTGTGGACTTTGTCATTTATTTGCTGACGATAAGTTTGCGGTTTATCTCCGAGCCGTCGGCAGCGACGATGCGCATGGTGTAGCTGCCAGTGGCGAGGTTGCCAAGGTCGAGCTGCACGTGGCTGCTCTCGTTGTTGCGCAGTATCACCTGCTGGCCGATGGTGTTGTAGACCTCGACACGAACAATGGCCTGCTCGCTGCTAAGGTTGACAAGGCGACTGGCGGGGTTGGGATAGATGTTCACGCTAACGCTCTCGGTCTCGTCAATGCCCATATTGTTCGAGGTGATGACGATCCAGCTGGTGTCGCTGCAGTTGCGGGTGGTGGTGCTGATAAGCTTCACGTCGACGTTGGAGTTCTCGTCGTCGGTGCCGGGGGCGACAACGGTGAGGGTGGCGCCGGTGCCGGCGGGTGAGCCGTTCTTGAACCAACTGTAGCTGAGGTTGGTCATGTCGGACACGGCACGGAGCACGGTGGTGTCGCCCGGCTGCAGCATCCATTCACCCTCGATGTGGGTGTTGGGCGAGCGGTTGATGGTGAGTTTCAGACGACCTATCGAGTCGCATCCAACATAGTTGGGGACGCCTTCGATGGTCTTGGTGGTGGTGATGGACGACGTGTAGGTCTGGCCGTCGAAGTCCCACACAAAATAGTCGCAAGCCGTAACTGTGGTGTCCTGATAAGAACTTTCGAGGATGGTGAGCTGCAAGGTACCAATCGAGTCGTAGCAGCTCTTGTAGTTGCTTATAGCACTCGTGGTGCGCTTGGCATAACGGTGGGTAACCACGGTATCCGTGGTGTAGGTGTGCTTGTTGGTGTCGTACTGGCTACCGACATAGAAGGTGTAGCGGTCGCAAGCGACGGTGTCGACAACGTAGTCACGCTCGCGGACCTCAGGTTTCCAAATTGTAAGGTCGATGGTGAGGTGGCTGATGCAGCCGGTAGCAGGATTGTAGACATAAAGGTTCGAGTCTTCGGCATAGGAGTAGATGCCGGTCGAGTCATAGCGAGGCTTGTAGTTGAGAGCGGTATTGTCGGCATGACGGAAGTTGTATTCGCGCGATTCGCAGTAGGGACCGGCGACGAGGAGCGAGTCCTTCTCAACAAAGGTAAGGATGAGACGATGGCTCATGAAGCAGGTGCTGTCTGCGTTGACCATCAGGGTATCGTAGGTGCCGGCAGTGCTGTACTGCTTGTTGGTCACAGGCCATCTGTAGCTGTTGCCGCAGTAGGCCACCACATTGGAGTCGTTCTGCGCACCAGTGTAAGAGATGATGCGAATGGCCACCAGGCTGTCGCAGCCATATTGGTTGAGCTCGGTGGCATAGTGAGCCACGTTAGTGTCGCGATATTCCACGCCATGGAAGCGATAGAAGCAACCGGTGCTGACGTCCTCAACCACGGCAGAGGCGGTGTCAACGTTGGCCGTCTTGACAGTGAGCATCAAGGTGGTGGTGAGGCACGAAATGCTGTCGCTGTGCACGTAGGTGTCGCTCTCGGTGAGAGTGTCGCCCCACGAGGCAACATAGGACTTGTTGTTGCAGACCTCGGCGGTGAGGTTGGTGTCGGTATAGCCGCTGAGAGTGATGTTAATCTTCACCAAGCTATCACAGCCCTCGCTAGTCTTAAGAGTGGCGATATGCTCGCCAGCTTCATACCAGTATTTGTTATTCCAATTTACATTGCAGGTGCCGTTGAGTTCTACTGCCTCGGCGGTGTCGGCCACAGCTGCTTTAATGTCAAGCGCGAGCACATAGAGGTCGCCAGTCGTGGTATCGGTATATATCGCCACGGTGTCCTGACTGTAGGTCACACTGTCGATCCATGTGAACGAGCCACAGACCGACGTATCTATCACGTGGACGTTGCCGACCGATGCCTGGCCAAAAGCCACAGGCAAGCATACAAAAGCCAAAATCAGACTCAATAATACTTTTTTCATCTTTGTTTAGTTTGTATTTTTATTCTTTATTATCTTCTCTATATAGTTGCTCAATAGCGCCTTGCATAAGGCAGAGCCATGTTTTTCGCTATTGCGAACAACATGCAAAGATAGCACTTTTTTTTGGATTGTGAACTTTTTTGTTAAAAAAAAGTGTCTTTTCCGATATTTTAACTTATCTGTCGGCGAGCACAAGTTCGGCTACATTCTCCACATGCTGGGTATGGGGGAACATATCGACGGGCTGTATGCGGCGCACCTCGTAGCGAGCCGCCAACAATTGCAGATCGCGAGCTTGGGTGGCAGGATTGCAGCTGACGTACACAATCTTGCGTGGGGCTGCTTGCAACAACTGCTGCACAACGCTCTCGTGCATGCCAGCCCGCGGAGGGTCGGTGACCACAACATCGGGCTGTCCATTGGCCGCGATGAAGTCGGCGGTCAGCACCTTGGCCATGTCGCCGGCGTAAAACACCGTATTCTCAAAGCCATTGCGCTGCGCATTAAGCCGTGCGTCTGTAATAGCTTCTTCCACATATTCTATTCCGACCACCTTCTTGACCTGTGAGGCCAAGAAAAGGGCTATGGTACCAGTACCGGTATAAAGGTCATAGAGAGTATCGTCTGGCTTGAGTTCTGCAAATTCAGCCACATAGCCGTATAACCGGCGCGCCTGGGCCGAGTTTGTCTGGTAGAACGACTTGGGGTTGATTATAAAACGCAATGGGCGGCCGCCGTCGCAAGCCTCCATTTCCTCCTCAATGTGGTCGTCGCCGCAGTAGGTCGTCACCTCAAGGTCGCCATAAGAGTCATTGAACTTGGTGTTTACAATATATTGCAGCGATGTGATTTGCGGGAAGCGCTGGTGCAACATGTCGAGCAACGGGAAAAGCCGCTCGCGGTCGTCATCGGCCACCACCACAATCACCATCCAGTGCCCGAGAGAGGTGTTGCGCACCACCAAGTTACGCAGGAATCCTGTGTGGTTGCGTATGTCGTATGTCGGCAGCCCGTGTTCGATGGCGAAATCCCTCACTGCCAAGCGTATGGCATTGCTCGGGTCAGCTTGTAAGGCACAGTGCTCTATGGGAAGCACTTTGTCGAAAAGCTGTGGTATGTGGAAACCCAACGCTCCCCACTCTCCATCTTGCCGTTCGCCGACCTCGGTGTGCCAAGCGCGGTTGGAGAAGGTAAACTCTAACTTGTTGCGATAGTAGTATATATTCTCCGAGCCACAAATCGGCCTCATGCCCGAGCAGTCGACCGATCCAAGCCGTTCCAAGTTGTCGCGCACCTGGCGCTGCTTAGCCTCAAGTTGGGCTTCATAACTCATTGTCTGCCACTTGCAGCCTCCACACACACCAAAATGCGGGCACACCGACGCAACCCTAAGCGGCGACTCGCGGTGTACCCTCACAGCACGTCCTTCGGCATAGTTCCGTTTCTTTTTATAGAGTTGTATGTCAACCACATCGCCAGGCACCACAAATGGCACAAAGACAACCATCCCGTCGACACGGGCCACTGCCATGCCTTCGGCTCCGGCATCGGTAATTTCGACATGCTCCAACAACGGCAGCTCGCGATTTCTTCTTCCCATACTTCTTCTTTTATTATAGCAAACAAACGGTCTGACACCGATTTTATTATAGCCCCGACTTAAATAAACCGCAATCACCTAGGAACCCGAACACTACACAAGCCGCTCATCAATCGGTTCTCCACCGCCACCCCTCTGTATCAAAACCGTCGATAGTCGGACCTGATACGGACCAGAGTCGGACCGGATACGGACCGGATACGGAGCGGATGCCGTCGGTCGCCAAACCAAATACTGGCAATCAACCAACTCCGACCACACCGAGCAACCCCGCCACTGCGGCATAGCGCAGCATCTTGCCCGTAAACATCAGCAAGGCTGTAAGCCATGGGTTTGTGTGCATCAATCCCATGGCGATGGCAATCACATCGCCCACCACGGGAAGCCATGTGAGCAAGGCGGCCCAGACGCCGTAACGACCCGTCCATCGGCTGACATGCTCCAACCGCTCGCGCTTCACGCGGAACCAACGCTCCAGCCAATCCCACTTTACAAGCCAGCCCATAGCATAGCTCACCATGCCGCCCAACGTGTTGCCGCACGACGCTACCAGCACCACAACCCATCGGTTGTAGTCCATCAGCAAGGCAGCTGCCAGCATGGCCTCCGACGAAAAAGGCACCACGGTGGCCGCCAAAGCACATCCAAGGAAGAGGCCCAACAGACCCAAAGACTGGAGCATATCAACACACGTCGGAAACAAAAAAGCGGAGACATCGCGATGCGATGGCTCCGCTTTCTTCTTTTTCCCTTGTCTCGACTACTATCTCTCGTCGGAAACAGTCAGTCTCTTTCTGCCTTTGCGGCGACGGGCGGCCAGCACTTTTCTACCATTGGCGGTAGACATTCTCTTACGGAAACCATGCTTGTTGGCTCTTTTTCTCAGCGAGGGTTGGAATGTTCTCTTCATTTTTACACTATATTTTTTGTTCTTTTTTCGTCAAAATTGAGTTTGCAAAAGTACGCATTTTTTTTCAATTGTTGATAAAAAAATAAGCCAAGCAAATCTTTTTTCAACACACATCGTTGATTACCAACAATAAGCATCTTTAAAATAAATTCTTTTTCCACCGTTTAAAAAATTATTTGTACATTTGCATTTCCAAATTCGGCACTCCGAAAGTGCAAATTTGAGACATAAAAGAGAGGAACAAAATGGACAAAAACCAATTCGCCGCCACCGTGACGACTCCCCGGCGTTTCACCCCGCAAGACCGAGGCTGGTTGCATGCCATGCTGGCAAAATACCCCCATTCGTCGGTAGTGAGCATTCTGACCCTACTGGCCGACCACGCACACAACTTCGACACCCCGCAGCAACGCCGCGCCACAGCGCTGGCCATGTGCGACAACAGCCGCCTCGATGCCATGCTTGCCGCCGCCACCAACAAGATAGAAGAACCGCAGGTCGACATATTCAACGAGATAAACACCTACCAGGAAGTCTCGTTCAAGACCGCACCCAAGAGCGTAATCCTATCCAATTTCCTGCAGTCAAGCCCCACGAGCGAGGTGGAAAAAGCCCTTGCCTCGACCCCACACAGGGAAAGCGACGACAAAAAAAGCATTCGCATCGACGACTCATTAGCCACTGAGACCCTAGCACTTATACTCGAAAAGCAAGGCAAATTCGAGCGTGCCGTCGAGGTCTACAGAAAACTTTTGGCTGCCAATCCCGAAAAAAGTAGTACTTTTGCAGCCCGAATTGCAAAGTTGCAAGAAATAATAAACAGTAAATAAATATATAGTAAAGAGACATGTACACCTTCATCGTCATCCTGATTCTCATCGTCTGCGTGCTGCTCGCGCTGGTAGTACTCGTACAGAACTCTAAAGGCGGCGGCCTGGCAGCCAACTTCTCGGCACCCACCCAGGTGCTCGGTGCCCGCCAATCGGCCGACTTTGTCGAGAAAGCCACCTGGTGGCTTGCCGGCATACTGGTGGCTCTGTGCCTTGCAGCCACGGTATCCATCTCTGGTACCCACTCTGCAGCCACCGACCCCATGAAGACCGAGGTCACCACCACCGCTAACGACCTGAGCCCCGTACAGCAGTCGGCCGCGCCGGTTGCCACCCCCGTAGCCGAATAGCGCGGTGGCTGCCTCTGGCATAGAGCAGTCGGTTTCAAAACTAATACTATCCCGCTTCCCGCATGTACCAACAGACGGGCAGCGGGTTGCTTGTACCCTTATGGCGCGCTTCCTCTTCGAGCGCGAAGCACGTTCGGCCATGCTACTGCGTGGCTACGCCGGCACCGGCAAGACCAGTCTGGTCTCGGCGTTGATACAGACGCTGCCCGAGCTGCGGGTCAGCACCATACTTCTGGCCCCTACCGGCCGCGCCGCCAAGGTGCTGGCCGGCTACAGCAAACGGCCTGCCTACACCATCCACAAGAAAATCTACATGACCGCCACCGACGCCTCGGGGGCGCTGCGCACCGTGCGCGCCATAAACAAGCACAGCTACACCTTGTTTATCGTCGACGAAGCCTCGATGATAGGGCTCGAACCCACCTCGACGCGCAACAGTCTGCTGCAGGACTTGATAGACTACGTCTACAACGGCAACCACTGCCGACTGATGCTTATCGGCGACACGGCACAGCTGCCGCCTGTGGGCCAGAGCGAGAGTCCCGCCCTCGACGAGCGCTACCTGCAGGCCGCTTTCGGCCTCAACGTAACGGCCCACGAACTGACCGAGGTTGTGCGCCAGCAAAGCCTGTCGGGCATCCTGTCCAATGCCACCGCGCTGCGTAGCCAGATTGCCACCATAGGCGGCGGCGAGGCCTCGCTGCCCCTGTTCACCACCGCGCCCGACGTGGTCGACCTGCCCGGTTTCGACCTGCAGGAGACCCTGAACCGCGAGTACGAGGACGCCGCACTGGAGGACGTGGTGGTGGTTACGCGCAGCAACAAGCGCGCCAACCTCTTCAACCAGGGCATCCGCGCCAGCGTACTCTTCCGCGAGGAGGAGGTGAATGCCGGCGACTACCTGATGGTGGTGAAGAACAACTACTACTGGCTTGACCAGGACAGCGCCATCGGCTTCATCGCCAACGGCGACATCGTGGAGGTGCTGAGCGTGCGCAATGTGCAGGAGCTCTACGGCTTCCGCTTCGCCGATGCCACATTGCGCTTCGTGGACTATCCCGACGAAGAGCCACGCGACTGCAAGCTGCTGCTCGACACTCTCTACAGCGAGTCACCCTCGCTGACACAGGAGGAGCAGACGAGGCTGTACGAGACGGTGATGGAGGACTATGCCGACCTGCCGCACAAGGCCGACCGCCTGCGCGAGCTGAGGCAGAACCCCTACTACAACGCCCTGCAGGTGAAGTTTGCCTATGCCATGACCTGCCACAAGACGCAGGGCGGACAATGGAAGACGGTGATTGTGGACCAAGGGTTCCTGCCGCCGGACATGCAGCTGGACCGCGACTATCTGCGGTGGCTCTACACCGCGTTCACGCGCGCCACCGAGCGGGTGTACCTGCTCGGCTTCGACCGTAAGTTTTTCAATTCCCCCGAGAGCTGAGCACGGGGTTGGCGTACATCTCGAGCAACAGCTGCCGCATGTCGGCGTTGGGCAGCGCGTTGGCGCGGGCCATCAGGTTGTCGCGCGTGCGCTGGGTGTAGCGGCCGGGGGCCGTCTTGCCGGTGAGCAGGCTGTAGGCCGCATAGTTGGTTGGCATGAGGCGGTAGCCGTCGCGGATGCGACTGTCGAGCACGGCGGCCACGTGGTCGGCCAGGTCGACGCCGTCGGGGGGCAGCAGGTCGCGCCGTGTCAGCGGGCGTCCTATCTCGAGGTGCACCTTGCCCTTGGCGCCTATGATGCCGGTAACGACGCTCTTCACGTCCTCGTCGGGCGCCTTCACATAGCTGCCCGAGCGGCTTTTGTACAGCTCGACGGCCTTCATGGCGTCGCAGGGGTCCCACTCGTAGCTGATACTCATGGGCACCAGATGCAGGTGCTCGAGGGTGTCTACGGGGTCGCCGGTGCCGCCGAGGGTGAGCATCTTGACGATGGCGGGAGCCGTGGTGTCGAGTCCGTCCTTGGCGCGACCGTTCTTCTGCGCTATCCAGACCGACTGCCGTTCGTCGACGACCAGGTGGTTGAGGTACTGCGACAGATGGCGCAGGCTCTCGTAGAAGGCCCTGGGCGAACCGCCGCGCGCCATGCGCACCAGCTTGTTGCTGCGGAAGAGGACCTCGATGATGGGCATGGCCAGCAGGTTCTGGCCGAAGACCACGTGCGAGGTCTGACCACGGTGCTCGAGCAGGAGCATCTGCAGCAGGAAGGCGTCGAGGGTGATGTCGCGGTGGTTGCTCACGAAGAGGTAGGGTACCCCGCGCCGCAGGTTGTTGAGGCCGCCGGCGGTGAAGCCGTCGGTGGTCTCGGTCACGATGCGACGTATGGCGTCGACCATGAAGGTGGACTGGAAGCCATGCACGGTGTCGATGGCCAGCAGGCGGCGACGGGCCTCGTCGACGCTCATGTCGGGATATATGAAACGCACTATCTGCGGGAAGAGCTCCCATTCGGCCACGCGGCGCATGGCCTGGGGCATCTCGTCGTCGCGATAGGGGCGTATGTCGTCGAAGACGGAGGGGTCGAAGCTAGAAGACATGTTCAATCAGGTTGTCGATTTCGGTACGGGGGTCGGCCTGCTCGTAGAGCACACGGTACACGGCCTCGGCCACCGGAATCTTGCGGCCGAACTCGATGTTACGCTGGTGGACGTTTCGCACCGAGTAGTAGCCTTCGGCCACGGCGCCCATGTTGTCGAAAGCCTCCTGCACGGTCTTGCCATGGGCCACGGCGACGCCGAGGGCGCGGTTGCGGCTGTGCTGCGACCAGCAGGTCACCAGCAGGTCGCCCAGGTAGCAGGGGCGGCTCATGTCGCGCTCGGAATAGGGCAGCCTGCTCTGCATGATGTCGCGCATCTCGCGGAAGGCGGCGGTGGTGAGCACGGCATTCATATTGTCGCCATAGCCCAGACCCTGACAGAGGCCGGCGGCGATGGCATAGATGTTCTTGGCCAGCCCGCAGCACTCCACGCCGTCGATGTCGGCGGTGTGCGAGGTGTGTATGTAGCTGCACCGCAGCGCCTGCTCCACCTCGGAAGCCAGCTGGGGACAGTGGGTGGCGATGGTGAGGAATGTGGCCATTCCAAGGCTCACCTCCTCGGCGTGGCTCGGCCCGCTCACCACGCAGATGTTGTCGTGCGGCACACCCAGCTCCTGCTCGAGGTACTGCGACACGCTCATCGCCCGGTCGGGCAACGACCCCTTGACGAGCGACACGAAGCGCTTGCCCTCGAGCGACTGCCGGGGCAGGCGCGAAAGCACGCCCTCTAGGTGGGCCGAGGGTATGGCAAGGAAGATAAGGTCGCTCGCGGCCACCACCTGGTCCAGGTCGGTCGAGGGGTTGATGCGGCTGGCGTCGAGCTTCAGGTCGGGCAGGTGCTTGCAGTTGACGCCATGGTGCCGCAGACTGTCGCACACCTGGGGGTCGCGCACCCACCAATTGAGCCTTTGCGAGGGGTTCTCGAGTAATATTTTGACTATCGCAGTAGCCCACGTGCCACTGCCTATCATTGCTATCATATTCTGTCTCACTAACTATTGCGACCCGCCAACAGTCGGGTCCGCCTTGTTTCGTGTTGCAAAGGTAACACTTTCTTTTCACACTTTATAACACTTTTATGTTAAAAACAGTTAATTTACGCACACCCCGGTCCAAGCCGTCTGTTTTTCGACCCTTCGTTACCCACTGAAAACCAGCTCCCCCAGCCTTCCCCTCCGCTTCCCCTCCGGTAGTTCTTATGTCGTTCTTATGTATTTCTTATGTATTTCTTATGTTTTAAACATAAATACAACATAAGATATAGAGGAAGAGGTGAGAGGTGAGAGGTGAAAGGTGAGAGGTGAGAGGTGATAAGTGAGAGGTGAAAGGCTGAATTCGAAATTCGAAGTTCGAAATTCGAAATTCGAAATTCATCGTAACGGTGGGAGGTGAGAGGTGAAAGGTGGGAGGCGAAAGTGAGGTTCACCAATAATGGTGATTGCGTGTATGGGGAATTATGGCTATCTTTGCAATTCGAAATAAAACGAAAGACTAATGCTACTATCTGAACTACAGACCGGTGCGAAAGGCGTAGTGGTCCGCGTGGCGGGACACGGGGCTTTTCGCAAGCGCATCATAGAGATGGGTTTCATCAAGGGCATGGAGGTCACGGCCGTGCTCAACGCGCCGCTGAAAGACCCTATAAAGTACCGCATCATGAACTTCGAGGTGTCGCTGCGACGCGCCGACGCCGAGAAGGTGGAGATAGTGACGCCCGACGAGGCCGAGCGCGAGATAGTGAACCACGACGACTACCGCGGCATCGAGGCCGGCGAGACCACGCTGCAGCACATCGTCAGCGACCGCTCGCGCACCATCAACGTGGCCCTGGTGGGCAACCCCAACTGCGGCAAGACCAGCATCTTCAACATCGCGGCCCACGCCCACGAGCGGGTGGGCAACTACAGCGGCGTCACCGTCGACGAGAAGGTAGGCACCTTCGAGCACGGAGGCTACACCTTCCACCTGGTCGACCTGCCGGGCACCTACAGCCTCAGCGCCTACTCGCCCGAGGAGCTCTACGTGCGCCGCCACATCATCGAGAAAAACCCCGACATCATACTCAACGTGGTCGACGGCAGCAACCTCGAGCGCAACCTCTACCTCACCACACAGCTCATCGACATGGACATCACGATGGTGATGGCCCTGAACATGTACGACGAGCTGCAGCGCAGCGGCGACCAGCTCGACATCGCCCAGCTCTCGACACTGCTCGGCATGCCCATCGTGCCCACCACCGGCCGCAACGGCGACGGCATAGACCGCCTGTTCGACAAGATAATCGAGGTCTTCGAAGGGCGCGACGACAAGACGCGCCACATCCACGTGAACCACGGCACCGACCTCGAGCGCTGCATACGCCGCCTGCGCACCGAGCTCTACGAACACGGCTTCAGCGACTCGCTCTCCACCCGCTTCCTCGCCATCAAGCTGCTCGAAAACGACCGCCAGCTGGAGCAGTACGCCGCCGAGCGCGACCCTGACGGCAGCGTGCTCGCCATGCGCAACCAGATTGCCGAGGAATACAAGAAGACCAGCGGCCGCCGACTGGTGGACAAGGACATCAGCAAAGGGCACCAGGTGACCGTCGAGGCCGAGCACCAGGACATCGAAAGCGCCATCACCGACGCCAAGTACGCCTTCGTGCGCGGCGCACTGGCCGAGTGCTACAGCCGCAACGAGAAAAGCACCCTGCACCGCCATACCGACCGCATCGACGCCGTCGTCACCCACCGCTGGCTCGGCTACCCACTCTTCCTCGTGGTCATGTTCATCACCTTCTGGTGCACCTTCGCCCTGGGGCAATACCCCATGGACTGGATCGACGCCCTCTTCGGATGGCTGGGCGACCTGGTGCGCGACCACATGGCCGACGGACCGCTGCGCTCGCTCCTGGCCGACGGCATCATAGCCGGCGTGGGCTCGGTCATAGTGTTCCTGCCAAACATACTCATCCTCTACCTCTTCATCTCGTTCATGGAAGACAGCGGCTACATGGCCCGCGCCGCCTTCATCATGGACAAGCTGATGCACCGCATGGGCCTGCACGGCAAGAGCTTCATACCCATGATTATGGGCTTCGGCTGCAACGTGCCCGCCATCATGGCCACCCGCACCATCGAGGACCGCAAATCGCGCCTGCTCACCATGCTCGTAATCCCCATGATGTCGTGCTCGGCCCGCATACCGGTCTACGTCATACTCGTCTCGGCCTTCTTCAGCCAGTGGGCGGCCTTCATCCTCACCGGCCTCTACCTGCTGGGCATGGTCATGGCCGTGCTCATGGCCAAGCTCTTCAGCCGCTTCTTCGTGCGGGGCGAGAGCCTGCCCTTCGTCATGGAGCTGCCGCCCTACCGCATGCCCACCGCCAAGGCCGTGCTGCGCCACACCTGGGAGAAAGGCAAGGAATACCTCAAGAAGATGGGTACCATCATCCTCGGCGCCAGCATCATAGTGTGGGCCCTCAGCTACTTCCCCACCAACGACAACCGCATAGCCCAGGCCGAGAACTCCTACATGGCCCGCATAGGCAAGACCATCGAGCCCGCCATGCGGCCCTGCGGCTTCGACTGGCGCCAGAGCGTCTCGCTGCTGGCCGGCGTCGGCGCCAAAGAGGTGGTCGCCTCGACCATGGCCGTGGTCTACGCCACCAGCGACGACGAGGCCGAACAGCTGGAAGCCGACTTCGAGAGCGAGTCGGGCGAACTGCGCGTCTCACAGCTGGTGCGAACCCACATGTCGCCCCTCAGCGCCGCCTCCATGTTGCTCTTCATTCTGCTCTACATGCCCTGCATCAGCACCATCGTGGCCATCAAGAACGAGAGCGGCCGCTGGAAGTGGGCCCTCTTCACCATGGCCTACACCATCGGGCTGGCATGGATAGTCTCCACACTCTTCTTCCAAATAGGCTCACTGCTGATATGACACAGACAATCATAGTGGCACTTGTCCTTGCCGCGACGCTCTTCTTTGCGGTGCGGTGGGCGGTGCGCACCATAAAAGGCCGTGGCAGCTGCCATTGCGGCGGCTGCCACGGATGTCCACTGGCGGACAAAGGCCAGTGCGATTGCAGCAAAGCTACCTGCTCACGCTGAAGCGCGCGGTGTATACCGAACCGGGGGTCGAGGCACGCAGCAGATAGACACCCTGCGGCAGATGGTCGACAGCAAACGTGGTACCCACGGTGCCGAGCACGCGACGGCCGTCGACGGTGTAGACCTCTATCGTGGGAGCATCGCAAGGCTCGGGAAGGATTATCGTCACTTTATCGGAAGCCGGATTGGGGTAGAGCCCCACGCCGGCCAAACTGGCGTCATCGATGCCGTCGGTCCCGCTGGCGGTGGTCACACTGCGGCGAGCCCATTGTCCGACAGCACCGTTGTCGCACAAAGCGCGGACACCCACGGTGTACTGGGTATTGGGCTGCAGGCCGGCGAAGACATGGCTGTGGCCGGTGATGGTGTCGGCCGTGGTGGGCTCAGCCCAGCCGCCGGCCATGATGGCCACGGCAAACCGCGGAGCAGTGGAGGTGAAGGTAATGGTTATGTCGTTGTCGGTGGCGATGGCCTGGTCGATTACGGCAGCGGGGCATGTTGGCTCGACTACGGTGTCGCTGTCGTCGACTACGGTAACAACCAGCGAGGCTGTATCGGCACCATACGAGTTGTGGGCGATGACGGTGATGGTGTCGACGCCGGGGGCAGAGTAGGTGATATACAGAAGGGCACTCGTCGAGCTGACAGCCTCGAGCACAGAATGCCAGGTATAGGTCAAGCCATTGGTGCTACCCTCGACGAGGATGGCGTCGTAGGTAGTCTCCTCGTCGACGTAGACCTCGGTGGGACCGGCAAGCTGTATGACGGGGATGTTGGTCTGGCGTATTTCTATATTGTCGAGGGCAATGCCATCGTCATCTTCATCGTTCACATGGCGGAAGGCGATACGTATAGTCTGGCCGGCATACTGGTCGAGGCCGACCGAGCGGTTGGCAAAGGCTTCAACGCCGTAGGTCTCGGTGAAAAGGGTATCGGTGAAGCTGGCCACGGTGGCACCGGCAGTAGGCGACACAAGCACCTCGTAGTAGGCATCGGCGTCGTAGTTCCCGCCACGCACATCCCACAGCAGTTTGTAGCCGTCGGCGTCGTCGGGCACAGTCACGGGAGGCATGATGGCCCAGTCGTCGGTGGCGCCGTACATGTTGTATGGAGCCTCCAGGGTATTGCCCGAGAACGACGACACGATGTCCCAGGTCTCACCATTGCCGTCGACATCGAGGGTAGTCCAGCAGCGGAAGCCGAGGGCGGGCGAGAAGGTCTCCCTATAAGGGACGGTTATTTCACTGCATTCGGTGTAGAGTGTACCGACGAGGGCTGTGCTCAGGTCGTTCTCGTCACACTTGGCGCGCACCTTGACGGTGTAGGGGGTGTTGGCTTCGAGGCCGCCCACCGCGAAGGAGCACTCGTCCACAAGGCCATAGACGCTGTCGTTGATGCTAACCTCCCAGAGCGACTCCATGCCGGTGGCTGTCCAATGGAAGGCCAAGCTGTCGCTGGTGGCAGTGTCGAGCGTCAGATCGATAGGTCTGAAGCAAGTGACCAAGCCCAGGGATATATTGTCGACGGCGGCGGGAGGCTGGTCGCCGAAGTTGCCGTCGTTGCGCCAATAGAACACCAGTTGGTAGACGCCGGCCTCGGCTATGTACAGCGAAGCCTCGGTGGTCTGCCAGATGTTGCTGCCGCTCAGCTCGCCGCCGATGGCGATAAAGCCTTCGGGAAGATTGCTGGCGGTGATGCCGTTGGTGGTGTTGGCAGTGAGTTCCACACCGCTCGGTACAAGGATGGCGCGCAAAAAGTCGTATCCTTCCTCACCCTGGCACCGCCAATCGAAGCTCACGGCATACTCGCCTGGTACAAGCAGCAGTGCCCTGTAGGCATACGAGCTGGAGACGGTCTGGAATATATTGTAATAGTTGCTGTCTGTGGATATGGAGTCGCCCATGTAGGCCGTGCAGCTGACGTAGAGGCCTCGCTCTCCGTCGCTGTGGGCATTGGTGCCCAGGCGCCAGCCATTCACACCGTTGGCGAAGGTCCAGTTGGTGTCCTGTCCTTCTTCGAAGCTGGTGATGTACGGCAGCTCGGTCACCTGATTAAGATTGCGCACAGTCACTATAAACAGTGCGGAGTCCTCGCCGTAGTCGTTGTGGGCAACCACCTTGATGGTGTCGGTGCCTAGCGCGGAGTAGGTGATGGTCATCAAGCTGTCGTTGATCGACATGGCGGCGTTGGCGGCGCTTTCCATGGTCGACGTCCACAAGTAGCTCATGTTGGTGGTCGAGCCCTCGGAGAGCACGGCGGCATAGGTGGTGGCGATATTGACGTCGGCCATGGCAGGACCCTCAATGTCGACCACCGGTAAGGCGAGCGTGCGCACCGAGAAGTCGTCCATGAACAGGTCGTTGTTGCCAACGTTGGCGATGGCTATGGTCACCGTCTGGCCCGAATAGTCGCCGAGGCTGGCAATAATCATGCTATGGGCCGATGTGCTGATGGTGGTATCCAGTATCTCGACAAAGTCGGCCAAGTCGAACACAGTGGCGGCGCTGGACGACACATAAACCTTGAAGTGGGAGGGGTAGCTGTAGAACGTGGTGCTGAAAGGTCGCGCCATGAAGCTTACGACATAGGTCTCGCCGTCGTCGGGCAAGGCGAAGGCAGGGCTCACAAGGACGCCGCCGTTCTCGCTGTGCATGCAGTGGGTGCCGCTGGTGGCCCAGAGCTCGACGTTCAAGCACTCCCACTCGGCGGGACTGTAGTGCCAGCAACCGACGCCGGATCCCTCGAAGTCTTCGACGTGGGGCAGCTCGGTGACCTCTTCGCAAAGCGTGGAGAAGGTGATGGAGGCCACAGCCCCAGTGCTGCCGTTGTCGCATTGCGGTATGACGAGGACGGTGTAGTTGGTGGCAGGCTGCAGGTCGTAGAAGGTGTAGCCGGGGTCGCTGAAGGTCCCGATGCTGACGCCATTGAGTACTATCTCGGCCGACGTAGCGGTCTCGCTGTTGTTCCAACTGACGGTGGCACCGGTAGAGGTGATGTCGCTCACGGCAAGGCCTGTGATGGGCTCGCAGCCGCCGACGGTCTCGATGGTGAAGTCGTCGACCATCAGGTTGTACTGGTTGGAGCAGTTGAAGTGACGCAGGGCGATATGTATCGTCTGTCCGACATAATCGGCCAGCGACACACTGTCTTTCTTCCATACGTTGTTGTTGTCATAGCTCATTGTCGCCTCGTAGAGGGGCGCTGTAGCGGTGAAGGCGCCTACCGAGTCGCCAGCGGTCGAGACATAGACGGCATAGTGCTCGCCGGCCCATATAGACTGTATGCGGCACCACCACGAGAAGTATGCCGTGTCGGAGCCGAGCTCGATGGCGGGACTAATCAACCAGTTGTTGGGCGTAAGCATCAAGTCGGCAGAAGTGTTGTAGGACCACGAGGTGGCTACATGTGTGCCACTGTGCGACCCACTGTGGCTGTATACATACCAGTTGTTGTTGTCGCCGTCGGCGTCGACCACGGTCCACCCGTCGAGGCCGTCCTCGAAGTCCAGTATGTACGGGAACGTGTTGATTTGCGCCTGCGACGCCGCTCCCAGCAGCGCAACAAGCACCCATGAAAATAAGCCTTTTTTCATAATCATGTCTTTATTAATAGTGTTTAATGTTCTATCCAACTGAGCCACAATACTCTCCTCAATACAGAGCACCATGTCTGAAATGCAAACCTACAAAGACTTTTTGGATTGGGCAAATAATAATTGAAAAAAGCACCTCTTTTATCATTATTTCCGCTATTTGCTCTTTTTTGCGTACATTTGCAGTCGAAATGAAGCGACTGTCATTACTTTTCATACTGTGCCTGTGCACATTGACCGTGGGCGGCCAGCCCTACTGGAACAACCTCGAGGTGTACCGTCTGAACAAGCTGCAGCCCCACGACCGCATAGTGCCCGACGGCGAGCAGTGGCGCCTGAGCCTCGACGGCACCTGGCAGTTTGCCTACTTCGACACTCCCGGCCAGGCCACCCTCTCGCCCACCCGATGGGACACCATACGCGTGCCCGGCAACATCGAACTGCAGGGCTTCGGCGTGCCGGTGTATGTGAACATGCGCAACGAGTTCCCGTCGAACCCGCCCTACGCCCCCACGGCCTACAACCCCACCGGCGTCTACACCCGCACCTTCACCCTGCCAGCCTCGTGGCAAGGGCGCCGCACCATAGTGAAGTTCGGCGCCGTCAAGTCGGCCATGTATCTCTACATCAACGGCCACGAGGTGGGCTACAGCCAGGACTCGAAGACGCCGGCCGAGTGGGACATCACCCGCTACCTGCATGCCGGCAGCAACCGCATTGCCGCCAAGGTGATACGCTGGTGCGACGGCAGCTACCTGGAGTGCCAGGACATGTGGCGCATGAGCGGCATCACACGCAGCGTCGAGCTCTACAGCGTACCGCAGACCTACATCACCGACCTCAAGGTGGTGGCCGACCTCGACACCGCCGACTGGACGACCGGCCGCCTCGACCTGATGGTCGACCTGAGCCGCGAGGTGCAGGGGGGCAGTGTGGAGTGGAGCGTCGACGGCGGCCGCTTGACGGTGAAGAAGCGTCTGGAACCCCGCGACTGGTTTGCCACGGCCAGCCTCACCCTCGACAGCGTGGCCCCCTGGAGCGACAGCACCCCCAACCTCTATACCATCACCGTCACCCTGCGCGACGCCGCGGGCCACACCACCGAGCGCATCACCAAGCGCATCGGCTTCCGCCACATAGACATCCGTGGCGGACAGCTGCGCCTCAACGGGCGTCCCATGGAGATACGCGGCGTGAACCGCCACGAGCACTCCATGTACGGCGGCCACTACATCACCCCCGCCGAGATGCGCCGCGACATAGCCCTCATGAAGGAGCTTGGCATCAACGCCGTGCGCACCTGCCACTACCCCGACGACGAGCTGTGGTACGACCTCTGCGACTCGGCCGGCATCTACCTCTGGGACGAAGCCAACGTCGAGAGCCACGCCCAGGGCTACGGCGAGCACTCGCTGGCCAAGAAGCCCGAGTGGCTCAACCCCATACTGGACCGCATATACAACATGTACAAGCGCGACCGCAACCACCCCTCGGTCATCGCTTGGAGCCTGGGCAACGAGTGCGGCAACGGCTACTGCTTCGAGGAGGCCTACCGCTTCCTCAAGGGCAAAGACAACACGCGCCCCGTTGTCTACGAGCGCGCCGAGCTCGACTGGAACACCGACATCGTGGGCATCATGTACCCCTCGGTCGAATACCTCGCGCAGTATGCCCGCAACCCCCGCAACCAGCGCCCCTACATCATGGTCGAATACTGCCACGCCATGGGCAACTCGATGGGCGGCCTGAAGGACTACTGGGACACCATAGACCGCTACCCACTGCTGCAGGGCGGCTTCGTGTGGGACTGGATAGACCAAGCCTTCCTAGTGGAGAGTGGAGAGCGGAGAGTGGAGAGCGATGCTACGCAGTCCATTGCAGCCCCCCCCCGGTTCTCCGTTCTCCGTTCTCCGTTCTCCACTTACTGGGCTGCCGGCGGCGACCTGGGTGAGCTGCCGGGCATCAAGGACGACGACAACTTCTGCGCCAACGGCCTGCTGGCCGCCGACGGCACACTTCACCCCCACGCCTACGAGCTGCAGGCCGTCTACACCCGCGGCCGCTACAACGTCACCGTGCCGGCCCCCACGCCCACGGTGCAGCGCTGCTCGCTCCCCTACGACATACAATACACGCAGACAAAGCATACCGCCACGCTCTCGAACAAGGAGTTCTCGCTCAGCGTCAGCCTGGACGACGGCGCCATCACCTCCTACACCTACCACGGCCACGAGCTGCTGGCCGCACCCCTGCGCTGCCACTTCTGGCGCCCGCCCACCGACAACGACCTGGCCGACCCCCACGGCGCCCGCGCCTGGCAGGGCCTCGACCAACTGCGCACCGAGCTTGTGGGCTGGAGCCATGCCGTGCGCACACGCGACACCGAGGGCGACTACGAGCTGCACATGCTGCTGCGCCTCGTCACCCCCGACGGCGCCTCGCTGCTCGTCAACCAAATACTCGAGGTCAACCCCGCCGGCCAGCTGCAGCTGAGCTACCAGGTGGTGCCGCGCCAGGTGGCCACGCTCCCCATGCTGGGACTGCAGCTGGGCCTCGACACCGCGGTCTTCCAGGCCTGCACCTACTACGGCAACATGTTCGAAGCCTACCCCGACCGCCGCACGGCCCAGCGCGTCAGCACCTGGTACAAGCCCCTGGCCGACCTCAGCGCGCCGCAGTACGTGGTGCCGCAGGAGCAGGGCCGCCGCGAGGCCCGCTGGGTGCGCTTCGGCGGCGACGGGGTGGCGCTGACCGTCGTGAGCCCCGCCGACCAGGAGCCCCTGGGCTTCAGCGTGCGCCGCTGGAGCGACAGCACCCTCACCAGCGCCCGCCGCTGGAACCAGGTGGGCAACCCCGACCCCTTCTACACCGTCACCATCGACCACCGCACCGCCGGCCTCGGCACCGCCACCTGCGGCCCCGGCGTGGCCGACCGCCATCTGCTCGTCGGCGACAGCGCCTACACCTACCGCTTCGTCCTCGACCCCACCGGCAGCGCCGCCACCCTGCTGCCCTTCGGCCCCCACCCCGACCTGCAACGCCGCCTGCCCGTGGCCGAGAGCGAGCCCCTGCCCCTGCGCCGCATCGAGGCCTCGTGCCAGCCCTCAGCCCCCTACGACGAGGGCTTCCCACAGCTGCTAGCCGACGGCCGCCGCGCCGTGGCCGGCGACTACCACCACGGCTGGGTCGGCTTCGCCGCGCCCGACTCGCTGGTGCTCAGCCTCGAGCTCGACACCTTCGCCGACCTGGCCCGCATCGAGGTCGGCGCCTGCCACAGCCCCGCCGACTGGGTGCTGCGGCCGCTCGACATCGAAGTGCAGTGGAGCATCGACGGCCGCCGCTGGAGCGACTGGCAGCACCTCGAGCTGCAAAACCCGCCCTCCAGCCCCTATGCCGACAGCCGCCGCCTGCTCTACACCCTCGAGCCCCGCCGCGCCCGCCGCGTGCACCACGTGCGCCTGCGCCTCGCCGCACGCCCCACCCTGCCACCCTGGCACCCCTACGCCGGCCAGCCCGCCTGGCTCATGCTCGACGAAATCACCCTCCGCAGCCGCTAGACCCGCCGCCCGGACTCAAGCCTGACAATCAGCATCGTGCACTTTCTGCCCCATGCGCACGCCATCCTCCGCGTGGCGCCCAACGGCTTCATACCCATCCACTTACAGCACCCACACCATCGTAACAGCCTCAAAACCAGCTCCCCTAGCCTTCCCCTCCGCATCCCCTCCGGTAGTTCTTATGTCGTTCTTATATCGTTCTTATGTATTTCTTATGTTTTAAACATAAATACAACATAAGAAATACATAAGAACAACATAAGAACTACCGGACCGGAAGGCTAGCGGAGCCCCTGCGGAACACCTCGGCGGGCGGCGGGACCGACACAGGTGACACAGCAGGCAACCGTTAAACAATGGTGTTCATGTGGCATGAGGCAAACATAATAATGTTGTGGTTAATACTATTTAGTTGTAATCCTCAGCCACATGCACCACTTGTTCAATAAAAAAAAAAGCAACATAAGCAACCAATTAAAACAAAACACCATGAAAAAGACAATCACAACCATCGTAGCAGCAGCTATGGCATTGGCTCTAATCCACACCGTCAGCTGCAGCAAAACAGAGCCGACAAAGAAGAAAAACTTGCAAATAGCATAAAAAGTTTATATGTTTGCATTATCGACGAAATATAGACACAATTGCACAATCTACATACTATCAACCACTCCCACAAACATACCATCATAAAACAATACCCAAAACCATGAAAAAGACATTATACCTTGCAGCAATGCTGATGTTGTGCTGTGGCGGCTATGCACAGTACAGCAACCTGTATTATCACATTGTGGGCGACACCATCATGCAGACGCCCAACAACGGTTATTTGCCCTTCTGGGGGTTCTACAATACGATTAGCGACGGTATGCCTATAGTTCATGGTAGCTGTCACGGTACATACGCACAAGAATTCTACACCAGCACCCCGATACGAATACTTGGAGTGGCCGCGGCGATAGAATCATGGACCACCCAACCTCCCATTACAAGAGTCGACACGACCTATCTGCCGGAATATTTCAAGATATACCAAGGCTTCGGCAAAGACGGCCAACCTATCGAGGTGGCCAGCGTGGAGTGGCGCGACCTGTCCAATCGCCGCTATCTGCATCTCGACGGCAACTTCGACAATATTGTAAACTACAGCAACCCATGCTTTACAGGAATCGGAGGGCTCGACACCACACAGTGCTGCTGCGTTGGCGCAAAAAGCAAGACTCTTTGGTTAAACGAATTCTACCTCGACAATGCCATAACCATTGTAGATACCTTCTATGTAGGAATCGTCATCAACAACACTGCCTACAACCTTAACTTAGACCCTGCCGACTATCTCACCAACACCCAATGCGAAATGATAGAAACATTATCCCCAAGACCCCATTGTGGCGGCACACCATGTATACTATGCACCAACAATTTCTTACAGTACAGCTACTTTGACTCCGCCTTCTACCGTGTACCAGGAAATTTTGTCCTTATAATGTACCCGATAATAGAGCTTGACACCACTGTGCCGCCTCAGGACTACTGCCCCGACACCATCGCCAACCTCGTCATTCAGCCCACCTCGGCCACCTGCCTCGCCGCCACCTGGGATGCCTTCCCCAACTACACCGAGGTGCAGCTCACACACGGCCCCATCACCACCGCACAAGCCGACTGGGACACCGTCACCCTCTCCACCAACGTATTCACCGTCTGCAACATCGACACCGCTGCCGGACAATACGGCATACGCCTGCGCGCCATCTGCGCCAACGCTGGCGACACTACCGAATGGACCAACCTGATATGGACCTCGACCCACAACATGGGCATCGCCTCGGCCTCCGCCGTCGCCTCGACCACCTCGATCAGTCCCAACCCGGCTACCTCCACCGCCCATGTGTCGGCCCGGTACAACATAATGCAACTCGACGTGTACAATGCCCGCGGCGTGCTCGTCTACACAAGCCATCCAGCCACCCACACCGCCGACATTGACCTCGCCGGACTCCCCGCCGGGACCTACATCGTATCCATACAAACCATCAACGGTAGCACCACAAAACGCCTCGTGGTGCAATGATTGGCAGTTTTTTCGGCATTTTTGGCTCCAGTTCGGAAATGTTTTGTATGTTTACATATTTCATAATTGTAAACATCAAATAAACAAAAGTAAGCCATGAGAAAGACACTTGTTATTGCAGTTATCACGTGCTTATTCTATAGCCTTGGCCAAGCCCAGGACAACGGGTTTGGTAAGAACGTCCGTCTCGGCTACACATTCCTATTCTCCAACGCTCCTGCAGCGGCTGTAAGAAGCGATGACACCTTCGAGATTGGGGTGGCAGGCATGCTCGACGCCGACTTACTGAGGCTCGGGAACGGCCTGTCGTTCGGTGCTCATCTCGGATTAGGCCATGGCCGTTATACCGACGCCGCCTTTGATGAGATAAAAACCATGCCGACATATTACATCGGCATAGACCTGATATGGCACCTGCTCGAAACGATGAACCGCGAACCAGGGATGTGGGACCTCACCCTGCGGGCTACAGTGGGTAGCTATATCTGTCGCTACAGGACTCCTGTTCCAGAACGGGGGATATGCGTCGGCCTCACCTTCTACCCCAACAACTACGTCGGTTTCTTCGCAGAAGCTGACTGGGGTTACTTCAACTTCGGCGACCGAAACTGGCCCTACATCAAAGGGGCGAGTAGTATGGCAAAAGTCGGCCTATGCTACCGTTTCGGCCTATAGTTCTGCATGGAGGCCCAGCCCATGCGACTGCATCAAGGCCTACAGGGAACTGATACGCGTGATGGGTCCCAGCGCGGCAGTTTTTTCGGCAATTTCGGTTCCAATTCGGAAAAGTTTTGTATATTTGCATGCTTCAACGCAACGTAAAACAAACAGTAAACAACAAATAAACAAAACATTATGAGCCAGATTATAGGTATCAGGGGCCGTCAGATTCTCGACAGTCGCGGCAACCCCACAGTGGAAGTCGACGTATACACCGACCAGGGCGCCATGGGCCGCGCCGCCGTACCGAGCGGAGCCTCGACGGGCGTGCACGAAGCCTGCGAGCTGCGCGACGGCGACAAGAGCCAGTACATGGGCAAGGGCGTCATGCAGGCCGTGAACAATGTGAACAACGTGCTGAACGAGGAGCTGCAGGGCATGTTCGTCAACGAGCAGAAGGCCATCGACGACAAGATGATAGAGCTGGACGGCACCGAGAACAAGAGCCGCCTGGGCGCCAACGCCATACTGGGCGTAAGCCTGGCCTGCGCCAAAGCAGCAGCCCAGGAGACCGGCCAGGAGCTGTACCGCTACCTGGGCGGCGTGGGCGGCCACACTCTGCCCATCCCCATGATGAACATACTCAACGGCGGCTCGCACGCCGACAATAGCATCGACTTCCAGGAGTTCATGATCATGCCCGTGGGTGCCCCCAGCTTCAGCGAGGCGCTGCGCATGGGTGCCGAGGTGTTCCACAACCTGCGCTCGGTGCTGAAGAGCAAAGGCCTGAGCACCAACGTGGGCGACGAGGGCGGCTTTGCCCCCAACCTGGGCAGCAACGAGGAGGCCATCATGTGCATACTGCAGGCCATCGAGAAGGCCGGCTACCGCCCGGGCGAAGATGTGTACATCGCCCTCGACGCCGCAGCCTCGGAGTTCTACCTGCCCGAGGAGAACGTCTACCACCTGAAGTGGAGCAGCGGCGAGAAGCTCACCCCGCAGCAGATGAGTGATTTCTGGAAAGACTGGGTGGCCAAGTACCCCATCATCAGCATCGAGGACGGCATGGCCGAGGACGACTGGGACGGCTGGCGCCTGCACACCGACGCCATCGGCGACCGCTGCCAGCTGGTGGGC
>CACYZN010000005.1 GCA_902778925.1 uncultured Bacteroidota bacterium
CAGCACCGGTGTCTCCACCTCGAGGTAGCCCTGCTCGTTGAAGAAGGAGCGCATCGTGTTGATTATCTTGGTGCGCTGCACAAAGGTCTCGCGCACCTGCGGGTTGACGATAAGGTCGACGTAGCGCTGGCGGTAGCGCAGCTCGGGGTCGCTGAAAGCGTCGTAGACCACCCCGTCTTTCTCCTTGACGATGGGCAGCGGGCGCAGGCTCTTGCTGAGCACCGTGAGAGTCTTCACATGTATCGAGGTCTCGCCCATCTGGGTCACGAAGACGTAGCCTGTCACACCGATGATGTCGCCAATATCGAGCAGGCGCTTGAAGACGGTGTTGTAGAGGGTCTTGTCCTCGTCGGGGCATATCTCGTCGCGCTTTATGTAAAGCTGTATGCGGCCGTAGCTGTCCTGTAGCTCGACAAACGAAGCGGCGCCCATGATGCGGCGGCTCATGATGCGGCCGGCAATGCTTACTTGTTGGTACAGTGTGTTGTCTTGCGGATAGCGCTCCAGGATTTCGGCGCTGGTGCAGTTCACCTCATACAAGGCGGCGGGGTAGGGATTGATGCCCAACTTCTTCAACTCGGCCAGCGAATTGCGGCGTATCTGTTCTTGCTCAGTTAGTTCTGCCATTGATGTTGCGTTTTATTTTGGGTGCAAAAGTACTACTTTTATTTAATATGGCGAAATAAACTTTGTATCTGCCGCACAATGTGGTCGCTACTGCTTCACTACCAGACGACGGGTGGTTGGGCCTTGGGTGGTGGTGAGGCGGACCAGATAGATGCCGTCGGGCAGACCTTCTAGGTCGAGGGAACAGCGTGTGACGCCTGCCATGGGGCGGCGCAGCAGCACCTCGCCAGTGGCGGCGACGAGCTCGACCAGCAGTATGGGGGCCGAGGCGGCTACCGTCGCGCTGCCGGTTGCGGGGTTGGGCGAGAGGGAGCAGACAGGGTGGTCGACGGGGCGGCCGATGGCGAGGGAGGAGGTGTCGGGCTCGGTGGTGCCGAGGTAGAAGAGTGTCGGCGGCCCCCACGGGCTCCAGACGGTGGTGTCGTCGTGTATGGGGCAGGAGTGGTGGCACTCGGCGCGCAGGCGTGCGGCGTAGTAGACGCCGGAGTCGAGGCCGAGGGCGGTGTAGGCGGTGTCGGCAAGCGAGAGCACGAGGCCCGAGTCGGGCATCACGTTGTAGGGAGCGAGCGAGAGCTGGTAGCTGCCGTCGCCCAGGGGCCATTGCAGCATGGCATAGTCGTCGCCGCGTTCCACCACCCATGGCGCCTCCGCCATGCAGGTAATCCTCTCTGGCTGCACGATGGGGAATAATGCCCCCCACCAACCGTGACAAATTGTTCTTTGATACGATGGAAGGTACCAATATTCTTTGTTGTCAGGACCTGAGAATGCTCGGTATAAACTATAGATACCCAAGTCTCCCGGTTCGGGTAATTCCTTTCGTCTAATTCCGACATAAATATTACCGCTAATGCTATGTGGTTCGTTGAAATAGAATTCCACGCAGGGGACAATACTATCGTAGTTTACCCCTTCTGCATGGGCATGATAGTGAAAATGGTTGATGCATGAGTAGGCAGTAGAGCTGTCAATTAGGACGATATCATCGTTTATTTTTTCATACAGGTAAGCTGAATACCGGTCGGGGACTGGTTCGATTTCGTTTAATAAGACTGTTGCTGCAACACCATAGACATTAATCCGTATGTCGTTTTCTGTTATTTTTAGTTCATAAGTATTATATGCATTTGCATAACATGCAAGTGGTATAGTATCACCTGGGGCATAAATCGGAGGAAGTTCCGAGGCCAATGGTGTAAACAGATAGCAAGAATCACCGTACTGCACAGTGTCTTGTGCATGGAGTGTTGTCACTAATGTTGTTAAAGTGAAATGTATTGCTATGTAAAATAAGACCTTTTTTTTCATTTAATTAATTTGAACAATTTGTACTAAAAACATAGGTGGTAATTGGTCTATTATCAGATGAAACTGAGTTGAGAGGGAACGAGGGCGTAATGATATGTTGGATGCTGTATGTTTCTATTTTGTCAACAATAATAACAGGCAGTGTATTGTACTCTGGGCAATTAGGGTTGGTAAGCGATGCTGGCGGTACCTGAGCGTCTTTATAGAACCATTGTGAGCTGATGCCAGCAAGGTAGAACTTCTTGTCGCGGGTGGTGATGGACTGGAAGAGAATGCCTTTCAGGTATTCCACATTGGTGGTGTATGACAAGGAGGCGAATGGGTCTATGTAAACAAAGTTGGACTGGAAGGAGCCGTTAAAGAGGAAATCCTGCATCAGCACCAGCGTTTTGGCGTCAATGGCAAAGGTCAGGTCGCGGGGCTCGGTCTTCATAAGGCTCATGGTTAATACTTGTTCGACTGTCGTTTAAGGGTGAAGTGTTTGGCTGTGGGCTGTAGTAAGGTGTTGATGTGTAGGAGTGTAGGATGGGAAGGTGTGGTGCGTGTATATGTGCAAATATACAAATAAAATTGAAATGTAAACAAGGGCCTGCTTTTTTTCTTGATATAAAGTGAAATGCTTTATTGCATTCCCGCCCCGACCCCTCCAGAACCTCTTCCCCTCCGCTTCCGGTAGGGTCGTTGTACTATCGTTGTACTATTGTTGTACTATCGTTGTACTATTGAAAACATAAGAACGATAGTACAACGATAGTACAACAATAGTACAACGATACATAAGAACGATAGTACAACGATAGTACAACAATAGTACAACGATAGTACAACGACCGAAGGGGAAGGGGAGGGGAACGGGAGCGGAGGGGGTGGGCCGACAGGGGTGAGCTGAGTGGGAACAGGGGGCGGGACTGACTGTGTCGTTTAAAAGGGGTGCCGAGGTCGGTTTGGTGCCGAGATTCGGCGTATGTAAATGTCCGTGAAGTGGTGTGATGAGTGTCTTTTTGCTCACTTTCGTCCCTATAATGCGGGGTTTCGCCACCAGGTGGGTGTATTTCGCCACTTTTGCCGGTTTCATGGAACAATGACGTTGGTGGGACGAAAAATAGTGGTATTTTTGCATCCGAAATTGAAAAAGAACGGCTATGAATAGACATGACAATCCTACCCGACTGTTTGACATAGTCGCCGAGCGTGCTTCGCGCGGCTCGCGCCGACCCTGTTTTCGATATGGCGATGTGCGATTGACGGCAGAGGAATATCTGCGCCAGGCCGAACGCCTCAGTCTGTGGCTTGTGGGCCATGGCTTGCGGCGAGGCGAGGCGGTGGCCTTGATTTCCGACAACCGCCCCGAGTGGAATATAATAGATATAGGTGTGATGCAAGCAGGCGGTGTGCTGTTGCCGTTGTGCAAGGGTCTTTCGGCCGAGGAATATGTGGAGTGCCTCACGCAGGCCGGTGTACGTACCCTGTTTGTGGAGGATTGCGAGTTGCTTTCCCGATTCCGTCTACTGTTGCCTCAGGTGGAGTCGGTAGAGCAGGTGGTGCTCTTGTCTGGTGATGCCGAGGTGTTGACGCTGAATGCATTGCTGGCCGAAGAGGTATGTGCAGAAGAGGAGCCTACGGTGGAACGGCGCCGCAATATGGTGACTACCGACGACGTGTGCACGCTGGTGTATACCGGTGGCGGAACCTACAGCCGGTTGACGCACCGCCAGCTGTTGTGTGATATAGAGGCTATGGCAGAGGTGGAAGTTGCCGGCCGCCATGCGGCCAGCGGCAACAAGGCACTCTGCACCCGCTACGGGCGCTTGCAGAATTATGCTTGCCAGATGGTCGGGCGCACGGTGGAATATCCGGTGCGCGAGGCTGTGGCTTAGTTTAAGATACGGCGTATGGAATGGAGCGCATGCGAGTAGGCGTGCGCTTTTTCGTTGTAGATACCCTGCGAGTCGAGGGTGTCGATGCGCACGCAGCCCGAGGCGTGCACTATGTGGCCGTCGCCGAGGCAGATGCCCACGTGCACGATGCGGCCTTCGGGGTTGTGGAAGAAGGCCAGGTCGTCGCGGCGGGCGTCGCAAAGGCATACCTCGACACCGGCGGTGGCCTGCTGCGAGGCGTCGCGTGGGAGCCAGATGCCGTTGGCCTTGAAGCAAATCTGTGTGAGCCCGGAGCAGTCGATGCCTCCGGTTGAGCGGCCACCCCACAGGTAGGGGGTGCCCAGGAAGAGGCTGGAGGCCAGGTCGGCGGCATCGGCAAAGGGGGCGAATTGCTTGTTGTCGACCCAGCCGCGGTAGCCGTCGTAGTGCGAACAAAGCAGGCTCCATTTCTCCTGATGCTCAACGATGTCGGCGGTATCGCCCAGTACGAGTTGGTTGACCATCTCGGCGCGGTCGCTGGGGGTGGCGCGCATGGGGACGGCGGCAAGGTGGCAATAGGCTTTCATGGTGCAGGTTTAGATTTGGCCGCGTTCAATCGAGATGCAGATGCGGTTGATGAGGTCGTCCTTCTTGTTGCGTTTGGGGTCGAAGGTGTCCTTCAGGTTGTAGCCAAAGAGTTTGGCCAGGGCTTGGTATAGGCCGGCGCGCAGTGAGCCGCGCAGCTCGCCCACGATTTTGTAGGCGGTACGGTTGGTCTCGCGGTCGATGAGCTTGATGAGCACCAGACCCTGGGAGAAGGTGTAGTTGGATATTTCGCCTTTGTACTGTGCCAACAGGTCGCGCTCGGCTTCCTTGATGGCGGCCTTGCGCTCCTTGCGCGGCAGGGCGGCAATCTCGACCTCGAGGGCGTCGAGGCGGCGCTTGCCTTCCTGGGCATAGGGCAGCATGAGGCGCACGTTGCGTATCAGCTTGGCGTTGCTTTTTATCTCCTTTGGTGTCAAGAGCATGCCGTCGGCATAGATGGTGACCTCGCGAAGGTTGTAGAGGGGCACAGTGTCGCCGTCGAGTATGGTGCCAAAAGTATAGTGCCCTTTGTTGGCGGGTTGCGGGTCGGGAGTGGCGGCGGCTATGGTTGGCAGTTTGACGTGGCTCCGCAGCATGGGGCCGTTGCCGACTCCGCGCACAGGGCGACGGGTCGGTGCATCCTGCGCCGAGATTGCCGTGGTGGCGGTCAGCAGCAGTGCAAGCAGTGCAAGGCGGATGGTGGTCGTTTTCATGTCGTTTATAACGTTGTTTCTAATGATTTAGTATTACAAATGTCGAGAAACATGCATTTTGGACGAAAAAAATGCAATATTTTTCTTGTAGAATAGGAAAAGTTTGTATCTTTGCATTCGAAATGACATCAAAATAATATCACTTAATAGAGGCAAACGAATTAAAATACAATGATATGGAAACAAAAGAAAGAAACAAGAAAATGAGTGTGGCGAACAACGGATTCCTGCACTTGATCATCAATCTGGTGCTACTTTGCCTGGCGGTGTGGCTATGCATTGTGGCTGGCGAAAAAGAGAATGCCATTGCCGGTGTCGTCGGTGGCCTGTGCTGGGTGCTGTGGGGCTTCCATCTGCCAGGCTTCATGGTTATCCAACCCAACCAGTGTCGAGTGCTGACCTTCTTTGGCCGCTACAGTGGCACGGTGACCGACAACGGCTTCTTCTGGACCAATCCTTTCTACGTGAAGCGCAAGCTCTCGTTGCGAGCACGTAACATGGACGTGCCCCCCATCAAGGTGAATGATAAGTGTGGCAACCCGATAATGATCGGTTTGGTGCTGGTGTGGCGCATCAAAGATACCTACAAGGCCTGCTTCAACATCGACGTCGAGGGTGCTGCCCAGCCTACCCACCGCCAGATTGGTACCGACAACAGTACCGTGCAGCAGCAGCTTAAAGGCTACGACAACTTCGTGTCGGTGCAGAGCGACTCGGCCCTTCGCAAGGTGGCGAGCCTCTTCGCCTATGACAACCTCGAGGATCTGAACGAGGTGACGCTACGTAACGGTGGCGACGAGGTGAACCGCCGCCTGGAGCAAGAGATTAGCAAGCACCTCGAGATAGCCGGTATCGATGTGGTCGAGGCCCGTATCAACTACCTAGCCTACGCCCAAGAGATAGCCAGTGTGATGCTCAAGCGGCAGCAGGCCGAAGCCATCATCGCCGCCCGCGAGAAGATTGTGGAAGGCGCTGTCTCGATGGTCGATATGGCCCTGCGGAAGCTGGCTGCCGACAACGTGGTGGAGATGGACGAAGAGCGCAAGGCCGCCATGGTGAGCAATCTGATGGTGGTGCTTTGCGGCGACGAAGGTGCCACGCCGGTATTGAATACTGGTAGTATATACTAAAGAACAATATACAGGATATGGAAGAGATACTGAAAGTCGAGGGGTTGAGCAAGACGTTCACCCTCTCGCGTAAACAACAGAAGATTGAGCGCACGGCCGACCGACGCAAGGTTGCGGTCGACAACCTTTCATTTGTGGCCGGCAAAGGCGAGATATTCGGCCTGCTGGGTCCAAACGGTGCCGGCAAGACTACTACCCTGCGTATGCTGAGCACGCTGATTAAGCCCGACAGTGGCGACGCCATACTCGACGGCTACAGTGTGGTGTCCGACCCTGCCATGGTGCGCTCCAAGATAGGCTTCCTTACGTCAGAGCTCAAGCTTGAAGACTTCTTTACCCCCAACTACCTGTTCGACTTCTTCAGCGAGTTGCACGGCGTGGAGCCCGAGGTATGCAAGGAACGCAAGCAGAAGATGTTCGAGCGGTTCGGTATCGACAAGTTTGCCGAGGTGAAGGTGGCTAACCTGAGTACCGGAATGAAACAGAAGCTGTCGTTGGTTATCTCGCTGGTACACGATCCCGAGGTCATCATCTTCGACGAGCCCACCAACGGGCTCGATGTACTCACCGCCCGTACGGTGACCGACTACCTGCAGGAGCTGCGTGCCGAGGGTAAGACCATAATACTGAGCACACACATCTTCAGCCTCGTGGAGCGCCTGTGCGACCGCGTGGGCGTCATCATCGACGGACGTCTGGTGGCCTGTGGCGCACTGGACGAGGTGTGCGACGGCATGAGCATAGAAGACCGTTTCTTCAATATGTACAAAGAAGTGAAAGGAGGTGAAGAATGAAAAGCAACACATGGACAATAATCAAGAAAGAGTTTGCACGCTTCTTCGGCGACCGCCAGCTGCTGTTCACCACGGTGATTATGCCGGGCCTGCTGATATACATCATCTACAGCCTTATGGGCAACGGCATACAGAAGATGGTTACCGAAGGTGCCGGCGAGGTGGTGACAATGCGCGTGGAGAATATGCCCACAAGCCTGGCGCCGATGTTCTCTACCATGGACAGCAGTCTGGTAGTGGTGGAGCAGCCGGTGACCGATGCCGACATTGCCATGCTCGAGGATAAAGAAATCAACGCCGTGTTGGTGCGCTTTCCCGAGCGCTTCGAGGAGGCTCTGGCCGGCGTGCAGGTGGCCGATAGCGGCATGCTGCCCAACGTGGAGATTTACTACAACAGCACCAACAACGCCGCTAGCCGTGTGTACATGACGGTGAGCACGGTGCTGGGCAATATAGGGCGCACCTTCACTGTCAATGTGCCGCAGGACGAGGGACAGCGCTTCGACCAAGCTACCGACGAGAGCATCGGTGCCATGATATGGAGCAAGATACTGCCCATGCTTATCATCATGATGCTCTTCAGCGGTGTGATGGCCATCGCCCCCAGCGCCATTGCCGGCGAGAAAGAGCGCGGCACCATAGCCACCCTGCTGGTGACGCCGATGAAGCGCAACGAGCTGGCCCTGGGCAAGATTGTCTCCCTCAGCGCTATCGCACTGCTCAGCGGCATCTCGAGTTTTGTCGGTATTGCCCTCTCGTTGCCCAAGATGGTGGGCATGGGGGATAGTGTCGACCTGGGCTTCCACTACACCACGAGCGACTATGTGGCTCTGCTGCTGGTCATCCTTGCCTCGGTGCTCATCATGGCGTCGGCTGTCAGCCTGCTGTCGGCCTTGGCTAAGGACGTGAAAAACGCCGGCACCATGGTGGTGCCCTTCATGCTGGTGGTGATGCTGGCCGGTTTGCTGCCGATGTTCCAGAATGGTGCCTCTGACTCGTTGGTAGTGTACCTCATACCCTTCTACAACAGCATTGAGGTGATGACCGCTGTCTTCTCGCACGAACTTGCGTGGACGCCGGTCATCGTCACCCTGGTCTCCGATGTGGTCTACACCGGCATCGCCGTGTGGGGCCTGACCAAGATGTTCAACAGCGAAAAGATCATGTTTGCCCGATGAAGAAGAGTTTCGCACTGAGGATTGATACTGAAGTCTACGACGCCATCGAGAAATGGGCCGCCGACGAGTTCCGCAGTGCCAACGGGCAGATAGAATGGATACTGGCAGAAGCCTTGAAAAAGGCCAAGCGGCACCCTAAGCAGAAAAACAACAACAAGACATGAAGAGAATACTGATTACTGTGCTGCTGTGCATGGCCATGGCAGCACAGGCTCAGTGGTACAACGGCTGGAGCGCGAAGACGGGTCTGGTGCTTAGCCTGCATCTGACCGACAGTCTGCCCGAACTCTACAGCCCCATGCAGAGCGAGGCTCCGCTGCCTGTGAGCCAAAGCAGCCGTCGCGGCGATACCTTGCGCATCGAGTGTTCGAGCCTCAATCTCAAGATTACCTTGACGCCGCGCGACGGCGACTTGGTGGGCACCTGGCGGCAAGGCTTCTTGCGCGAGGATATAACCTTCGAGGCCTCGGACACCATCTTCCTGATGCGCCGCCCGCAAACCCCGCAACCGCCCTATGCCTTCGACGAGGAGACCATTGTGGCCGACTATACCGACAGCCAGGGCAACGCGGTGCATCTGGAGGGTACGCTGACCTATCCGCGCGGCGACGGGCGATACCCCTGCCTGGTACTGGTGAGCGGCAGCGGCCAGCAGAACCGCGACGAGGAGCTCTTCTTCCACAAGCCTTTCCTGGTATTGGCCGACTACCTGGCCTCGCGTGGCATAGCCACCCTGCGCTACGACGACCGTGGCGTGGGTGCCAGCACCGGTGTGCTCGACAGCGCCGACACGCGCCTTTTTGCCGAGGATGCCGAGGCTATGTTCAAGGCCGTGCAAGGCAACCGCCATGTCGACCGCAAGCGTCTGGGCCTTGGTGGCCATAGCGAAGGTGGCGCCATAGCTCCTATGGTGGCGGCCCGCAACCGCGATGTGAAGTTCGTGGTGATGTTGGCAGGCCAAGGCTGTTCGGGACTGGACGTGATGATGCAGCAGAACGAGGCCATATACCGTGCAGCCGGCCTCGGCGAGTCCCTGCTGGCCGAGCGGCTGGCGTGCATGCGCGAACTGTTTGCCATGCCCCAGGGCGCCACCCTTGACGAGTACCGTGCCGTCATAAAGCGCCACACCGCCGAACTCACCCCCGCCCAGGTCGACAGCATAGGCCTTGGTCGCGGTGCGGCGGCCCAAGTCAAGCAGCAGCTTGACAGCCGCTGGATGCAGACTTTCCTGAAACTCAACCCCGCCGAGTGGCTGCCCAAGGTGAAGTGTCCCATGCTTGCGCTGAACGGCAGTACCGACTGTCAGGTGGTGGCCCGCCCCAACCAGGCGCGCATACGCGAACTGACCAAGCACCGTGCCGAATGCCGTGAGCTGCCGGGCCTGAACCACCTGTTTCAGCACAGTGCCACGGGAGCCCCAGCCGACTATGTGAAAATCGAGGAGACCATGGCCCCCGAGGCCATGCAGGCTGTGGCCGAGTGGGTTCTCAGCCTTCGAAAGTGAAACTCAACATGAAGGTGCGCGTCGACAGATTGTCGAACGAGCGGATGTAGACATCCTGGTCCTCGACCTTGAGGTCGAGCAGGCCGAAGTTCATCTTGAACTCGATAGCAAACTTGACGTAGCGCAGAAACACGTCGAACCCCATGCCCAGCGAGTAGCGCAGGTCGTGGGGTTCGAGACGTATGATGGCTTGGTTGGTTTGGTTGCGGTTCTTGCGCAACGAAGCAAAGTCGAAGCCATAGCTGGCGCCGGCGGTCAGGTAGGGGCGGAAGTTGTTCCACCGCACCGAGCGGAACTTGACCTCGATGGGTATGTCGCCGTATACCGACTCGACGTTGCGGCTGCGCTCGGCGTTGCGGTGGGCGACCAGATAGCCGCTTTCCCACGAGTAGCTTATGTCGCGTGTGACCAGTGTGACGCCGGGAAGCATGCGCAGGTTGAACCAGCGGCCCATGCGCAGGTCGCCGATGACGGCTATGTGGAAGCCGGGGGCGTAGTAGGATGTGACGCCTTGCAGCGTCTGTCGCAGGCTGTCGCTCTCACTGAAGGCCAGGTCGAACTTGGACTGGGTGTAGCCCACCTGTATGCCGTAGTGCAGCAGGCGGTTGTCGAAGTGGCCCAGGTTGCCGGGTTGCACTTGGGCGCTCGCGGTTGAGGGTGAAAGGTGTAGGGTGAGCACCATCGCAGCAACCGCGATGCGCCACCACCCGTTCTTCGTACAACGATCAAGCCTGTTCACCTATAGTACAGTTTAATGATGAATGACCACTCATTCGGAAATCTCGCCTCGCAGCGAGTCGCTGAGGCGCTGCTTCACATGCTCTTTGTCGTTGGGGTAAATGCCGAGCAGGTACATCATCTTGGTAATGGCGGCCTCGATGGTGATGTCGCCGGCGCCTACCACGCCTATGCGGTCCAGGTCGCAGCTGGCGGCGTATTGGCGCATCTTGACCGCGCCGGCCTTGCACTGGGTCACGTTCATCACAATCACTCCGCGGTGTATGGCCTCGTCGAGGGCCGATATGAACCATTGGCCCGTGGGTGCGTTGCCCGAGCCGTAGGTCTCGATGACGACGCCCTGCAGTCCGGGAGCGTGCAGCACGGCGTTGACCACCTCGGGTCCGATGCCGGGGAAGAGCTTGAGCACCGCCACACGTGTGTCGAACTGGGTGCGCACCATCAGCGGCTGGGTGGGCATGGGCAGGAAGAGGTGCTCCTTGAAGGTGATGTTGATGCCGACCTTGGCCAGCGACGGGTAGTTGTAGCTCTCGAAGGCGTCGAAGTTCTCGGCGTTCATCTTGGTGCAGCGGTTGCCGCGGTAGAGGTGGCTCTCGAAGAAGATGCACACCTCGGGTATGGTGGCCAGGCGGGTCGACGCAATCTCGAGGGCGCAGATGATGTTCTCGCGGCCGTCGCTGCGCAGCATGCCCAAGGGCAGCTGGCTGCCGGTCAGTACGACAGGCTTCGACAGGTTCTTCAGCATGAAACTCAGCGCCGAGGCCGTGTAGGCCATGGTGTCGGTGCCATGCAGCACCACGAAGCCGTCGTAGCGGTTGTATTCGCGCTCTATGATGCCCGCTATCTCGCCCCACATGGCAGGGGTCATGTTCGACGAGTCGATAATCTCGTCGAGGGTGACCGAGTCGATGTCGTAGCTGCAGCTTTTCAGCTGGGGCACGGCGTCGTAGATGCGGTCGAGGGCGAAGGGATGGAGCGACCCGTTTTCGTCCTGCACCATACCAATGGTGCCGCCTGTGTAAATGATGAGGACCTTGTTGTTCACTTTCGTTGCTCTTGTTTTCTCCATAACGCCTCCACGGGCCAATTATTGCCCCCGCAGGCTCTTTTTCTTGCACGGTGTTGATATTCTGCGAGATACCAATTTGTGCAAAAACCGAAATTCGTGTCGAAAATCGGCCGATGTAAGTGCCTGGCTGTCAGCACCTGGTCCGTATCAAGTCCGTATCAACTCCGTATCTGGTCCGTATCAAGTCCGACTATGGCCGGAGATGGGGCGGTGGGGGTGCGTAGGGGGTGCGGCGCAGTGGGGGCGATGGTGGCGGCAGGGACGCAAAAAGAGGCCGCCGCGACCATCGGTCGCGGCGGCCCGCTTACATATATTATTATGTATTAGTTCAGCACCACGGTGGCGCGGCGGTTCTGCTGACGGTGCTCGTCGGTGTCGTTGGGCACTATCGGGTCGTTCATGCCGTGGCTCTCGCACTTGATGTTCTCGGCAGGAGCTCCGAGTTTCACCATGAGCTTCTTCAGGGCCTCGGCGCGGCGCATGCCGTACTTCATGTTGCTGGCGGCCGAGCCCACGTTGTCGGTGTGGCCGGTGATGGTGACCTTCAGGGTCGGGTCGGCCATCATCGAGGCGCAGAGGGTGCGGATGGTGGCATCGGTCTTGGCGTCGAAGTGCGGGTCGGTGCCGCTGAACTCGAAGTACACGGTGGCGTTGATGTCGTCGAGCTGCTTCTGCATCTCCACGCGGTCTACCGGCTTGGCGGGGGCGTTCTCGGGCATCTTGGGAGCCTCGATCTTGGTGGCGTTCTCGCCGGCGCGGCGGGCCAGCTCGTAGTTGATGCGGGCGTTGCGGTTGGCGGCCATGGCGCCGTCCAGGTCGTTGCGTGCGGCGGCAGCGGCATAGGTGGCGGCATCCTGGGCAGCCTTGCGTGCCTCGTCGCCCTTGGTCACAAAGGTCTGGGCGGCGGCGGCATAGCAGGCGGCCATGCGGGCATAGGCTTCCTTGTACAGGTCGTAGGCCTCGCAGGCGCGGCCGTGGGTGTAGGCATCCTTGGCGGCGGCGGCTTTGGCGCGGGCATCGGCCAGGGCCTGGTTCGACTCGTTGTTGTTGGCGGCGTTGGCGGCAGTCTCGAGGTCGTTGTCGATAGCGGCCACGGCCTGCACCATGTCGGCGCGGGTCATGCACGAGGCCTCGCGTGCGGCGGCTTCGGCCTGGCGTGCAGCCTCGGCTTCGGCCTGGGCGGCTTCGGCTTGGGCTTGACGTGCGGCCTCTTCGGCAGCGGCAGCCTCGCGTGCGGCGCGCTCGGCAGCCTCACGTGCGGCAGCTTCGCGCTCGGCTTCGGCGCGGCGTGCGGCTTCAGCCTCGTAGGCCTTCAGACGGGCAGCTTCGGCCTCGTCGTCGTGCTGGCGCGGCTCACAGTTCCAGCCAAAATCGATACCAAGCTTCAGGCCGACATTGAGCAGGCGCAGGGCGTCGATTTCGTTCGAGGCCAAGGTGCCCTTGTAGTCAAGCTGCGAGGCGTCGGCCTCCGAGATGGCCAGCACCGGGCTGGTGCTCACGCTGTCGAGCAGGTTGGTCAAACCATAGCTGCCGTAGACACCGAGGTATAGGCCCCAGTGGCGGCCGAGGGCGAAGCGGAAGCCCAGATCGGCCAGCACGCTGATGCCAAGCTTGTTGATCTTCAGGTCGCTCTCGAAGTCGGCGTCGTACGAGCGGAAGCCATGGTCGGGCAGGTCGCTGACGGAGTAGCCCAGGGCGGGGAAGTAGCCGGTGGTACTATAAGAGCCCTCGGTGGCGCTGTAGCGCACCTTCAGGGGCATGTCGAGGCTGGCGCCCAAGCCCAGGATGAAGGCGGTGTTCTCGCCCATCGGGGCACGCCAGAACAGCTCGACGGGCACGCTCAGCACCATCAGGTGCTGGTGCTCGTTCCAATTGTTGAAGGTGGTGCTCAGGTCGTACAGCACGTTCTGGTTGTCGGCATGGGTCATGCCGATGCTGACCTCGGTGAAGTCGTACGTTGTCGAAGCCTGGTTGTAGCTGAACTCCACGCCGAAGCCGATACCGAAGTGGCGGCCAAAGAAGTGGGTGTAGCGCGGACCGCCGTTGAAGCCGAGGCCCATGGAATAATTGCCGTGGGTGGGGTTGTACATGAGGGTGTTGAGGCCTCCACCGACATAATATCCGATATAATTGCTGTGCTGGTTCTGCTGTGCCTGTGCTCCGAAGGCTATGGCCAGCGCACCGAACAGGATGAATATGCGTTTCATATCTTTGTCTCTTTGTTGATGGTTTACTTACTTCTTAATCACACGTACCACAATGCCGTCGACGCTGACCACGTAGTTGCCGCTCTGGTATTGGCTCATGTCCACGGTGGTGCTGTTGCCGTCGAAGGTGGTGCTCTCCAGGGTCAGACCCATGATGCTCATCACACGCAGGGTATGGCGCTCGGCCATCGAGTTGTCGATGCTCACCACCACGCGGTCGGTGGCAGGGTTGGGGTAGGCCGATACCTTGGTGTCGGAAGTTTCCTCGTCCGAGATTAGCGTCGTCACGTCGGTCTGCGGGCAGGTGAAAGTGGGCACGCCGGCCATGGTGGCGCTCACGCGGTACTCGCCTGTCAGGCCGCCCACCTGCTGGTAGTAGTGGCCGGTGGCGCCGGGTATCAGCGTCCAGGCAGTCTCGCCGCTTTCGCGGTGGTACCACTGTATGTCGGTGAAGCAATGGCAAGTGTCGACCAGCGCTATCACGTCGCTGAACAGAGGCATCGTGTAGGTCTCGGGCAGGTTCACGTGGAAGGTGATGCTTATCGGGGCGCTCTCTATCTGGGGATAGGCGCTGTTGCCGAATACCAGGGTGGCGGTATAGTCGCCAGTCACTACGCCGGCGGGCACGGTGATGTCGATCGAGCCGGGAGTGGTAATCGGGGTCCAGTCGACATTGGTGAAAGCGGCATCGTTGAAGGTAAGCTTATACTGGTCAGGGTTGCCGCTGCTGAGGTAGTAGCGCACGGCACCATTGCCTGCGCAGTAGCCGGTGGCGTCGACGTCTATGCCGTTGTCCTCGCGTGCAGTGTCAGGTGTGATGGCAGTGAGGATAACGCCGTTGTGGGTGACGGTGTCGCGCTGCTTGGAGAGGCTGTAGTTGATGGCTTTGTCGCCGGCCAGGAGGTAGGCAACGATGACGTCTTTGCCGGTACCGACGTTGGCGTCGGTATACCAGGCGGTGGCACTGTGGCTCAGCAGGTCGCTGCCCTGTACGCCGCTGATGGCGCCAAGGTTGCTTACGTGGGCGGTGTCACTTCCGTCGTAGTATTTGATGCTGTCGACCACTATGCCGCTGATGGTGACGGTGGCGGGCAGTATGGTGAGGGTAGTGATGTTGTTGCCCAAATGGTAGGCAGGGTTGATGGGCACGGCGTAGATGGTGTAGATGCCGGCGTTGACGGGCATCTCGGGCGAGTAGATGGTGTCGTTGCCCTTGATGTACACGAGGTTGGCAGCGAGGGTGAGATTAGTGTCATTTGTATAGGAGGCGACGATACCGCTCACAGGAAGGCTGTTGTAGACGACAGTCTGGTTGTCGCCAGTCCAGCTGACGGGGTAGGTCTTGGCAAGGTATTGTGCCGAGATGGTGAGGTCTTGTGCGGGCATGGTAGTGAGGTTGAGCGACCAGCCGGTGTGGGTGAAGCCTTCGCGGTAGGGAACGTGGAGGCTGTAGTTGATGGTGTCGCCATAGCGTAGGCTGTCGAAGACCATCTGGAAGTTGTTGTGGTCGGGGAAGACGCCGTCGACGGCCCACCAGGTGATCTGGAAGGTGTCGCGGGCGTAGATGAAGGTGAGCACTGTGTCGTTGGCAGTGAGGTTGTCGATGACAATGGAGTCTTGCGACGGGTGGAAACCGTAGTAGATGACAGGGTATGCCACGACGGTGGTGTCTATTTTGCCGATGTAGGTGATGCTGTCGGTGGTGACAGTGTCGCCGGCGAGGGTGATTTGGCGGTGACGCACGCTGTAGGTGGTCTGCAAAGTGCGGTCGATGACTTCCCAGCGGGCGTAGAGGTTGGTGTCGCTCACCAGCTCGTCGGTGAGGAAGCTCCAGGGTGTCTGCCAAGTGCCGTTGTCGACGTACCATGCGAAGAAGAGGGTGTCGGTGTAGTTGGGGCGCGAGGGCAGCACGGGGCGTATCTTGCGGTCGCTTTCGTTGTAGACGATGGTGGTGTCGTTGCCCAGGTAGTCCCAGTTGACCCAAGTCACGCTGTGGCCGTCGACCACTTTGTAGGCAAACTGGGCGGCGTCCTCGTCGGGATTGGGACCGAAGGTCTTGTTGCCGAAGAGAGATTTAGGCAGACGCTGGTTGAATTTGCCACCGTTGATGAAGAGGGTGGAGCCGGTGGTGTCAATCCAGTTGAAGCGGCCTTCGTTGATGGTGGTGACATGGCCGCGGGGGATGAAGTTACCGGCTATGTCGATGTCGTTGATGACGATGGTGGTGGTGCCGGTCTCGTCGGCGTCGAGCACGTTGATGCGGCCATTGGTGAGGACCACGACGCCGTTGGAATGGCAGAGGTGCAGGCTGCCGAGCATGGTGTCGCCGTTGAGGTTGAGGGTCATGGCACGGTTGATGGTGTCTTTTGCCTCGGCAGGCAGGTTGCGCAGCAGGTAGACGGTGTTGGCTGTGCCCTGGATGGCACCGGCGAGGGTGGTGTAGCTCCAGTTGTCGTTGTCGCGTGCGGTGAGGCTCGAGGGCATCAGCATGTTGCCTTGTCCGGTGAGGGGTGCTCCGCCGTTGTCGACGATGGCGGTGGTGGCGAAGAGGGGGGCCAGCAGGAAGACGCCCTGTTGGCGGTTGCTCGCCGTGGCGTTGGCCAGCACGTAGAGGTTGCCGCCCATGTCGCGCGCCACGATGGCCGAGAGACCGAAGGTGAGGCTGTCGACGGTGCCGCTGATGCTGTAGCCGTCGGCCCCGATGGTGAGGGCCTGCGAGGCCTCGGCGGTGTCGGCCCATACGAGGTCGCCCGTGTAGCCCGCGTCGAGGTGGGCCGAGTCGATAAAGTAGATGCTACCGGCTGTGGTGCCGGCCACAATCCAGGCGCTGTCGAGCGTTGCGTGGTCGACAGTGCGAACATTGAGCGCGATGCTCTTGCTCTGTGCCATGGCATTGGTGCCTGGCAGCATGGCCACAAGCATGGCTCCCAGCATAAAACATAGTGATTTCTTCATTGCTTTTGGTTTATTTATATATTCACTGTTCTCTATACTTATATGGCTACCACCCACGCTTACAGCCGCTTGTCGGGGGCTGTGCGTGGTGGTTGCATGTGGCAAATATACAACTTTTTGTTGAAAGTGCAGCGTATTTTTTTGTATTCCCCGTGCCTTTTTTGTTCCAATATGAAGGCGGTTGCTTGTAAAAGGTATGTAATCAGTCTGTTATGATGGTTGTGTCGGCGCTGCTTCTCCTGCTTCTGCAAGTGACTGGCTCTCAGGTCCTGCTCCGTATCCGGTCCGTATTTGGTCCGTATCCGGTCCGTATATGGTCCGACTCTGGTCGGTGCGGAGTCGGTGTGGGGTCGGTGTGGATACGTGGCGTAGAGGGCGCTAGTGCTGGGCGCTGGTGTAGGTGTCCCAGCGGTCGACGAGTTGCTGCATGTCGGGCGGCATGGGGCTTTCGAAGCAGAGGTGGCGTCCGTCGGTGGGGTGGTCGAAGCCGAGTATGCGGGCGTGCAGTGCCTGACGCGGGCAGATGGCGAAGCAGTTCTCCACAAACTGGCGGTAGCGCGAGAAAGTGGTGCCTTTCAGTATGGCATCGCCACCGTAGGAGGCGTCGCTGAACAGCGGGTGGCCTATGTGGCGCATGTGTGCGCGTATCTGGTGGGTGCGGCCGGTCTCGAGCACACATTCCACAAGGGTTACGTAGCCGAAGCGTTGCAGCACGTGCCAATGGGTGACGGCGTGTTTGCCGTGCTCGTCGTCGCACACGGCCATGATGCGGCGGTCTTGCGGCGAGCGGGCCAGGTTGCCCACTATGGTGCCGTGGTCGTCGGGCATGTCGCCCCAGACGAGGGCGTTGTATTTGCGCTCGATGGTGTGGTCGAAGAATTGGCGTGCGAGCACCACCTGGGCGTCCTCGGTCTTGGCGGCTATGAGCAGGCCCGAGGTGTCTTTGTCTATGCGATGTACGAGCAACGGTGGGTAGCCGAGGTGATGGTAGAGGCCGGCGGCCAGGGTGCCGGTCCAGTTGCCCACGCCCGGGTGCACCACGAGGCCGGCGGGCTTGTCGACCACGATTACGGCGTCGTCCTCGTACACTATCGGGAAGTCGACCTCCTCGGGCTCCATCTTGAACTCGTGCGGCGGTTCGGGCAGCAGCACTGTGATGACGTCGAGTGGCTTTACCTTGTAGCTTGACTTGACGGGCTTGTCGTTGACACACACGCACTCGGCGCGAGCGGCGGCCTGCACCTTGGTGCGCGAGATACCCTCGAGACGCATCTGCAGGTAGCGGTCCAGGCGCATGGGCTCCTGGCCGCGGTCGACGGTGAAGCGGTGGTGCTCGTATAGTTCAGTCTGTTGCTCGATGTCGAGGTCTTCGGTGGCCATGGTCAGTGTTGTACTATCAATTTGGTGGTGGCGCCGATGCCGTCGGGAGTCATCGTGCGCAGTATATATACGCCGTTGGGCAGCGGCTCCACGTCGATGCGACCTCTGCGGCTGGTTGCCATCAGGCGGCCTTGCATGCTGTAGACCAGCACCGTGCTGCCTTCTGGAACGCCTGTCAGCAGCACCGTGCTGCTGGCCGGGTTGGGGCTGGCGCAAGGGTGCATGGCGGCCACCGGGGTTATGCCCACCGTGGCCCGTTGGCCGAAACAGGGCCGCAACAGCAGCGAGCCGCTCAGGATGCTCTGTTTCCACTCGGGCGAGGCCAGGTGCCAGATGCGCTCCGAGCTGTTCATGCTGCGGTCGAAGCCTATGTTGATGAAGGTGTTGCCCACCTGCTCGAAGCCTACGAGTATGCTGCCGTCGACCACCACGCCCTGCTCGAGCAGGTAGCGGTTCCAGCGGCCTGTGGCGGGCAGACGCCGGCTGCTGTCGCGATAGAGCACGGTCGAGGGGCGCCCGCTGGCGTCGGCCTGCCAGATGGTGATATAGAACTGCACCGCCTCGTTCTGCCGCTGGTAGGTCTGGTTGAAATACATGTCCACAGCCGTCAGCGTGTCGGCCACGTTCAGGTCGAAGCGGTAGGCCAGCGAGATGCGCGATGCCGTCGAGGTGATGCCGTAGCCGTTCTCGGCCACACCGTCGTCGTAGGCATAGTAGTTGTCGAACACCTGCACGAACCGAGTGGTGTCGTTGGCCTGATGGTCGTCGCCGGCAGCGCCCTCGCGCACGGTGTGCACCACCGTGTAGGTGTGGGGCGTGGCGCTCTGCTCGAAGGTGTAGCCCACCGTGGGGTTGGTGTGTACGGGCGAGGTCTGGTACGAGCCTGCGGGTGCGTTCTCGTAGCCGCCGTCGTAGGTGTACAGCGTGTTGCCGTCGCCGTCCAGCACGCTGTAGCCGTAGTGGGTGGCGAGGGTCGACGAGTAGAGGTTGCCGATGCGCATGTTTATCTTCTGGGCCATGTCCGAGGGACGGAACTGGCGTGCCGGCATGGCCTGGTAGTGGCGCAGCATCGTGGGCGCGGGGTCTACAAAGGCTATATCGTGCGACACCGGCCCCAGGCTGGTATCGCGCCCGCGGTCCAGCAGCACGTAGTCTATGCTCCACTGGTCGCCGCCCACGGTACGACCAGCCTTGCCGTCGCTCTCGAGCGAGCAGTAGTTGCGAAAGCGGAAGCGGAAGGTCGAGTCGAAGTAGAGGTCGTCGGCAATCGGTATCGCCACGTACTGCCAGGCGTGGCCGGTCCGGGCCAACAGCGTGTCCACGCTCACTCCGCCACGGCTCCACACCGTCTGCCATTGGCCGCCGCCGTAGAACTCGAGCACCAGCGAGTCGTGGGCGTCCGGGCTGTCGCCCACGCGCTCCCACATATTGCCACTGCCGCCTCCCGGCAGGTAATAGAAACTGAACACCACCGAGTCGGCAGCGCTCACCGTGTCGAGCCTGATGGGCAGCGATGTGGCGGTGTCGGCTGGGAAGAGCGATGTCGTGGCCTGGTCGTACAGGCTTCCGTCGGCGTCGTAGGCGTCGAGCGTAAGCACCCCGATGGTAGGCGGCAGCGGGGCGAACCCGTTGTCGACCGTGGCGCTGCTGCGGTCCCACAGTGTGGGATTGGCGGCGCCGCTGTAGTCCGAGAAATCGTCGAAGAAGGGCAACCCTACGGCCGTGGCGCTCTTGGCGGGCATGGGTTGCGCAAAGGCATGCCCTGCCGGCACCAGCATCTCCTGGGCCGTGGCCCAGGCGGTTGCCATCGCGAGCAGCAGCAATATCAGTCCGTGCTTTACCATGACCACGTGTCGCGTTCTTCAATCTCGTCGGGCGAGGGACGTCCGTCGTCGATGTACCCGTCGTCCAATATCTTCGACGAGTCTACCTGGAATTCCTTTATCATCTTCTTCACGTCGACCTCGTCGGCATCGACGTACCACAGCTCGACGCTGGTGCCGTAGGGGTAGCGCGAGACGCCCGTGTAGTCGGGCTCCTGGCGGTAGACCACGGCCGTCTGCCGGTCGCGCACGCCGCGGAAGTGCTCGCTGCCCACATTGAGCGAGGCTGAGAGTATGTCGCGTCGGGCTTTGTCGCGGGTCTTGCCGATGGCGAAGGGTACCACGCTGCGGCCGGTGCTGTCGCCGAGGCCGACGGTGAGGTCGACCACGGTGCCGCGCTCTATCTGTTGACCGGCGTAGAGGGTCTTGCCCTTGCTGCTCTGGTCTATGACGCTGTTCTTGTAGCGGTCGGCCACGAAGCGGAGGGTGCCTACCTCGAGGCCGGTATTGATTAGCTCGTTGACGGCTTGCCGCACAGTGAGGCCTGCCAGCTCGGGCAGCACGGCGTCCTCTGGCGTGTAGGCCGTCATGGTGATGTAGAGCTTGCGGCCGCGCTTGACGAGGGTGCCGGGCTTGGGGTCTTGGGTGAGTATGATGCCGCCGGCCTGGCCCGGACGGAATATCGAGTCTAGCACCACGACGTCGAGCGCCAGCGGGTTGTCGGCTTTCAGTTCGGCTATGTTGCCGCCCACGACGTCGGGCAGTTCGTATTCCTGTCCCTGCCGGGCGTAGATGCGTATGAACTGGAACACGATGAACAGTATGACCAGCGAGATGCCGAGCATGATGAGCACGTGTAGTACCCAGGGGTGTTGCTTGAGGAAGGGTTCTTTTGCCATAATGGTGGTTTGTCTATATCAGGTGTCCGAGCAGGGTGGCGGCGGTGCAGGAGTCGACGTGCACCTGGCGGTAGGTGCCGGGTACGGCGTCGCGGCGGTCGAAGACGAGCACTTTGTTTTGGCTGTTGCGGCCGAAGAGCTGTTCTTTGCTGCGGTGGCTTTCGCCCTCGACGAGCACCTCGTAGTCGCGTCCCACTTCGAGCTGGTTGTTTTCCAGGGCTATCTGTCCCTGGAGGTTGATTATTTCGTTGAGGCGCCTTGTCTTCTCGGCGTCGGCTATGTCGTCGGCCATGTGGCGGGCGGCGTAGGTGCCGTCGCGCTGCGAGTATTTGAACATGAAGGCGTAGTCGTAGCGCACGCGGCGGAAGAGGTCGAGGGTGGCTTGGTGGTCCTCGAGGGTCTCGCCGCAGAAGCCTGCTATCACGTCGGTGGTGATGGAGCAGTCGGGCAGGTGGCGCCGTATGGAGTCGACGCGGTCGAGGTACCACTCGATGGTGTAGTGCCGGTTCATGGCCTTGAGCATGCGGTTGCTTCCGCTCTGCACAGGCAGGTGTATGCAACGGCAGATGTTGGGGTGCGCTGCCATGACTTCGAGCAGGCTGTCGCTGAGGTCTTTGGGGTGCGAGGTGGCGAAGCGCACTCGCAGCGCGGGGTCGATGGAGGCCACACGGTCCATCAACTCGGGAAATCCGGCCTCGGTGTTGCGGTAGCTGTTTACATTTTGCCCGAGGAGGGTCACTTCGCGGTAGCCGCGGTCGAAGAGGTGCTGCGCCTCGGCCACGATGGTCTGCGGGTCGCGGCTGCGTTCGCGGCCTCGGGTGTAGGGCACCACGCAGTAGGAACAGTAGTTCTGGCAACCGCGCATGATGCTGATATAGGCCGAGATACCGTTGCTGCCCAGGCGCACGGGCTCGATGTCGGCGTAGGTCTCGGTGGTGCTCAGCTCGACTTCGGCGGCCTGCCGCCCATCGGCCACTTCGGCAAGTACTTGGGGCAAACGACGATAGGCGTCGGGACCGCACACGAACGACACGTTGTCTTCCTCGGCCATCAGCTGGTTCTGCAGGCGTTCGGCCATGCAGCCCAGCACGCCTATGCGCAGGCGCCCGTCGCGCACCTGCCGGGCCCGCAGCTCACGCACGCGGTGGCGCACCCGTTGCTCGGCGTTGTCGCGTATGGCACAGGTGTTTATCAGGCAGTAGTCGGCGTCGTCGAGGCTCTCGGCCATCGTGTAGCCGGCCTTTTGCAATATGGAGGCCACCACCTCGCTGTCGGCGAAGTTCATCTGGCATCCGTAGGTCTCTATATACACCTTTTCCATGTGGTCGTACTCGAAAAGTGGATGCAAAAGTACGAATAAATTTCCAAACGACAGTAATTTTTATTCAACACTTGCAGTATCAATATGTTATGGCTTTTTGACAAAACTCGGAAAAACCACGATTTTTCGCCTATTGCAACTGCCTGGAAATCAGCTGCTGGTAGGTATCAAGTCCGAACCAACTCCGAACCAACTCCGGACCATCTCCGGACCACCTCCGGCCATGGTCGGTGATGGTACGTTGGGGGTACGTTGAAAGTACGATTGCTGTGCGGTCGGGGTAGGGCGGTGGCGCGGCGCGCAAGGTGCTGTAATACAAACAAAGACCGAGGCCTGAGCCCCGGTCTTCGCTGTGTATGCTATATGTATTCTTGCGTTTATTTGGTCGAAACCACCAGATAGTCAGTGTATTTCCAGAACTGGGTGGGGTTGAGTATGCGCAGGTAGGCTGTGATGTTGGGGTCTTCCTCGTCGGCCACCAGCTCGTAGCTGTCGACCGGGTGCTGCGAGATGACCTGGGCCTTGCGCTTGTTGACGGCTATGGTGGTCACGGTGGTGCGGTCGATTTGAGTGAAGAGGGCGGTGTTCATGTCGGCCACGGTGGTCTGCTTGCGGCCGATGCCTATGAAGCCGCCGGTCTTGACCACTATGCCGGCCTCGCTCAGCTCGTCGTACGAGCCGACGATGAACCAGGCGCGGTTGGCGTCGGCGGTCTGGCGGGCTATGTGCTCGTCGCGCTTCTGCACGTCGGCGGTCAGCTGGTCGATATTGTCGTTCAGGCCTTTGATGACGACCTTGTTGTTCTCGAGCTCAGTCATGAGCTGGTTGATTTGTGCTTCCTGGGCGGCGCTGCGCTCTTCGAGGCGGGCAATGTAGGCCTCGAGGTCGCTGCTCTTCTTGCCCATGGCGCCGATGCGCGAGTTGAGGTCGGCAATCTTCTTCTTATTGGCGGCCATGATGCTCTCTATCGAGCTCATCTGGTCGGCAATCTCCTTTTTGTGGCTGTACGAGCCTTCGGTATTGTTGCGACGCATCTCCTGTACGGTCGAGTACTTGGAGTTGATCATAGAAAGGTTGCTCTCGATGTCGTTCAGCATCTGGAAGAGGTCGTCGATTTCGGTCTCCTTGGCGTCGACCACACCTTGCAGCGAGTCGATGGTGGCCTTCTGGCTTTCAATCTCTTTCTGGTTGCAGGCGGCCATGCCGAGGGCAAGTGTTGCGATGCCGACAAAGTAGATTATTCTTTTCATTTCTTAGTGGTTTTACTATTGTCCCTAGTTGGGGTTCAACTGTTTCGACGTTTATAACGCGAATGTCGATGCGATTATTGCACATTGTGCGGCTGCAATGTGTTAAATATTCCTAAAGTGCCTCTCTTTTCCCCTGTGTAGAGGGAAAGAGAGGCACTGCTGCGTTGCTGGAAACCAGATGGTTGATGGGGTGAGCCCTGTGCGTGGGACTTCCGCCGTGCGCGGGTGCTACTTTGTGGCCTGCTTGGAGTGTTTCTTCGGGTGCCGACGCGGCTTCTTCCCGTCGGCTTTGCCGTTCTTGGCGTCGCCGCGCTGTGGCTTCTTGCTGCCGCCTTTGGCGGGCTGCTTTGTGCGCTGGGGTTCCTCGTCGTCGACCAGTTCGAAATCTATCTGTTTCTTCAGCATGTCGACGCGCTTCACGCGTATGTTCACCGGGTAGCCCAGTTTGTATGTGCGGCCGTGGCGGCGGCCGATGACCTGGTAGTTGTCCTCGTCGAGCATGTAGTAGTCGTCCTTCAGCGAGCCGATGGGTATCATGCCCTCGCACTTGTTGCCCTCGATTTCGGCATAAACGCCCCACTTGCTTACGCCGCTGATGAGGGCGGGGAAGACCTGTCCCAGCTTGTCGGCCAGGAACTCGGCTTGCTTGTACTTCACGCTGGTGCGCTCGGCGTCGGCGGCCTTCTTCTCCATCACCGAGCAGTGCTTGCAGTACTCCTCGTACTCGTCGGCGTTGGCCGACTTGCCGTCGTGCAGGTACAGGTCCAGCAGGCGGTGCACCATCAGGTCGGGGTAGCGGCGTATGGGCGAGGTAAAGTGGGTGTAGTACGGGAAAGCGAGGCCGTAGTGGCCTATGTTCTCCGTGCTGTAGTAGGCCTTGCTCATGGTGCGGATGGCTATAGTGTCTATCATGTTCTCCTCGCCGCGGCCGGCAATGTTCTCGAACAGCCGGTTGTAGCTTTCTGCAAGGGCCTTGCGGCTGCCGGTCTTCATGCTGAAGCCCAGCTTGGCCACAAACTCGACAAATGTGTTGAGCTTCTCGGGGTTCGGCTCGTCGTGTACGCGGTAGACGAAGGTCTTGGCCTTGTTGGTGGTGCCGTTCTTGGCTTTGCCGGAGGGCTTGCCTATGTATTCCGCCACGGTCTTGTTGGCCAGCAGCATGAACTCCTCGATTAGCCAGTTGGCCTCCTTGCTCTCCTTGATGTAGACACCTATGGGCTTGGCGTTCTCGTCCAGCTGGAATTTCACCTCCTGGGTCTCGAAGTTTATGGCGCCTGTCTTGAAGCGGGCCTCGCGCAGCTTGCTCGCCAGGGCGTGCAGGCTCAGTATGGCATGCTCCAGTTCCGTGGAATCTCCGCTTTTCTCTTTCGGCACTCCGTTCTCGATTATCTCCTGAGCCTCCTCGTAGGCCATTCGGCGGTCGCTGCGTATCACAGTCTTGCCCATCCAGCTCCCGAGGACTTTTGCTTTGGCATCCATCTCCATCACCACGCTGAAGCAGAGCTTCTCCTCGTCCTGGCGCAGGGAACAGACGTCGTTGCACAGTTTCTCGGGCAGCATGGGTATGGTGCGGTCGACCAGATAGACGCTGGTGCCGCGCTCGTAGGCTTCGCGGTCTATGGCGCTGCCGGGCTTGACGTAGTGGCTGACGTCGGCTATGTGCACGCCCACCTCGACGTGGCCGTTCCCCAGCTCGCGGTAGGAGAGGGCGTCGTCGAAGTCCTTGGCGTCGGCTGGGTCGATGGTGAAGGTGAGCACATCGCGGAAGTCGCGCCTGCTGGCCACTTCTTTCTTCGTCGGGCGGCGTATCTTTTTGGCTTCGTCTTCGGCGGCCTTGGGGAATTCGAGCGGGAAGTCGTACTCGGCCAGGATGGACTGCATCTCGACGTTGTTGTCGCCGGGTTTGCCCAGCCGCTTGACGACCTTGCCCACAGGGTTGTTCATGCGCTCGGGCCAGTCGGTCATCTCTACCAGCACCTTCTCGCCGTTCTCGGCACCGCCCAGATCGTCGATGTGGATGAATATATCTACCGGCATGGTGCGGCTGTCGCTGACCATGAAGGCAAATCGTTCCTGCTTCTGGATGACACCCACAAAGCGGGTCTTGGCGCGCTTCAGTATCTCGACCACCTGTCCCTCGGGCTTGTGCATCTTGCGCTGGGGGAACATCAGCACGCGCACCGTGTCGCCGTGCAGGGCGTGGTGGGTGTTGTTGGGGGCTATCTGTATGTCCTCGCGGCCTTCCTCGTTGGGTATTACATAGGCCTTGCCGCTCTGCTTCATGTCGATGGTGCCCTCGACGTAGTTCTTCGGCACCAGGTCGTCGTCGATGCTCTTGGGGTTTATCTTGTACTTGCCTTTGTGGTCGTCTTCGATGAGGTGCTTGTCCTCGGCGAGCTGCTGGATGGTGCGTATCACCTCCTGCCGCTCGGCTTTGCTGCCGGCGCCTATGCGCGAGCTGATTTGCTTGTGGTTGTAGGCGTCGAAGGGATTGTTGGCGAATATCTTTAGTATCTGTTTTGCTAAAATCTCGTTCATAATAGGTTCATTCTTTTAATTAATGCTTTATTGTCTGGTTCGCGACCCATGAAGCGGCGGAAGAGCACGGCTGGGTGCTCGGTACCGCCTCGGCTTAGGATTTCGCGGCGGAAGGCTTCGGCGGTGTCGGGGTTGAAGATGCCGTCGTGCTTGAAGCGGGAGAAGATGTCGGCGTCGAGCACTTCGGCCCACTTGTAGCCATAGTAGCCGCTGGCGTAGCCACCGCCGAAGATGTGGTTGAAGTTGGTGGCGGTGCAGCAACCCTCGATGCGCGGCAGCAGGTCGGTCATGGCCGAGGCCTCGATATTCTCTGCTTTCCACTCCCCACTCTCCGCTTTCATGGTGTGGAAGGCAATGTCGGTGTAGCCGAGGTTGAGCTGGCGCAGGCAGAGCCAGGCGGCCATGTGGTTCTGTGCAGCGCGTATCTTGTCGATGTACTCGGTCGGTAGCGGCTCGCCGGTCTGCCAGTGGCGTGCGAAGGTGGTGAGGAACTCGGGCTCGTAGCACCAGTTCTCCATCACCTGCGACGGCATCTCGACAAAGTCGCGCTTCACATTGGTGCCGCCGAGACTCTCGTACTGCACCTCGCTGAGCATGCCGTGCATGGCATGTCCCATCTCGTGCATGAAGGTCTCCACCTCGCTGAAACGCAGCAGGGCGGGGGTGTCGGCGGTGGGTTTGGAGAAGTTGCACACTACCTGTATCTGCGGGCGCACCGTGCCGTGCTGCCCACGGAATTCGGTCATCCAGGCACCGCTGCGTTTCGACGGACGCGGGTGCATGTCGAGGTACAGCAGCCCCATGTGCTTGCCGTGGCGGCTCACGCGGTAGACGTGCACGTCCTCGTGGTAGACGGGCACACTGTCATCCTCGACAAACTGCAGCCCGTAGAGGCGGCCGTAGAGGTCGAAGATGCCTTGGCGGACGGCGTCGAGCGGGAAGTAGGGTCTCAGGGCTTCGCTGTCGAAGTCGTGGCGCTGCCGGCGCAGTTTCTCGGAAAGGTAGCTCATGTCCCATGGCATGACGGCCTGGGGCTGCGGCGAGGTCGGCTGCAACGACGATGCCGCACACTGGACCACCTCGGCCAGCTCCTTCTGGGCGGCTGGCAGCACGGCGTCCTTCAACTCCTGCATGAAGCGGCGCAGGTTGGGCAGGCTCTGGACCATGCGGTCGCAGAGCACGTAGTCGCAGTAGGTGTCGTAGCCCAGCAGTCGGGCCTGCTCGGCGCGCAGGGCCACGATGCGGCGTATCACCCCGTTGTTGTCGTGCTCGTTGCCGCGGCCGCCGATGCTGCCGTAGGCGCGGTACATGCGTTCACGCAGGTCGCGGCGTGCGCTGTATGTCATGAAAGGCAGGTAGGACGGGGCAGCGAGGGTGAAGAGCCATCCCTCGAGGCCACGGGCGGCGGCCTCCTCGCGGGCGGCGTCGCGCACGGCTTGGGGCAGACCGTCGAGGTCGGCGGGGTCGGAAAGGTGCAGCGTCCAGTCGTTCTGGTCGGCCAGTGCGTTCTGCCCAAAGTGCAGTTTCAGCTCGCTCAGCTCCTCTTCGTTGTGCCGGTAGCGGTCGGCAGCTTCACCCTCGAGGGCTACGCCGTGGCGCACGAAGCTCTTCAGGGTGTTCTCCAGCAGAGTCCGCTGCTCGGGACTTCCGAGGTGGTCGGCCTGCTCGGCGACCCGCTTCACGCGGTCGTACAGGCGACGGTCGGTCATCACACGCATGCTGAAGCGGGTGATTTCGGGCTCCATGCGCATCACCACCTCCTGCAGCGCCTCGCTGGTGCAGCACTCGTTGAGGTTCGACATGATGGCGCCCACGCGGTCGAGCCTGAGCGAGGCGGTCTCCAGGGCCTCGACGGTGTTGGCGAATGTCGGCGCCTCGGGGTTGGTGGCTATGGCCTCGATGTTGCGTTCGGCCTCGGCGATGGCGGCGGCGATGGCGGGCTCGTAGTCCTCGGTGTGAATCTGGTCGAATGGGGGCAACTCCCACTCTTGTAGCAATATGTTGCCGTTACTCATGCTTTATTTAACGTAGAAGCCTCGAATATAGTATATCACTCCACGAAAAAGCCATCCCCGCCGCCTGCCGTGCCATCGTAGCCCGGTAGCTGCCCGTACTTTCTACGACGATAGTCGGACTTGATACGGACCGGATACGGACCAAACACGGACCGGATACGGACCGGAAGGGGTGGAGAACAGGCTGCTACGGCGAGGGAAATTTTTTTTCGGTGGGATTGATTTTATTTTGTATTTTTGCCGCCGATTTGGTCGCCCCGGAAAGGCGATAATAGGGAAGCCGGTGCAAGTCCGGCGCAGTCCCGCTGCTGTAAGCTCGAAAGTTGAGCCCCAATCTGTTAAGTCACTGTGCGACGCCATAGTCGCATGGGAAGACGGGGAGTTCGCGAGCAAGCCAGAAGACCTGCCAAATCTGAGAAATCGGTAACGCTTTCGAGGAAAAAGCCCGCCGGACACAACACGAGATGAGCCGCCCCACCGGCCGCCGTGGCTTCCGAATTTCCCCCCGACAGCATTGCCGATACTGTAAGGAACAATATTAATAAAATAAAAACAGTATCAACATGATGAAAAAATTATTGACAATTGTTATGGGCCTCGGCTTGGCATTCGGAGCCAGCGCCCAGACGGAAAGCACCATTACTGCTTCCGACATCCTCTATTGGGTTGGATCAGGCTCGCAGTCTGCCATCTTTGTGATTGACTACGGCACTGGTGCCGTGGCATGGGGCTACCACTTTGACGCATCCGGCAACGAGACAGTCGAGGACATGGCAACGGCAATCTCCGATGCCGACCCCCGCATGTATTATGGCTATGGAATGCTCTCCTATGTCGCCTATCCTGCCGACTTCGAGTCTTTCGATGGAGTCTACAGTTTCAAGGTGGATGGTGAGCTCGCCGACTATGAAGAGACTCTCGGAGACTACGACCTCGAGGACGGCATGCTCGTCAAGGTGTCGGAAAGCACGGATGAAGTGTGGAGCACAACTATTACTCCCGCCACTGTTATGGCTACTCCAGTGGATGCCACGATAGCAGCCAGCGCAATCCAATACTGGGTCGGCGAGGGCAGCGATTCACTCGTGTTTGCCGTCAACTGGGGCAACCCCGACACCGCTTTGGCATGGGGCCTCAAGTTCGATGGTCCGCTGACGATAAGTGGCGCCCTCGCTGCTGTGTGCGCCGCCGATGAGCGCCTTAGCTCCAACGATCCCTTCACCACCATCACGTTTGCCAATGGTGACCTGCTTCTTGACTTTGACACAGTCTCGTCCTTCACCAATGTGCCACAGTTTATTCTCAATGGCAATGGTAATGTCAATGTCGGTACTTCTGTAGAGAATGGAGACTTCTTGAAGATTGGCGAGTCTCACTATGGCTTTGGTTTCGATTCTGTTATGGGATATGCCATGGGTGTGGTGTGGCCCACCGAGATACACCCTGTCAATGTGCCCGCAGCCGATACTGTGCAGCCCATACACCCCAACGACGCCACAATCGCCGCCGACCAGATTCTCTACTGGGTTGGCTCCGGCAACAATAGCGTGATACTCGCCATCAACTGGGCCGACACCGCCCTCGCCTGGGGTTACCGCTTCAGCGACAGTAGCATCACTGTCGACTCTGTCATGAACGACATCGCTGCCGCCGACCCGCGCTTCTCCTACACCGCCTCCAACGGCTGGCTGTTAGACATCGTGTTCGACAACGGCGAGGATAGCCTCCACAATGCTGTCCTGGGCAACTGGATGAGCACCGTCAACGGCAACAGCTCAATTTCGTGGGGTATGTCTTCCAGCCTCACCAATGGCGACATCTTCAAGTGGGGTGATATGGCAGCAGCAACCAACTTCGACAGCATTTACGTGGTAGATAGCGCCTATGGCAACTACTGGATGTTCAGTAGCGTCTTCACCGCCGAGGTGCACCCCGTCAGCGTGCCCGACACCGTGCAGCCTCAGCCCGTACATCCCGTTGATGCCACCATCGCTGCCGACCAGATTCTCTACTGGGTTGGCTCCGGCAACAATAGCGTGATATTCGCTGTCAACTGGGCCGACACCGCCCTCGCCTGGGGTTACCGCTTCAGCGACAGCAGCATCACCGTCGACTCTGTCATGAACGACATTGCTGCCGCCGACCCGCGCTTCTCCTACACCGCCTCCAACGGCTGGCTGTTAGACATCGTGTTCGACAATGGCGAGGATAGCCTCCATAATGCTGTCCTGGGCAACTGGATGAGCACCGTCAACGGCAATAGCTCGATTTCGTGGGGTATGTCTTCCAGCCTCGCCAACGGCGACATCTTCAAGTGGGGTGATATGGCTGTGGCCACCAACTTCGACAGCATTTACGTAGAGGATAGCGCCTACGGCAACTACTGGATGTTCAGCAGCGTCTTCACCACCGAGGTGCACCCCGTCAGCGTGCCCGACACCACCCATGAGGGTATCTCCACTGTGGCCGATGTCGAGGTCAGCGTATATCCCAATCCTGCTACCGAATGGGTCAACGTCCGCTTCGACGCCCTCGGCAATGACACTGAGGCCGCCATGTACGACCTGAATGGCCGTCGCCTGTTTGTGCGCACCATTGAGGCCGGCGCCACCGGTATGCGCATTGACACCAACGCCATGCCCAACGGTATCTACATGCTCCGCATTGGCGCAGCTTCGGCCAAGGTCGTAGTACGCCACTAATCACATTACGAAAATGAAATTACGCATTTCTGTATTGGCCTTGCTCCTGTGCGGCGTTATGTCGGCACAGGGGCAAGCCCCTTTATATGACTACCCCTTCCCGGAGAGCAATGTGCTTTTCTGGGCGGGAAGTGGCTCGAACAGCGCCGTGGTCAACATCGACTTCGACGGTACATGTCTTATCTACGGTGTCCATTGGAACGGCAGCCTCAAGGTTGACGACATCATGGACACAATCAACACCTATGACCCGCGTATTACGATGGATGGCATCTCGGACTGTTATATCAGTTCGATGGAGTATAACGATGCCGAAACAGGCGACGTCTACACAGAATTGGGTATGGGTTGGGTGTACATGGTGAATGGAGTGATGGCTAGCGCTATCTGCTCTCAGAGTATTGCCGACGGCGATTATGTCCATTTCAGCGACAATTTCGAGTACCCGACAGATACCTATGTCTTTGTGACGGTGCCGCAGGGTGGCGACACTCCTGGCAATGAATTGCCCATTACCGCCGACGACATCCTTTACTGGGTAGGCTCCGGAGCTGGCAGCTCCATCGTGGCCATCTCGTGGGACGAGGAAGAAACGGCCCTTGCCTGGGGCGTGCGCTACGACGACGAATACTATCCATCGGTCATCGACCTGCTGGATACGATCGATAGCTACGACCCCCGTTTTGACTATTATGTGAGCTATTACATGAGCACCCCATACATTATCAGCTCAATCACCTTCACCGAGGGTGACATCAGTCTTTCGCAGACCAACACCTCGAATATACAGGTGAGGGTTATCACAGCAGACGGTGAAGTTGATGGTGTGAGTGGCAGCGAATTGGAGGACTATAGCATCTGGGATGGCGACTTTGTGGAGATTTCCACCAGTGGCCTATTTGATTTCAATGAGGTAGAAGCCGTAGAGCCGCCGGCAGTAACGCCTGACCCCGAAGAGCCCGACACATTGTGCAACGTGGCGCATACATTGCCCTATTTCATGGATTTCTCGGGTTACACGAGTGACCAAAGTGTTCGACCTTACGATGCAGGTGCCCCGGTGCCTGAATGCTGGAGTCTTTATGGTAATGGCCGGTTTACGCAAGACTATGATACTGCCACTACGGCTTCCATATACTTTGGTGGTATCGGCTATGCCACATCGACCAATAGCTTCGGCTGTATGGAGGTTGGCAATCCTTTCCTTGCGCTAATTGCTTGTCAAGACTATGATGGCACCTATGCAAATGCTATCGCCAATGTGCATAAATATGGTACCAAGCGCTTTGCCGTCCTGCCGTTGTTCGACCAGCCACTTGGACAGACTGTACTTACGTTCAACCATCGCAGCACTGCACATGAAGGTTCTGCACTATTTATGGTGGGTTATATTGTAACTGACACAGCCGATTTCGTGGTGGTCGACTCTATCCCTGTAGACTATCGTGTGACGCATGACGATACAGTTCGGTTCAGCCAGTTTGCCGATATTCCTGCCGATGCACGTCTTACCCTTCTTTGGCAGAGCATCGATACGGCTCATCAGAACGATTATCCCTCCAACTACTACTGTGGTATTGACAATATCATGGTTGTACTCGACAGCACGGCCGTGGCTCCCGACACCTCGGTGACACCGGATCCGCAACCCGAGCTTCCCGAAGAAGCCTCCATTGCCGCAGATGATATCTTGTTCTGGATTGGCGAAGGCGAAAATCATGTTGTTATGGCCGTCAATTGGGCTGATACAGCACTGGCTTGGGGATACCGTTTCTCGACCGATAGCGTCTCCTCGGCAACGGTGTTGAATGATATTGCCGCCGCCGATCAACGCCTCAGTTGTATTGCATCGGGAATGCTTTCCGACATCAACTATATAGACACCGCCACAGGAATGGTCGACACCTTGGGTATCACAGCAGGCAACTACTGGAGCAGCTTGAGGAATGGTACCTATGACGGCGGTTTGCCTCAGATGCTTGGAACAGGCGATTTCAAGAAGTGGGCTGACCCAGCTGCAGGTTTTGCGGTCGACAGCAGCTATTATGAAGGTTATGGCTGGATGTATACCCATGTTTTCCCGATGGCGATCCATGCCGTCTCGGTGCCGGATACAGCAAGTGACGAGCCTGAACCTGAACCGGAACAAGGGCCGTTCTGCGGCGCTGTCGGTACAGAGGGCTGTAATGCCATCCGTGTTGACAGCAGTGCTATAGTGGCATGGGCCACGGGTTGTAGCCTCGAGCGCGGACCAATCAGGATTGATGCTGCTGCCCAAGTTGCGGCTTCGTTTGGTGACAGTACCCAGGCTATAGGTCCTGCCACTGTCAATACGTCCACCAATGCTGTGAGCCTTGGCGACGGTGGTACTGCAACGTTGACCTTTGCCCATCCGATTCGTAATGGTGAAGGTCCCGATTTCGCAGTGTTCGAGAATGGCATTGTCAGCAATGTTACGGGCAATGCATTCCTTGAGTTGGCCTTTGTGGAGGTGAGTAGCGACGGCGAGCGTTTTGTACGCTTCCCTGCCACATCGCTTACTCCTACGGAAACACAGATGGGCTCCTTTGGCGAGGTTGACCCCACTATGATTAACAATTTGGCTGGCAAATACCAGATTGGATATGGTACCCCGTTCGACTTGGAGGAGCTGCGCGACAGTGTCGGCATTGATATCGACAATATAGTGTTTGTTCGCGTAGTAGATGTAGTGGGTACCATTAACCAGCAGTATGCCACATACGACGCTTTCGGCCATATTGTCAATGACCCGTTTCCCACGCCGTTCAACAGCTCTGGCTTTGACCTTACCGGTGTTGCGGTGATGTACGAGAATACCGATACGTCCAGCCATTCATCCATCGTCGAAGCCCGGGCGGCAACGCTGTCGGTATATCCTAATCCTGCTGTCGATCGTGTTGCGGTGCTGTCGACCGTGGCTGGAGATGGCGAGGTGCTGGATATTCGTGGTTGCCGTAGAATGGAGGTTCGCCTGCGTGAAGGCAGCAACATAGTGGACCTCTCAGGTCTGCCGCAGGGTGTATATATGCTGCGTGTGGATGGAGCAGCCTGCAAGATTGTGAAGAAGAAGTAATAGTTATTTAAGTTTATTATGAATGGAGCGGCCCGCCGAAGGCGGGCCGCTCCTGTTGTATATGCTATGCAAATTTCTTCTACAGCGAAATACCGCCGTCGACGCATATCACCTGACCGGTGATGTACTCGGACAGGTCGCTGGCCAGGAAGAGCGAGGTGCGGGCAATGTCGAGCTCAGTGCCGCCACGGTGCAGCGGTATGTCGTCCAGCCATTTCTTGCGTGCCTCTTCGGGCATGGCGCGGGTCATGGCGGTCTCGATAAAGCCGGGGGCTATGGCATTGCAGCGGATGCCGCGAGAGCCAAGCTCTTTGGCCAGACTCTTGCTGAAGCCTATGATACCGGCCTTTGAGGCCGAGTAGTTGCACTGGCCTGCGTTGCCGTTTACGCCCACTACCGACGAGGTGTTCACTATCGAGCCGGAGCGTTGCTTGAGCATCATGGGGGCAAAGGCCTTGCAGTAGTTGAACACCGAGCGCAGGTTCACCTCAAGCACCAGGTCCCAGTCTTTGGGCGTCATGCGCAGCAACAGGTTGTCGCGGGTGATGCCGGCGTTGTTGATAAGGGCGTCGAGGCGGCCGAATTCCTTCTGTACCTGCTCGGCCACAGCCACGGTCTGCTCGTAGTCGGCCGCGTTCGAGGCGATGAAGGTGCTCTTGGGCGACATTTGGCGCAGTTCGGCCAGCAGTTCATTGCTGGCGTCGTTCTCCTGTAGGTCGGTGAATATCACGGTAGCGCCGTTCTCGGCAAAGAGTTGGGCGGTGCGCTTTCCAATGCCGCGCGAGGCACCCGTTACAAGGGCTATTTTGTTTTCTAACAGTTTCATGTCCGTTTATTTGTTATCGATTAATGCAAACGTAAGTTCTCCCGAGCAGCACACTTTGCCGTTGACCATGGCTTTGGCGTCGACAAAGAATATCATGCCGCGGCGGCTGGTGATGCGTGCGTGCAACTCCATGGTGTCGCCTGGACGTACCGGCTGGCGGAAGCGCACGTTGTTGATGCCGCTGTATAATGGGGTGCGGCCGACCAGCTCGTCGCGCACCAGGATGCATGATGCCTGCGCCATAATTTCGCACTGTATTACGCCAGGCACTACCGGGTTGCCTGGGAAGTGGCCTTGCAGGAAGAATTCGTCGCCACGTACGTGGTAGTGGGCTATGGCTTCGTCGCCTTCCATCACCACATCGTCGACGAGCAGCATGGGCTCGCGGTGGGGGAGGAATGTCTTTATTTCGTCTCTGTTCATAAGTGTATAGGTTTTGGTTGTTTCTTATATTCTGCGCAGTGCGACACTGGCGTTGTTTCCGCCGAAGCCGAAGGTGTTGCTTATGGCAATGTCGGCCTGCCACTGGCGGGCGGTGTGCGGCGTGTAGTCGAGGTCGCATTCGGGATCGGGCTCGTCGAGGTGGATGGTGGGCGGTACGATGCCGTTCTTCAGCGCCATGGCCGAGATGATGAGCTCCACAGCACCGGTGGCGCCGAGCATGTGGCCGTGCATCGACTTGGTGCTGCTTATGACGGCCTTGCGGGCGCCATCGTCGCCCAGGGTTGTCTTGATGGCGCGGGTCTCGCCCTTGTCGTTGAGGGGCGTGCCAGTGCCGTGGGCGTTGATATAGAGGTGCTCGTCGTGGTTGAAGCCGGCCTCTTCGAGGGCCAGGCGCATAGCCTCGGCGGCACCGCGTCCCTCGGGGTGGGGGGCTGTGTAGTGGTGTGCGTCGCAGGTGTTGCCATAGCCGCAAACTTCGGCATATATCTTGGCTCCACGCTTGCGGGCCAGGTCTTCGCTCTCGAGTACCATGATGCCACAGCCTTCGCCGAGCACGAAGCCACGGCGACGGGCGTCGAAGGGCAGCGATGCGGCCATCGGGTCGTCGCTGGTGGTGAGGGCTTTCATATTGGAAAAACCTCCAATGGCCATCTCGCAGATGGCGGCTTCGGTACCGCCGGTGATGACGGCGTCGGCGCGGCCTTCATGTATGAGGCGGTAGGCTTCGCCCACCGAGTGGGTACCTGTGGCGCAGGCCGTTACGACCGGTATGTTGGGACCTTGTGCGTTGTATGTGATTGCTACATTGCCACCGGCGATGTTGCTGATCATCTCGGGAATGAAGAGGGGCGAGATGCGACGCAGGCCATACTGCAACTTGTTGGCGTGTTCGCGCTCGAAGGTGACTATGCCGCCGATGCCGCTACCGATGGCGGTGCCGAAGCGGCGTGGGTCGACGTCGTCGCCCACACGCAGCCCGCTGTCCTGCATGGCCTGTGCCGCTGCGGCAAGGGCATAGAGTGCAAAGGTATCGTTGTGGCGAATCATGGTCTTGTCGATACCGAAGTCTTCCGGACGGAAGTCCTTGACCTCGGCGGCTACCTTGACGGGCAGATTCTCGCGGTCGAGTTTGGTGATGTAGTCGATGCCGCAAACACCATTGATTACGTTGTTCCACAGCGTCTCGATATTGTTTCCAAGTGGGGTTATACAGCCCACGCCTGTGATGAATACTCTTTTCATAACAATATATTATATAATTAGTATCAATAATATTAATAGCGGACAATCGCGGTGCCTGTGACGAAGCCGGCTCCAAAGCCGTTGAAAAGCAGCAGGTCGCCGCGCTTCACCTTGCCCTCGCGTACTATTTCGTCGAGCAGCACGGGTATGCTGGCCGACGAGGTGTTGCCACGACGCTCGATGTTGTGGTGGAAACGCTCGTCGGGCAGGTCGAGGTTCTGCTTTATGGCGTCGATAATGCGCATATTGGCCTGATGCAGAAGGTAGTGGTCTATGTCGTCGGGGGTGAGACCGGCCGACTTGATGGTGTCGGTTATGTCGCGCTGGGCCGATGTGACGGCCATGCGGAACACCTCGCGACCTTTAAGCTGCATGGGCATGTGGGTGTCGATGCCGGGGCCTGTCTCGAAAGGGGTGGCCTCGCAGGGCAGACGATAGTAGATCACGTCGGGCATGGGGGTCGAGGTGAGCCTGCGGGCCAGCATGGGCTCGCCTTTGCCGAGCACCATGGCACCGGCCGCGTCGCCGAATAGCACGCAGGTCTCGCGCTGTGTCCAGTCGACCATGCGGGTCACTTCCTCGGCACATATATATAAGATGTGTTTCGCACGCCCCGTCTCTATGAAGGCGTCGCAGATGTCAAGCCCATATATGAATCCGGCACAGGCCGAGTTGAGGTCCATCGTGGGGCAGTTGGGCCCTTTGATGCCCAGTATGCCCTGCACCAAACTGGCCAGCGAGGGAGTAACATACACGTTGCAGACGTTGTGGCAGATGATGAAATCAATGTCTTCGGGTACCAGACCCGCCGCTTCGATGGCACGCTGACCGGCCAGGGCCGCCAGCTCTTCAAATCGCTCGGTGGTGATTATCTGGCGTGATTTTATTCCAGTACGTGTGCTGATCCATTCATCGTTGGTGTCGACGTATTCCGACAGCATGTCGTTGGTGACGGTATGCTTCGGCAATGCGCTTCCTGTTCCAAGTATTTTCATGTTATCGTTTTTGTAGACAATGTGTGCTTGTCTGTGTTAGTTTCTTATGTTAATTTGTATTAAAATCGGCCGCAAAGAAACGACATCTTTATAAAACAGAAAAGTTAAATTTGGTGAATTTTGCAATAATATTGGCGAAATACTGTTATTTTGGGTGAAACTAGCTAATAATTGGTGAATGATGACCGGAAAACTGCTTTACCAAACAGGCAAAACTGCCAATTTGCACCTTTTTGTGACCCGTCCGACCTCGGTACTTCACTTTTTGACCGTATTGATACTCTTCTTTGTTGTACTACTGGTGTTTGCCATGCCTGGACACATGCTGCGGCACACCACGCAAACGTCTGGCATGCCGCCTATTGCACAGCTCTCGCTCACTTTTTCGGCGGGTCTGGTGCTGATGTCGGCCAGTAGGCTGTTGCTTCTTTTTATAGGGCGCAGGCACATCTTTTCACCTGCCGGAGTGGTGATATGGCTTTTCGCCGAGCTGATTGGCAGTGTGGCGCTTATGGAGCTTATGATGTGGGCGCTGAGCGGCGGTGGACGCCTGGCGCTGGCCCCTTTGGCCGGCGACCTGACCCTTTACCTCATTGCCCTCGAGGTGGTGCCATACACGATAGCCTATCTGCTCTTCCTTTTGCACATGGAGCATGCCGAGGTGGAGCGCCTGCGTGCACTGGTTCCGGCCGAGGCGGGCGACGACGGGACCGGCGCAGACCAGTCGGTCAAGTTCTTCGACAAGGGCGGTCACCTGGCTCTGGCCACCCTGCGCAGCAATGTGCTCTACATCGAGGCCGCCAACAACTATACCAATATACATTATCTAAATGACGAGCATGAGGAGACCTTTATCCTGCACAACAGCTTGAAGGAACTCGAGCAGCGCCTGCGCGACACCAGCCTGGTGCGCTGCCACCGTGGTTTCATAGTCAACGTCGACAATGTGAAGCTGATGCGCAAGGACGGCATGGGCTTCCAGCTCGAGCTGCAGGGCACCCAGCGCCCGATACCAGTGACCAAGACCTATGCCGACCTGCTGACCAAGCATATCAGCGTGGAGTAGAGGCTGTTAGCTGTTTTGAAACTTTTTTTGAAAAAAGCCCGAAAAACGTCAGTTTTTCGGGCTTTATAATTGCCTGGCTCTCAGCGTTCTGTCGGGACCAAGTCCGAACCAACACCGAACCAACTCCGTATCATGTCCGGACCAACTCCGGCCGTGGTCGGTGTTGATGCGTAGGGAGAGCGGAGTGGGTGGGGTTCGGGTGCGAAGGTGGTGGCTATGGAGGTATTGGATTATGGCGCAAAGAAAAGTCCCGGAAGCGTTTTGAGGCGCTTTCGGGACTTGTGTGGTGGGCTATGGGTGCCGGTCAGGCCAGTGCGTCGGCTATGAGGAAGATGCTGCCGGTGACGAGTACGAGGTCGTCGGGCGCGGCTGCGGCGCGGGCGTCGGCTATGGCGTCCTTGACGTTGGCGAAGGCCGGGCCCTCGATGCCGAGGCTGTGGGCTGCGGCCTGCAGGTCGGTCACAGGCAATCCGCGTGGTACCGAGGGCTGCGAGAAACGCCAGTCGAAGGGACGTCCGATGCGGTGGAACTCGGCCTCGAGGTGCGAGAGTATTTTGCTGTAGTCCTTGTCGTTGACGCAGCCGTAGATGACGTGTAGGCGCGAGAACGACATGCTTTCTAGCCCTTTCATCATGGCGTCGATGCCGGGGGCGTTGTGGGCGGTCTCGCAGATGGTGAGGGGCTGTGTGCCGATGGTCTGCCAGCGGCCGTGCAGGTGGGTGTTGGTGACCACGCGGGCAAGGCCTTGTTTCAATTCTGAATTCTGAATTTTGAACGTCGAATTCATTCTTAGCACGTCAACGGCCTGTAGCACTGTGGCTATGTTCTTCTTCTGGTATTCGCCGGTGAGCTCGGTGGTGTAGTCCTCGATGCGGTCGACGCGGTAGTGTCGGTCGGCGAAGGTGATGGGGGCGTGGCGTTCGGCGGCGATGCGGCGGAAGACGGGTTCGGTCTCGGGCTGGCTTTCGCCTATCACCACGGGGATGCCCTCCTTGATGATGCCGGCCTTCTCGACGGCTATCTTGTCGAGGGTGTCGCCGAGGAACTGGGTGTGGTCGAGGCCGATGTTGGTGATGACGCTGAGCAGGGGGGTGATGACGTTGGTGCTGTCGAGGCGGCCGCCCATGCCCACTTCCACGACGGCTATGTCGACCCCTTCGCGGGCGAAGTAGTCGAAGGCCATGCCGACGGTCATCTCGAAGAAGGAGAGGTGGAGGCGGTCGAACATGTCGCGGTGGTGTTCGACGAAATCTACCACAGCAGATTGTGGAATCATCTCGCCGCCAATGCGTATGCGTTCGCGGAAGTCGACCAGGTGGGGCGAGGTGTAGAGGCCCACCTTGTAGCCAGCTTCCTGCAGTATGGAGGCCAGGAAGTGGCTCACTGAGCCCTTGCCGTTGGTGCCGGCCACGTGGATGCTGCGGAACTTGCGCTCTGGGTTGCCTAGGGTGGCCATCATGTCGATGGTCGGCTGTATATCGGCCTTATAGGCAGCAGCGCCGATGCGGTGATACATCGGCAGCTGTGCAAACATGAAGTCAAGTGTCTCTTGATAGGTCATTTGTGGGGAATTGTATAGGTGAGGCCGCCGACGAAGAGGCCGCGCTGCGAGGGGTAGTTGGCCCAGAGGTAGTAGCGCTGGAAGGCCAGGTTGTCCATCTTCAGGAAGAAGCTGAGGGCGCGGTTGTGGCGGTATTCCACCTCGGCATTGATGCCGTAGCGCATGGGCAGCACCTCGCCCTGATCGGCCTGCATCTTGCCCAGCAGCTGGGCTTCCACGTGGAAGAACCACTTGTCGTTGTAGTTGGCGCTGGCGCGGACGAAGGCGTCCCAGTCGGGACGGTAGAGTTCTGCACGGACTCCGAAGGGGCCGAGGCCGGTGTATTTGTAGCTGTAGTAGTGGCCGCCGGCACGGAGGGTGAGCAGCTCGTCGTTGACGAAGGCTATGTCGGCACCTATGGTGAGGCGGTTGTCAGAGAGGTAGAAGGTCTGGTATACGTTGTTCAGCGAGTAGGCAGGGTCGAGCATGAATATCAGGTCATTGTCGGCCATGCTATAGCTCACCTCGGCGTTGGCCTCCAGCTTGCGGCTCAGCGTCCAACGGGCGTGGCCGGTGAAGTCGTAGTGCGAGGTGGCGCTTTGTTCGGCGTCGGGGGCAATGTAGGGGTTCACGAGGCGCAGGGTGTTCAGCGTGTTGGCATCGAGGCCGCCGGTGGCTCCCAGGCTCAGCACCAGGTTGTCGTTCATCAGCTTCTTGCTCACCGTCACATCGGGGTAGAAGTGGAAGGCGACGTCGCTTGACGAGAAGCCGTCCCAGGCGGTGGTGAGGCCGGCGTGGAAGTGCAGCCCGCCCAGCATGAAGTCGGCATAGGGGGTGAGGCGCACTATGTTGCGGTTGGCGCGGGCGGTGTCGGTCGAGGCAGCGGCGCTGTAGCCCAGCGGCTCACCCTTGGCGCCGAGGCGGCGGTAGGAGTAGCCCTCCCAGGTGGCGGCCAGATAGGCCACGCCGCGGTACTGGTCCAGCAGGTTGAAGCCGTAGTGTATGTCGCCTGCAAGGGTCATGTTGAACTGGTTGCGGCCGTAGGTGGCCCACAGATCGTCGATGTGCAAGCCGGCCGAGTAGCCCAGCTTGTTGGGGTCGAGCTGCATGTTGCGCAGGCCTATGTTCCAGGAGGCCACGTTGTACGAAGCGCGGTAGTCGGCGGTCGAAATGTCGTCGCGTGTATTGCCGAGCACGGCCTGCAGGGTGCTGTCGCTGAAGCCGTAGTAGAGGTTGTGGTCGTGCTCATAGCCGAGGTCGGTGCTCAGCTGCAGCTTGTCGGCCACTATGTACTTGCCGAACAATGTGACGCCGGTCTGGTTCATGTGGTTGGGGCCGTGGTCGGGCAGGCTGCCCCACGACGAGCGGTGGTTTATACGCACGCCGTAGGTCTTCTCGCGGTCGCGAGTCGAGCTCCAGTAGAGGTCGGCCAGGGGCGACCAGTAGTTGCCCATGCCCAGGCGCAGGTAGTTGTTGTAGAGCTTGGTGGCGGGCTCGCCCACGATGCGGGCGGCCTTGATGCGGGCGGGCTCGTAGAGGGCCTTCAGGCGGTGCGGGGTGATGTTGTAGCTGAAGGCATGCTCTATGCGGCTCAGCGTGTCGGTGATCACTGCCGGGAAGGTCAGCTTCTCGCTGGGCTCTATCTCGGGGTTGTACGAGCCGCGCACCACTACGCTCTCGTTATATCCGCCGCCTTGTTGGGCCTTCAGTCCGGTGGCGGTGGCCAGTACCAAGGCTAGTATTGCGAATGTGCGTTTCATATTCTCGTGTGGTATGTTAGAGTTCTATCACTATCTCTTCGTCGTCGGGCTGGGTGGCCTTCTGCTCGGCCGCCACTATGGCGTCGTACTTGCTGCGTGCCACCGCTATCAGGTCCTCGCCGTCGTAGTTGTCGATGATGCTTTGCAGCGTCTGCTTGGCCTGTAGGTTGTTGCCTCTGGCGTAGTAGATGTCGGCCCAGAGGATGAACGAGTAGGCCAGCCAGTAGTCGCTTGAGGCGTCGGCCACGATGCTCTCTATCATCTTCTCGGCTTGTGCGTACTGCTGCTGCAGCATCAGTATCTCGGCTTGGCGGCAGCGGGCCTCGCCATTGTATTCGCCATTGGCCGAGTGGGTCAGGTGGCCGTAGACGGTGTAGGCTGTGTCGTATTCTTTGGCGTCGAAGCTGCTGCGCCCCATGGCGAGGTAGGCTTCTTCCTTCAGCTCGGGCGAGGCCTTGGACTCGCCGAGTATCCTGTAGCCGGCCTCCATGATGCCGGTGTGGCGGCCCAGGGCTACAGCGCAGCGCAGGCTGCCGGTGACGCCTTGCAGCAGGCTGGCATCGCTTTCGGCGTTTTCGGTGAGGCGTTGGTATAGGGTGGCGGCCTTGGTGTAGTCGCCCAGCGTGTAGGCTATGTTGGCGGCATTGGTCAGCGAGCGCTCGCTATACTGGTTGGTGCCGGCCGACGACACTGCTATGTAGTGCGGCAGAGCCTTCTCGTTCTGGCCTTGGCGGTAGTAGCAGTCGGCCAGCAGGTAGTGCGCCTTGACGGCGAAGAGGCCGTTGGGGAATTTGCCGAGGTAGCTCTCCAGGCCCGGGGCGGCATTGGCGTAGTCGCCCTCTTGGTAGCGGCCTTCGACGGCAAGGAAGGTGGTGGAGTCCTGCTCCACGGTCGAGATAGTCACCTTGGTGGTGCGCTTCACATAGGCGAAGTACTCGTCCACGCGGTTCTGGGCGATGTATATGTTCTTCACGGTGCTCAGGGCGTCGCGTGCTTCGTCGGTGCCAGGGTACTCGGTCAGCAGTCGGTCGAAGGTGGCCAGGGCTTCGGCATCGCGGTCGGTGTTATAGTATATCAGACCTTGGTTGAGCAGGGCGGTCTTCACGTAGACGCTCTGCGGATACTGCTTGATGAAGTTGTTGTAGTAGGTCATAGCCATCTCGGCATTGTCGCACATCATGTAGGTGTTGGCTATCTCGAGCATGGCCTTCGACTTGAGGGGCGAGTTGGCAAAGCGTTCGAAGATGTAGTTGAGGTAAGTGAGTTTCTCGCTGTTCTTGCCCTGGGCGCCATAGGCGAGGGCTTTCTGGTAGGTGGCATAGTCGGCGTCGCGTGCGTTGCCCTCGATGGCTTTGGTGTATTGCACGATCGACTCCTCGAACTTGCTCTGCACGTACAGGCAGTCGCCCAGGCGGTTGCGTGTGTCGGCCAGCATGGCCTTCTCCTTCTTGGTGGAGGCGCCTTTCAGCCGGTTGACCAGGTCGGCAAACACCTCTTGTGCCTCGCTGTAGCGCTTCTTGCGCATGAGCAGGTAGCCGTAGGTGTAGCGTGCGTCGGCGGCATAGTGCGAGGTGTTGGCGTAGGACGAGAGCAGGAACTTGTTGAGGCTCCGTTCGGCTGCGGCGTCCTGCTTGGCCAGGTATTGGCTTTCGCCGAGCAGGAAGTTGGCGTCGGCGGTGATGCGTGGCACGGCGTTCAGCTTCACCGCCTTGGCATACATCTCGACTCCTTCCTTGCGGTTGCCGCTGTTGCAGAGCTCTATGCCGCGGTTGAGCACGGCGCGCTGGTAGGCCTGTTCGAGGCGCGCGTTGCGCTGCGGCACCTTCTCGAGCAGGCGGATGGCCTCCTTGTAGTTGTTGGTCGAGCAGTAGAGCTCGGTCAGTATCTCTTCAGCCTCGGTCTTGTGGCTGCTTTTGGGGTATTTCTTCAGGTAGCTTTCGAACGACTTGATGCTCTCGCCCATGGCGTTGAGGTTGAGCTCGCAGCTGAGTTTGGCGTAGTTGAACAGGGCGTCCTCTTTCACCTTGGCGTTGAAGTCCATGGTCGAGGCTTGTAGGAACATGCTGCGGGCGTCCATCTTGCGGCCGAGTCGCACGTAGCAGTCGCCGAGCACGTAGAGGGCGTTCTGCGCCACGCTGTCGTTGCACTGTGTCTTGTTGGCGAGGAAGGTGGCTGCCGAGTCGTAGCTGCCGAGCATGTAGTAGCTGTAGCCAATCTGGTAGTCGTTGTCCTGCGGGGTGCAGTTGCCGCCCTGTTCGCGGCGGGCTTCGGCGCTCTGTGCACGGTACTGCTCCAGCGCGCGGCCGTATTCGCCGCGGTTGAAGTACACCTCGCCCACCATCTGGTGTATCTCGCTGCGTTTGAAGGCGTCGTTGTCCTTGAGCAGGGTCGGCGCCAGCTCGAGCAGTTCGTCGTCTTTGCCCAGGTAGTAGTATATGCGTGCTATGTAGCTGGGGGCTATCTTGGCGAACTTGCGGTCTTTCTGCAGTTCGCGGAAGTTGCGCAGTGCCAGGTCGTACTGTCCGTTGAGGTACTGTATGTGGGCGTAGTAGTAGAGGCTCGAGGCGGCGTATTTCGACTGGCCTCCGATCTGCTGCGAGAAGAGGTCGGCCGCCCTGCGGGTGTCGCCTTTCTGGAAGAAGCAGTAGCCTTTCTTGAAGTTGTACTCGCTGCGGTGGTTGAACTCCACCTCCTTGGCGTCGACGCTCTTGTAGTACTCCAGGGCGCGCTCGTAGTCGCCGCGGGTGTAGTGGAAGTTGCCCAGGTAGAAGCGTGCCATGTTGCACCGCGAGCTCTGGGGGTAGAGGCGCAGGAATTCTTCCAGGCGGTAGCTGGCGTCGTTGTTGTCCAGCTTCTCCGAGCACACGGCGGCGTAGTAGCAGGCGTCGGCGGTGGTGAGGTCGGCGCGGCCTTCGGTGGCTGCGGCAATCTGGTCGTATATCTGCTGTGCGGCGGCGTACTTCTGCTTCTGGTACAGGTCGGTGGCCTGGCGGTAGAGGGTGCGCTGGCGCTGTTCCGGGGTCTGGCTTTGGGCATAGACGGTGGTGGCCGACAGGGCCAGGGCCATCAGTGCCAGGATGATAAGGGGCTTTCTCATGAGGCTTTATCTGTTGAAAAAGTTGAGGTCGTTGTCCATTTGCGGTGAGTCGTTCTTCTCCCAGGGGGCGTGCAGCAGGAATCCGCTGGCCGGGGTGGGGGTGGCGTCGTAGACTTTCTCGCCCTGCGGGTTGATGAGCACGAAGGTGGGGTAGCTCACCACGCCGTACTGCTCGAGCAGCCGGTAGTCGCCGTCGAAGTGCAGCCATGTCCAGTTGTAGTGGGGCCCGCGGCGGCTGTTGCGCAGCAGGTGGTACATCTTCTGGAACTCGCGGTCGCAGCTGATGCTTACAAACTCGACGTCGGGGTGGTGGGCGTATATGCTGTCGCGGAAGAAGGCCATGGTCTCGAGCTCGGCGATCGAGTTGGGGTCGTTCACCCGCACAAAGCTCAGGTATATCCACTTGCCGCGCAGCGAGTCGAGGTCGACCAACTGGCGGTCGACGTCGGGCAGCACGGTCGAGGGCAGTGCGCCGCCCTCTTCGTGGCGGGCGAACGAGGCCACGAGGCTCTCGGCCAGACGCCGGTGGTCGTCGAAGCGGGTGGTGCGGCCCAGCTGCTCGACCATGTGGCGCACGTGGGTGCGGTCGTAGGCGGCGTCGTAGTAGCTCTCGCGCAGTGCCTCGAGCACAGCCAGTTCGCGCACCTGCTCGTTGCGCAGCAGGGGGTCGAGGCCTATGCTGTCGATGTAGCGCTCCAGGTTTTCGTGCTCCACCCAGTCGACCAGCCGCCACAGCGGTATGCGGCTGGTGCCCATCGAGATGCTCTCGCGGTAGAGGGCCAGGAAGAGGCGCATGTACTGTTCGTCGTAGTAGCGTATCGGCTGGTCGGCGATATACTTTGTGATGAGGCGCTTGCGCGAAGCGAAGCGCATGTCGAGCTGCATCTCGGCCAGCGTGTATTCGGCATAGCGGCCCACGAAGTCGTCGCCGGCGTAGCCGCCCACGGCCATCAGCAGGGTGTCGAAGTATCGGCGGCTGGGGTGGAACTTGGGGTCGAAGTGCACGCGGTTGGCCACCACAAAGCTGTCCACCGTGTGGTCGAAGGCCGACAGGCGCAGGTTCAGCTCGTCGTCGGGCAGGTCGAGGAATTCGACCGGCAGCGGCTCGGGGTCGAGGAATATGTTGCGCTGCTCGTCGAGCGCCCAGTCGAACTCGGGTATGTATACCACATAGCGCCGGCCAGGCTCTATGTAGAACGACTGGCTGTAGTTCTCCACCTGCAGGAACACCAGCCGGGGGTAGTTCACATAGCAGGCCAGCTCGAAGGCGCCGGTGCTGTCTATTTCGGTGGCGTCCTCGATGTGCTCGGTCATCGTCAGCATATCGGTGTAGCTGTATAGGCCTATATCCTTGCCGGCGCCGTTGGCGGCGGTGCCCACAATGTGCACATTCACCTGTGCCGCCAGGCCCGACCACAGCGCCACAAGCAGTGTCAGTATCAGCAGTTTCTTCACGTGTCGATAGCGTCTTCTGTTCCACCCTTAAACGGTCTTCCCTATTATTTATTGTATCCTGCCTGCAAAAAATACGTTCCTGCACCCCCTCTGCACCGCTTCCCCTCCGGTTCCGGTGGCCTCGTTGTACTATCGTTGTACTATTGTTGTACTATCGTTGTACTATCGTTCTTATGTTTTCAATAGTACAACGATCTTATGTTTTCAATAGTACAACGATAGTACAACAATAGTACAACGATAGTACAACGGCCGGAGGGGAACACTGGCGGAACCCTGCCGGAAGGGGTGTCCGAGGGTGGTTGTTTTTATTTTGTTGCAAATGGTTTTTATTTTGTATATTTGCCGGGTCTAAAAAAGGGTAGGTAATGCCCAAAAGATTGAGTAACAAATAAAAACAACAAACTGAAATAACAATGAAAGATACTAAGAAACGTACCGAAAGCGACCTCCTGGGCTCGCGCGAGGTGCCCGCCGAGGCTCTCTATGGTGTTCAAACTTCACGTGCAATCGAGAACTTCCACATCAGCGGTCAGCTGCTGAGCAGCTACCCCAACTTCATACGTGGCATGGCCATCACCAAGAAGGCCGCCGCCATGGCCAACGTAGAGGTGGGCATGATTACCCCCGAGCAGGGCGAGGCCATCATCTGGGCCTGCGACCAGCTGATCGAGGGCAAGCACCACGACCAGTTCCCCATCGACATGATACAGGGCGGTGCCGGCACCAGCACCAACATGGCCGCCAACGAGGTGATTGCCAACATGGCCCTCGAGCGCATGGGCCACCAGCGCGGCGAGTACCAGTACTGCTCGCCCAACGACGTGGTCAACGCCAGCCAGAGCACCAACGACGCCTACCCCTGCGCCATCCACATGGCCCTGGCCCTCGAGCACCTGGCCTTCATGCCTCACCTCGAGCAGATTATCGCCGCCCTCGACTACAAGAGCAAAGAGTTCGCCCACGTCATCAAGATGGGCCGCACCCAGCTGCAGGACGCCGTGCCCATGACCCTGGGCCAGACCTTCGGCGCCTTTGCCGACTCGCTGCGCGGCGAGTACAAGAACCTGCGCGCCACCGCCGACGAGTTCCTCGTGGTCAACATGGGCGCCACCGCCATCGGCACCGGCATCTGCTCCAAGCCCGGCTACAGCGAGGCCTGCATCAAGGCACTGCGCAAAATCACCGGCTGGAACATCTCGCTGGCCGACAACCTGATCGAGGCCACCAGCGCCACCACCTGCATGATTGCCTACAGCGCCGCCATGAAGCGCTTGGCCATCAAGACCAACAAGATCTGCAACGACCTGCGCCTCCTCTCCAGCGGCCCCCGCTGCGGCCTCAACGAGATACACCTGCCCGAGCGTCAGCCCGGCAGCAGCATCATGCCCGGCAAGGTGAACCCCGTCATTCCCGAGGTCATGAACCAGGTGTGCTACCGCGTCATAGGCAACGACATGACCATCAGCCTGGCCAGCGACAACGGCCAGCTCGAGCTCAACGTGATGGAACCCGTCATCGCCTACACCCTCTTCGAGAGCATACACCTGCTCGAGAACGGCTACGACACACTCCGCACGCTCTGCATCGACGGCATCGTGGCCAACGAGGAGCGCTGCCGCCAGCTGGTGGAACACTCCATCGGCATCGTCACCATGCTCAACCCCATCATCGGCTACAAGCAGAGCACCAAGATCGCCAAGGAGGCCTCGGAGACCGGCCGCGGCGTATACGAACTGGTGCTCGAGCACGGCCTGCTCACCAAAGAGCAGCTCGACGAGATTCTGAAGCCCGAGAATATGTTGCAGCCTGTTGATTTGACCGCCAATAAAAAGTAATGTTCGAAACAATAAAGATTAGGAAAGGCCTCGATGTGCCCGTCGGCGGCGAACCCTCGCGCGAGGTGGTCGACGCCCGCGGCATAGGCCTCTACGCCGTGAAGCCCACAGATTTTGTGGGCTTCACTCCGCGTTTGCTGGTGGCCGAAGGCGACACTGTGGTCGCCGGTCAGCCCCTGCTCGAGGACAAGAACGACACCCGCCTGCGCCTGCCGTCACCGGTGGCCGGCGTGGTGCGCGCCATAGTGCGTGGCGAGAAGCGCCGCCTGGAAGCCGTCGTGGTGGAACGGGTGGCGCAGAAAGAGGACGGCGCGGCCGCCCAGCCGGCCCCTGCCTCCCTCGCGGTCGACAGCCCCTGCTGGTGGATGCTGCGCGAGCGCCCCTTCGGCACCATCGCCAACCCCAACCACAAGCCCAAGGGCATATACGTCAGCATGCGCGACACCAACCCCCTGGCGCCCGACATAGACTTCGCGTTGCAAGGCCGTGCCCACGAGTTCGAGGCCGGCGTGAAAGCGCTCGAGGCCTTCGCCGAAGTGCACTGCGTCAAGGCCGAAGGTCCGCACCCCGCAGGCAACATCGGCACCATCGTCGCCGCCCTCGACCCCATCAACAAGGGCGAGTGCGTGTGGACGGTGCTGGCGCAGGACGTGGCCAACATAGGCCGCTGGATGCTCACCGGCTGCTACCGCCCCGAACGCATGGTGGCTGTGGGCGGCCCGGCGGCAAAAGCCCCGCACTACTACCGCACCCTCTGCGGTGTATGTCTGCAGACCATCGCCGACGCCCAGTCGTTGAACCCCGACTATCCCAGCCTGGCCGACAGCCGACAGGGTGCCCGCATCATCAGCGGCAGCCCGCTGAGCGGCACGCAGGTCGACGCCGGCGGCTTCCTGGGCGCCTACGACCAGCAGGTGTGCTTCATCGAGGAGGGCGACCGCTACGACTTCATGGGCTGGCTCATGCCCGGCCTGAAGAAGTACAGCTTCAGCCGCACTTTCCTCAGCGGACTCTTGAGGCCCTTCAAGGCTCTCGAGCCGATGCTGCCCGTGAAGCCTTCCTATTCCTTCAATACTAACATGCACGGCTCGGTGCGTCCGTTCCTCTTCACCGGACAGTTCGAGCGGGTGTTCCCGTTCGACATCTATCCCATGCAGCTCATCAAGGCCTGCATC
>CACYZN010000006.1 GCA_902778925.1 uncultured Bacteroidota bacterium
ACCTTCTCAAAAAAGTAGATTATTGAACTATCCTGCACATAAAACCGAAGGGGTAAACCGCATTCAAACCATGCGGTTTTACCCCTTTGTTTTCACCGGCAATGCACCCCGTAAGGGGAACCGAGCTCCGCTGAATCAGATTAATTGTAGCGAGGAACGCGACGAAGAAACCGGCTACGGCTATTTCGGTGCCCGATATATGGATCACGAGCTGATGACCATGTGGCTGAGCGTCGACCCGATGGCGGGTAAGTACCCGAGTATTTCTCCGTATGCTTACTGCGCTTGGAATCCCGTGAAGTTGGTTGACCCTGATGGAAGAAAAATCTGGATTTATAATTATGATGGCAAAGGTACTAATCTAAGATTTGAACCTGGTAAAACCAGACCCATGGGGACCAAGGCGGCACAAGAGCAAATAAGATCTCTCAATAGAATGGCGCAAACTGATGCTGGATGGAAGTTAATATACCGTATGGATAAATTGAAGGATAATTTTTATATTTCTAATAAATCCACTGGGACACCACAAACCAGTGCTACGACAGCATGTAGTGATGGGGCTATGCTCAAAATGAATGGGAATAATGATATACGTAGTATAGCCCATGAATTATTCCATGCGTTCCAAATCAACCAGGGCCAGGGAGGTACGACATATTATAACGAAGTAGAAGCATATGTGTTTAGCGAGATAGTGTGTAATCAGTATTTTAGTAAACCCAATGCCAAAGGTGATTTCAGATGCGAGACCGCATTTCTTTCGAGACACCCCCAAACAGCCGAGGGAAAAGAATATCAAGACGCAATGAGCAAATTGGCGATAGGTTTTAATAATAAGTTGTTCAATAGGGCAGTGGATCTCTTTCAATCGCAATCCGGAGCAAATGCCACGGGAATTTATGATGTTGCGCCATACAAGAAGTGTAATGGAAACGAGAATCCTCTTTTGCCATCTTTTTATCCATCAAAAAAGAAATAGTTTTATATGAAAAAGATAGCCATATATCTATGCTTATTGTTTCTGGGAAATGTAACCTTTGCACAGATCGAGCGTATTGACGAAGACGAAGATTATGTATTCCTTAATTTTAACGATAGTACTATAAACGGTCGTTTCATACCAATATATGATTCTGCGATAAGTGACAGCATTTATGCCGAAGTCTTTACAATAATTCGAATTGATGATAAAGGGAAACTGGAGGATATTGAAGTGCGTGGTTATGTGGAAATAAACGCGCAGGGAGAATACGAAGAATATATTGAGTCAGAAAAACTGAATCCCCGCCTGTATACTGCTTTGGAGACAACCATTGAACGGTTCGTCAGAAATCATGGGGTATTTATACATCCGAGTAAAGAAAATATTCGAGGCACACGTAATCTTTTTAGGCTACATGTTGTAAGGTGCCCCACCACAAAAGATTGAGGTAAAAGAAGGCCACTGTGTCAATCGCCCAATATCAATAAATGACTCATAAAGTATAGATGGGATAGGACAGGGAACAGACACCCGTTCCAATAACAACAACTTAGTGATCACATCAGCACATAAAACCGAAGGGGCAAACCGCACGAAAACCGTGCGGTTTTACCCTTTTGTTTTTACTGGTGAAGTACCCTGTAAGGAAGTACGAACACCTTTGAATAGCATTACATTCAACGAGGAACGCGATGTGGAAGCCAGCTACGGCTATTGTGACAAATACCAGCCCCACGCCGTAAAGCGAATGTTCGACAACAAAAACAATATGCTTTATGATATGCGCTGGGACGAAGCCGGAAACACGGAAGACTGCTGTGGCCCGCGACCTTGTGGAGCGAACCGCATGCATGCCGCCGTCGATGCCGACAACTACAGCTATTACACCTACGACTACACAGGCGAGCGCACCCTTAAATTGACAGGACGCATGGGACAGGGGACTGGCACCTGTCCCAACAACAACAAATAATTGACTACATCAGCACATAAAACCGAAGGTGTAAACCGCATGCAAACCGTGCGGTTTTACTCCTTTGTTTTCCTGCCTGAGCGGATGCGAACGGCCTGCGACCGAAGTGGAGCAAACGGCAATGGTGCAAGTTCCAGAGGAACGCGCAGAACGGACAACGCGCGTGGCCAGTTCGAGACCGGACGCTTCCTCTTTTGGTTCGTAAAAAATGTGTTTTCTCTAAAAATTAACACGTAAAAAGTGTCCGGAAGCAATATGGTATATTCGGAAAAAGTGTAATTTTTTTTTATAAATCACGAAAAAAATGTATCTTTGCATTGTGAAACCGAAAGTTACAATGCATCTTTTTGACAATGGAAAGGCAGATATACAATGATTTATTATACTGGAAGGGGCGTGAAGACCGCAAACCTTTAATACTGCTTGGCGCAAGACAGGTGGGGAAAACTTATATTCTAAGACAATTTGGAGAGAGGGAGTTTGGCGATATGGTGTATATTAATTGCCACAAGAATGATTTCGCAAACAATCTTTTCCGTGACCTTGAAGTCCGACGGATTGTCACGGAGATTGAACGCTATTATGACGTGAAGGTAACGCCAGGGAAAACCTTGTTGGTGTTCGATGAGGTGCAGGACGCACGCGGAGGCATCGCCTCCCTGAAATATTTCTGTGAGGATATGCCTAAATTGCATGTCGCCGCAGCCGGTTCGTTGCTTGGCATATCTTTGCGGAACGATGAGTCGTATCCAGTGGGGAAGGTGAACACGCTCAATATCTTTCCGATGAGTTTTTCCGAGTTCCTGCTTGCGAAAGGACGGAAAGGATTGCATGATGTTGTGTCGGAACTTGCCTGGGACTCCATGAAGGCAATGAATGAAGACCTTACGGAGTTGCTCCGCCAGTATTATTTTACAGGCGGAATGCCAGAGGCTGTGAAAAAATATGTTGAGACTGGCGATGCTGCCAAGGTCAGGGAGGTGCAGCAGGAAATACTCAGAGCATACGAGTTTGATGTCACCAAGCACACTAAGGTGCAGGGCGAGAAAATACGACAAGTGTGGCAAAGTATTCCCGCACAGCTTGCACGAGAAAACAAGAAGTTTATTTTCGGAGCTGTGCGGAAAGGGGCAAGAGCCGCCACCTTTGAGGAGGCTATCCAATGGCTGATAGATGCAGGTCTCGTGTATAAGGTGGAACGTGTCAGCAAACCAGCCGCGCCATTGAAGTTCTATGCCGACAACAATGCGTTCAAGCTGTATGTCCTGGACTGTGGGCTGCTGGCCTGCATGTCGGAAGCGAATCCTAACCAGATGCTTCTCGGCATGACCGCTTTCACAGAGTTCAAGGGTTCCTTTACAGAAAACTTTGTCATTCAGCAGTTGAAGGCGGCGGGTTGCCAATCGGCCTATTACTATTCAAAGGATAATTCCACAATGGAAGTGGATTTCCTGTTTCAGACGGATGAGCGGGTTGTCCCTGTGGAGGCAAAAGCCGAAGATAATGTCAAGAGTCACTCACTCTCCAACTTCGTGCAGAATGATTTTGCGGAAATGAATCTAAAGGGTCTCCGAATGTCGATGAAACCGTACATCGACCAGGGATGGATGGAGAATATTCCACTGTATTCGGCCGAATCTTATGTAAAAAAACAGATAGGACAGTGATAAATGCTTGTTATGGCAGATGGTTTTGAAGATACGGAACATAAAAACCTCCACCTATGAAACTGAAAGTAAAAACTATAAAAAAACACCCTCTACGAACTGTACGACATTTACCGCTACCGAGTGTCTGTGTTCGTGGTGGAGCAGAGCTGTCCGTATCAGGAGGTAGACGACAGCGACAAGGTGTCGTGTATCTGTGGCTGGATTACCGACAGCATCGGCATTCCGATTCAGCACCTGCAGTACCTGCCCTACGGCGAGCCGTATGTCAACCAGCATCCGTTTGGCTACAGCGAACGGTTTACCTTCACCGGCAAAGAGAAGGACGAGGAGAAAGAAATGTCCGGTGGATATTTCGCCAGCGAGCGAGGCGAGGAGCCGAGGAGCCGAGGAGCCGAATACAATATTGCTCCTCCCTCTCATTTACAAACTTCGGTGCCCGCTACATGGACCACGAGCTGATGACCATGTGGCTTTCCGTTGACCCGATGGCGGACAAGTATCCCAGCATAAGTCCCTACAACTATTGTGTGTGGAATCCAATTAAATTGGTTGACCCTGATGGAATGGATACGACTATCGTTTTCGATTTGGACAATGCCTCAATTTATCGTCGAGAAGATACAAAACGGATAGGTTTGTATTTTGTTCAGGTGGAACATGGTGAGGAAACGACATTGTATTCCGGAAACACGTCTTATGATAGAGTGAATGTGGGTAACAATAGAACTATCATTTCTTTCAAGGATGCGAAACAAGCTCGCGACATATATAATTACCTGAAAGATAATGATGTTCAATTTGAATGGAATTTAATGTTTCTTAAAGATGGATCTGCAGATTTGGTGACATCTGCATTGCTAGATAAAATCAGTATGGACCAAGATGATTATTCTTCAGAAAATGTGGAAAGCTGGAGACACTACCATCCAAGTTTTTCGGGCTATCTTTATTGGATGCCGTCCGAAAGGGATCAAGAATTTGCGCTAAGTCTTGGATTATGTCCTTCTATTTTGGATTTTTGTGGGCAGGAATACGATTTTGCTCCAATTATAAAGGAGAATAAAAATAAAGTATTTACTGCCGAACAGTATGTCCGATATAAAGGAATCTTAGAAAAAAAGAATCCGACAATTAGGACATATTGTAAATGATAAAAAAAGTAAAAATGAAAAAGATACCAATAATCATAATAATGTTTTTCACTTTTCAGTGGGTTCACGCTCAAAATATGATACCGAGCAGTGATACTTTTTACGATATCAGTGACACATCGATAGCCATCCAGAGTTATTTTGAGGCTGTTCCATTACTTGGTTTCGTAAACCCTGATATTCAAGATTCCGTTGAATCGTTCGTCGCAAAAGCAATGCCTAGTTTGGTTGACTCTGCGGGATACTCCTTTACTCTTGCTTTGCAGTGTGAGGATCAAGACAGTAGTCATATCCATGTTTATTTCCGAACTCATAGTAACCTAACAATGGGCCATTATTACTACATGAGAGAATATCGGTCTTCCTACACTTGTGAAAAGGATGTAGAATACACTTATGGATGTATTCGGGTAGGTGGATATTATATATTTGTTGTGGTTCCAAAATATCTTGCTGAATCAGAGATAAGCAGTCTCTTCAGAAAAAAACATGAAACTCAGAAAATATATATTCATCGGATTAGGGAAGAGTTGATACCATTGTTTGATGACCCTAGATTCATTCATCTGCCCCATACTCATTTTGCATTAATGCTACAAAACCAGCGTAATTATGTTTCGCCAAGATGTGATTATTGACCGTTGAGAGGCGAGAATGCTAACAATGAGATACAAGATGCCGTCCCGAACTGGGAGTCTGGGGATAGTATTTGTTCCAATAACCAAAACAATAATAATTAAAAAACAAGATTATGTACAGAATCACCATACATTTGAACATTTCAGCAAATAATACCACTTCGCAAAACCGTAGCGTTTCATGACTTTCCCCCCTTCATGGTCAACGGCAAAGAAAAGGATTACGAGTCCGGCTTCCACTACTACGGAGCACGCTACTACTGGAGCGAGGTGCTGACCGAGCAAGGCTACACCAACGTTACGGAAGTCGAGAGCAGAGCAAGCTCGCTTGCTTTGCCGAGATGCAGTAACGTCACGGAACGTAAGCACTACTTCGAAGAAGGCCGTCGCATCTGCGCCAAGACAGGCGGGGGCTTTGGCGAAAGTATCACCAGGAGCCTCCCTGATTTGCAGGCCGCTGCAGACAGTCTATTCGGCCAGAGCCGTGAGAATATCCGGTGTCGCGAGCTGCTGCAGAATGACATGGAATGTGTCGTGTCTTATGGACATGTGCCGGACGCTGAGATGAAAGTCCATCTTTACGAAATGCCCAGTCATTTCCGCTCCGACGCAGAAATCCATCTCGGAGAGTTCCACCGTGTTGTGGAATGGTGCGAGCACGAGTTCTTCGAAGAAGACGACGTGTTCTTCTACCATTCCGACCTTTGCGGAAGTCGAGAGCAGAGCCAAGCGTGCTTGAGCTATGCCGAGATGGAGCAAAGCGTGCAAAGCAAGCATCTCGGCAGTGCCAGCTGGAAGAAAGAAAGGTTTGGTAAACCTTTCGCCAGCGAGCGAGCCGAAGAGGCGAGGAGCGGAATACTCCACATCACCACAACTTACGTGCAGCACCTCAACTACCTGCCATTCGGAGAACCATTTGTCGACCAGCGCATATCCGGCTACAGCGAACGCTTCCGCTTCACTGGCAAAGAGAAGGACGAGGAGAAAGAAATGTCCGGTGGATATTTCGCCAGCGAGCGAGGCGAGGAGCCGAGGAGCGGAATACAATATTGCTCCTCCCTCTCATTTACAAACTTCGGCGCAAAGTACATGGACCACGAGCTGATGACAATGTGGCTGAGTGTCGACCCGATGGCGGACAAGTATCCCAATATTAGCCCCTATGCCTACTGCGCATGGAACTCAGTAAAATTAATCGACCCGGGTTTGTTTTTATTGCCACAATAATAATCCATGTATGTCAAACAACCCACCCACGGCAAGAATTCTCTTTCTTGCCGTGGGCTTTTTTCTGGAATATTAATTGGCATGATAGGATTCTTGGTCTATTGCATGGTCAATTAGGTAAGAAATACACATCACGTAATGGCAATAAAAAACGCATTTTTCCGTTATCTAAATAAAACATGCTCTGAATGGACAAGGAAGAACAACAACTAATCAATGATGTACGGCGGATTGTCGGTGTCTCGCGGCAATATGCCTACCGTGTCGTGAATGTGATGCAGGTGGTAAGCAATTGGCTTATCGGACAACGCATTGTGGAACACGAACAGTATGGTCGCCAACGTGCTGATTACGGTAAACATATCGTGGAGATAGTGTCGCAGACTCTGACAGCTGAATTTGGGAAAGGATACTCAAAAACCAACATATCCAATTTCCGGCGTTTTTACATGTTGTTCAAGAATTTACAAATTCATCAGGCACTGCCGGATGAATTTGTAAATTTATTGCCTTCAATTAATCAGGCATTGCCTGACAAATCACTGAAGATATCGTCCGCCGAAACCATTTCTCCAATCCCATTCTATTCACAACTCTCATGGACGCACTATGAACGTCTAATTCGTGTTGCCAATGATGAAGCCAGACTGTGGTATCTGCATGAAGCAGCAACTGAAAACTGGAGCTACCGAACACTGGACCGCAACATCAATACCCAATACTACAACCGCCTGCTGCTCTCGCAACAGAAAGAGACGGTGCACCAAGAGATGGTGGAGAGGACTGCCAATTTCCAGCGTGATGCAGTAGAATATGTAAAGAATCCTGTAATTGCGGAATTTCTCGGCATTGCACCTAACGTGGCATTTAAAGAGTCTGATTTGGAGAACGCCATCCTCGATAATCTTCAACAGTTCTTGATGGAACTGGGAAAAGGCTATGCCTTCGTAGCCCGGCAGCAACATTTGCGTACAGAAGAGAACGACTACTACATTGATTTGGTGTTCTACAACTACATACTGCGATGTTTTGTACTCATCGACCTGAAAGTGGACAAACTGTCGTTCCAGGATGTGGGGCAGATGGATATGTACCTTCGTCTCTATGACCGATACAAACGGCGCGAAGGTGACAATCCCACCATCGGCATTGTCCTATGTTCGGAGACTGACGGCGACGTGGCGAGATTCTCGTCTCTTGCCGAGAATGACAAGATGTATGCCGCCAAATATTTGACCTACCTGCCGACACAGGAAGAGTTGCGACGGGAAATAGAGCAACAGAAAGAAATCTTTGAAATGCGACATAACATCAATCCGATAGATGGAGAATAGACCAGTATCCGATTCTGATGGTATGGTAGTACAGCACATCCAGTACCTGCCCTACGGCGAGCCGTACATCGATCAACGCCATGCGGGCGCAACCTACAGCGAACGCTTCCGCTTCACCGGCAATGACCCCCGTAAAGAAATGCGTGGCATGCCAGCTGAATTTGTTTCAGCAACACCACTGAATGAAACAAACATTATGAACATTCCCGGACTCATGGAGACCAGGGCACCGAGGACTGGTATCTGGCATGTCGGAGAAAGACCTCAATGGAAATAACAACTAGTGAACTGTCCAACAAGGAAAAAAAGAAGTGGTAAAAACAAAAAGTTCTATTATGTCGTAATTTTTATGTATATTTGCGACAAAAATAATATTAAATTATCAATGCAAACGATTGAAAACAAAATATTAGCAATATTAAAAGGATGTGGCAGAGGTCGGGTTTTCTTTTCTTCGGATTTTTTATCTCAGGGAGAACCACGTTCGGTACTGAAAGCGCTGGAACGAATGACCAACGAGGAGAAAATTATCCGAGTGGCCAAGGGCATCTACTGTTATCCCAAAATCGACCATCGGCTGGGGTTGGGTGTCATATATCCGTCCATTGACGAGATTGCCCGAGCCGTTGCCCGTCGCGACAAAGCAAGGATTGTCCCTACTGGCGCACAGGCATTAAACCTTCTGGGATTGTCGGAACAAGTACCCATAAACGCTGTGTATCTTACCGACGGATCAGCAAGAAAACTGAAACTCTATGGCGAACGCGGTATCACATTCCAGCATACTGCCCCGAAAAATCTTGCCTTCTCGAACGAGCTGGCGATGCTTGTCACCTTTGCCTTGCGAGAGGTGGGTGCAGACGACGTGACCGAAGAGATGATTGTCTCCATTAACACGCTGATGCAACAGGAACCGAGGGATCATGTCATGAAAGACATCGCCTTGATGCCCGAATGGATTGGGAAAATTGTGAGGAGAGCGTATGAAAAATAGTATTGTCTCGATGAACGACAATGACAAAGCACTGGTCATAATGCAGACAGCCCAACGTGTTGGGCTGCCGCCAACAGTGGTGGAGAAGGACTGGTGGGTAACAGCGGTGTTGAGGGCAATGCTGGGCACTTCTTGCGCCGCTCATCTCAGCTTCAAGGGTGGCACATCTCTGTCGAAGGCATGGGGGCTGATAGAACGGTTCAGTGAGGATGTCGACCTTGCATTATCGCCAGCATTTTTCGACATAGAACCCACAACCAGAAGTCAACGGCTGAAACTAAGAAAGGAAAGCAGAGTGTATTTGACCAATATATTGTCGGCAGAGATTGCCGACCAGTTGAACGAAATGGGATCCGGCGATTTTGAAGTGGTGCCTGTAACGGTGGTCAAAACCAAAGATGGCGAGATGGAAATCGATGGGGACAAAGACCCGACAGTGCTGCTTGTTAAATACACAAGCGTCCTCAACAACACGTTGCAATATGTCCAGCCCATGGTGAAACTGGAGATTAGCTGCCTTTCGATGTCAGCACCCACCGAAAGACGATTGATAACATCAATTATTGCACAACGGTTTCCACAAATAGAAAATGTCGATGCCATTGAGATGGCATCGGTTGTTCCCACAAGGACTTTTCTGGAGAAAGCTTTTTTGCTGAACGAAGAATACCAGAAACAGAAACCCAGAAGTATGCGTATGAGCCGTCATCTTTATGACTTGGAGCGATTGATGGATACTCCCTTTGCGGAAATGGCGTTGAAAGATGCTGACTTGTACAAAGCCGTGATGGAACATCGCAGGGTCTTCTATGCTCTAAAACAAGTGGATTACGACGCAAACAGCCCATCGCAGATACGTATTGTCCCCCCCATTGAGTGCTTGCCTGATTGGCAGGATGACTATGCCCAGATGCGCAAAACCTTTATCTACGGAGGTTCGTTGCCGTTTGATGAATTAATAGACCGTATAGGACAATTGCAGGAACGATTTCGCAGAGATATAACCTTCGCATAATATAACCTGATTAGTTTCGTTAAATTTCTGTGAAAAAAAGTGTTAGCATAGGGCCAATCTTCTTCTACCATTCCGACCTTTGCGCAAGTCGAGAGCAGAGCCAAGCGTGCTTGAGCTATGCCGAGACGAAGCAAAGCGTGCGAAGCAACCGCGTGGCCGCACGTCTCGGCAGTGCCAGCTGGAAGAAAGAAAGGTTTGGTAAACCTTTCGCCAGCGAGCGAGCCGAAGAGGCGAGGAGCGGAATACAATATTGCTCCTCCCTCTCATTTACAAACTTCGGCGCCCGCTATATGGACCACGAGCTGATGACAATATGGCTGAGTGTGAACCCGATGCCCACAAGCTGCCCCCCTTCCTCCACCCCTAAGAATATTTCTTGCCATTCCAAAAAACATTCGTATCTTTACATTCTTTCAGCCCACGTTCGAGAACCGTCCTGACCAGACCCAATTCCACTAATCGTTCAGGCTGAGGAGCCGGTTTAATGCCTTACAAATTCATTATGAATACAATTCGCTTTACAAACCAGAAGAAGCTATGGGAGGTTGTTTTAAGATACTTTCTGTATCTGGCTTCCAGTGTCCTTGTTGTTGAATTATTAGTAATGCTGACGTTACTGGATCACCTTACTCTTAAACAGTTTGTCCTGTATGCTATGCCAGAAATATTGAAATATTTCGGAATACCAATATTTATACTCACTTTTTGGTATGGAGGTAGTAAGGTGATGTCTATCGAGTTCGATTATGACAATAAGGCTCTCTGTCTGTGGCATTATAACTGGTTGTTGTGCCGTAGACATAGACAGATTTCATTCGAAAACCTAAGTTTTAAGGTCTATCATGTTTTCACTCCATTCTTGTTTTATAGGGTGACGTTGATACTAATATCTGATAAATGTGCCAAGCGTACAGTGGCCTTCACAAACGGATTGGGTTGGAAAAGAAAACAGGTAGATAAAATCGTTGATATGTTAAAAGAAATAAAAGAACCTGTTGCAGATTGGTAAATCCCCACTCCTTGCTTTTGCCCAATAACCCTAAACCCTCCCGCGGCCAGAAAACAATTTCTTGCCGCGAGAGAACAGAGGAACATCAACTAATTGAAACGACCTGCACATAAAACCGAAGGGGAAACCGCATTCAAACCGTGCGGTTTTACCCCTTCGTTTACACTGGGGTAGTTGGGAAAACAGTGGTCAAAGTTGTTGAGTAGACAGTGGTTAAGACAATGCTGCCGGCAGCAAACGGATGTTTGTATTTCTGTTCTTACATCAGCACCAGCTCTTGCGCGTGGTGGGCTTACTCTGTGGGGTACGTCGGAAGTACATAAGAAGTACATTATTGGCACCCTAGAAGCACCCTAGAAGCACCCTAGGAGTACCATAGAGTTGGTATAGAGATGGTATAGAGTTGGTATAGTGATAATCTAGGGATGGGAGTCCTCATATCTTGTTGAATGATGTATATTATTCGTAGAATAATATACATTGAAAAAATGACAGCGCCCTCCACAGAACCAGCACCTTGATGCCTGCAGGCGTCTACCAGGTCAAAATCGACGACCTTGCGGACGGGCAGGGGGCCGACTTTGTCCATTTAGGCATTATGTGGCGCGGCGGTGTTCAACGGCAAGACCACCGCGGCCGCCCTCCGCGCCTTCTTACCTCATCTGACCAAGCATGGCGGGAACTGAGAGCCCGGCATGGGTGGCTGTGGATATCGAAGTTGAGGAAAAATTATCAGCCGTATACAATATCTTTAGTTAATTTGCGTTAATTTGACCAAATACTAACCAATTAAAACCTTAAAACTATGAAGATTTGTAACAAGATGTTTGCCGAATGTCTCGGTACATTCGTGCTGGTTCTGGGCGGCTGCGGTACCGCACTGTTTGGACATGTAGGTTTCCTCGGTGTGGCTATCGCCTTCGGCCTCACTGTCATCGCCATGGCCTATGGCATCGGCCACATCAGCGGCGCCCACCTCAACCCCGCCGTCTCGTTCGGAGTATGGGTCAACGGCCGCATGTCGTTCAAGGATATGCTCTTCTACTGGGTGAGTCAGTGCGTGGGCGCCATCATCGCCGGTGCCCTGCTGCTCGTCATCTGGAAAGCTGCCGGTCTTGGCGCTACGGGTGTCTTCGCAGCCAACGGCTACGGCGCCGAGTTCGCCGCCGCTACGGGCAATGCCGACTACCTCAGCGTCAGCTGCGGTGGCGCTTTCCTCGTCGAAGCCCTTCTGACCTTTGTGTTCTTGATGGTGATCCTCGGCGTTACCGACGACCGCCACGCCAACGGTAAGTTTGCCGGTCTGGCCATCGGCCTCACCCTGGTGCTCATCCACCTCATCAGCATCCCGCTGACCAACACCAGCGTCAACCCCGCCCGCTCACTGAGCCAGGCCCTGTTCAGCAATGCTGACGGCTGGAACGCCTGCAGCCAACTGTGGCTCTTCATCGTCGCCCCGCTCGTGGGCGCCGCCCTAGCCGGCTTGGCCTACAAATGCCTCGGCGGTTGCTGCAAGTGCTGCAAGAAAGACTGATTCGGCACACGCTAAACAAAAAAACAAGGGAGACATGCCAATGAGGTGTGTCTCCCTTGCTTTATTCGTTCACGTTCAGTATGTTGTCTGTTGTCAGAGTGATGTTTTCGATTGTGTTGGCGAGTTTATCGTCATAGGGACGGCAGATTCGGATGTAGTTGTCGGTCCAGCCCAACATGTGGTAAGAAGTGGGAGGTGAGAGGTGTGAGTCTCCTTCTGTTTCACCTTTCACCTTTACCCTTTCTCCTTCCTCCCATAAGACAGGGCGGACTTTGCCAAGTTGGCTGCCGATGAAGGCTCTGTGCTTACGCTCACTTAGTTCGAGAAGACGGGCGGTATGCTCGTGGCGCACGGGAACGGGTATCTTCTCGCCGAGGCGGAGGGCGGCGGTGCCGGGACGGTCGCTGTAGGTGAAAACGTGGAGGTAGGAGATGGGCAGCGAGTCGACGTATTCGAGCGTCTTCTGGAATTCGGCCTCGGTCTCTCCGTTGAAGCCGGCCATGATGTCGGCAGCGATGCAGGCGTCGGGCATGACGGCCTTGACAGACTCCAACTTGGCGCGGTAGAGGGCGGTGTCGTAGCGGCGGTGCATGAGTTGTAACACATGGTCGGAACCGGCCTGCAATGGTATGTGGAAGTGGGGGAGGAAGGCGCGGCTATGGGCCACAAAGTCTATAATGTTGTCGGTGAGCAGATTGGGCTCGATGCTGGAGATTCGGTAGCGGAGGATACCTTCGATATTGTCCAAACCCTTGAGTAGGTCGAGGAAGCTCTCGCTATGCTGCTGTCCAAAGGTGCCGGTGTTGACGCCGGTGAGCACCACCTCCTTGGCTCCGCTGTCGGCTATGCGTCGGGCCATGCAGAGGGTCTCTTCGATGGTGGCGGAGTGTGAGCGGCCGCGCGCGAAGGGGATGGCACAGTAGGTGCAGAAATAGTCGCAGCCATCTTGTATCTTGAAGAATGTGCGCGTGCGGTCTTCACCCGAGTACTGTAGTTGGAAATTAGGAATTAGTAATGAGGAATTAGTAATTGTGGCGTCCGAGGACTGCGTAGCAGAATTTCTAATTTCTAATTCCTCATTCCTAATTATCTGCGGCAGCATATGCTTTCGATCGTTGCCTAGGACGAGGGTGACGCCAGGGATCTGCTCAATCTCGGGTGCCGCCACCTGCGCAAAGCAGCCGATGACGACAATCTGTGCGTCGGGGTTCTGTCGATGGGCCTGGCGGATGGCGTTGCGGCACTTCTTCTCGGCCACGGCGGTGACGGTGCAGGTGTTGACGATGTAGAGGTCGGCCCGATGATCCCACTCCACGACAGTATTGCCGTCGGCGGCGAGGCGTCGTAGCAGGTCGGAGGTCTCGGCGTAGTTCAACTTGCAGCCGAGGGTGTGTGCGGCAATGGTCATAAATGATGTTGGTAATGAGTGCGGTATCTTGTTGGGTAAGGAAGAATGTTTACTTTTTTTGATTTTTATTTGGTGGGTTTAGAAAAAGGTCGTATCTTTGCAAACGAGAAGAGACGATAGTGTGACTGAATAAACTACTGAAATATAACCTAAAAGGTTCTCCAGAATACCTTCTAAATTGTGGAATTTGTAATAGTGTTTAATGGAGGATGCGGGGCCAGGTCTTAGGCCCCGCGTCTTTTTTTGTGCTTTGGTCTACTATTTCTTGTCGAGGGGGGAGTCGTCCTCGTATTGGCGGCTACGCACCATCTTGAGGCCGTCTTCGTCGGGGAAGATGTCGAAGTCGGGTTGTGGCTCAAGCAGCAATATTTCGCGGCCCTCGGAGTCTTTTCCAACGCCTTGCACACACTGCAGCGACACAAGGGTGCGGTTCTTGCGGTTGGCATAGGCAAAGATGTCGTTGCCGAGACGGTCGTAGACGTCGTCGGCGCTTTCGTGGCAGATACGTTTGGTGCCGTCGCGTAGTAGCAGGCTTACCTTGGCCTTGCCCATGGGAGCGAGACAAACGATGTCGTATACCGACACGAACTCCTCGTTGGGAGTGAGCAGACGCACGCGGCGCTCGGTGAGTAGGCCATGGTTCCAGCGTTCGTCGACAGTGAGGGTGCCGTCCTCGTACAGACGGTTGTAGCCGTGCTTCAAGCCGCCGCTGTAGGTGCCTTGGCGCACCAGTTGGCCTTTGTCGTCATATTCTACCAGCTGGCCTTCCAGGCCGCCGTCGATATAGTTGCCGGTGATGTATCCACGGTCGCCGATGCGCTTCCACCAGCGACCATTGCGCCGGTTGTTGGCCCAAGTGGTAACCTCGGCGGTGTCGCCGCCATGGTTGTAAATCACATGAATTCCCTCTTTGATGCCCATGCGGTAGGAGGCTTCTTTTACCAAACGACCGTCCTCGGCATAGAAAAGCCAGCGGCCGTCGCGGTTGCGCTGGTTGTAGGTGCCGCGGGCCAACAGGTGGCCCTGTTCGTCGTAGGCCTCGTGGGTGCACACGCGGCCGGGTTCGCTGTAGGTGTTGCGCATGCGCACCGTGCCGTCGTGGTAGTAGTAGGTGAAGGTGCCGGTCTCAAGACCGTCTACAAAGTCGCCCTCGAATATCTTCGAGCCATCTTTATCGGTACGTATCCAGTGCCCCTGGCGGCGTCCCTGTTTGTCGAGTCGGTTTTGTGCCTCGGCCGACATATAAGTAAGTGTCAGCACGGCAGCAAAGAGAAGGATTGTTCTTTTCATCAGTAAGATTACTTTTGTTTTATTTGGTTGAATAACGCCCCTTTATATTTTTTATTTTGACAGAATGAAAAAAAGATGTACTTTTGCACCGCATTATCAATGAATAATAAATAATAAAGACAATGATACAGGTAAAAGAAAAGAGCTTGATTGGCTTCGTGGCACTCGATGCGGCGTTGGTCGCAATGGCATGTCTGGTGCCGGCGGCATCGCATCTGTTTGCTGTGCCTCTCTTCAAGTTCAACCCCATGTTGGCTGTTCTGTTGGCCGGTATGCTGATAGGCCGCGACTGGCGCAACTCGATGGTGCTGGCGGTGTTGCTGCCGTTGGTAAGTAGTCTGCTCACCGGTATGCCGGTGGCACCTAAGATGGTGTGTATGATGGCCGAGATGGCTACGGTGGTGGGTGTCTTTGCTATGGTCTCGCGCCGTTGGAAAGCGCTCCCTGCCATCCTGACGGCTATCATGGCCGGTAAGGCCGTATACTACGGAATGAAAGCCATCGTCGTCGCTCCTGCTGTGCTCGTGGGCACCGACTGGAAGTTGCAACTGCTGGCCGTGCTGCTGTGGGGCGGCCTGTTCGCATTGCTCCACAAGCGCGTCAAATGAAGAATATAGCTGTCATACTCGCTGGCGGCTCCGGCAGCCGCATGGGCGGTCCGAAGCCAAAGCAGTTTATCGAGCTTGGCGACGGCCGCACGATTGTGGAACATGCTGTCGATGCTTTCGACAGTCATGGCGCCATCGACGAGGTGGCGGTGGTGATACACCCCGACTGGCATGACGAGATGCAGAAGACGGTGGAGCGCAACCATTGGGCAAAACTGCACGGGATTATCGATGGTGGTGCCGAACGCTATATGTCGTCCTTGAATGCCATCATGGCTTTTATAGACGAGCCCGACGACACTAACTTGCTGCTGCACGATGCAGCACGTCCGTTTGTCTCGTCCGAGATTATCGACCGTGTTGTGGCAGCCCTCGTACGAAACGAGGCTGTGGGCGTGGCGGTACCGAGTACTGATACGGTGTGGGAAGTACACCCAGACTTCAGCGATGTGGATGGGATGACAAGCGAGAGGTTTGAGATGCCGCGTATTGTGGTAAGAATCCCCGAGCGGCGCTTGATGTGGCGCGCTCAGACACCGCAGGCTTTCCGCCTGCCGCTGATAAGAGATGCCTACCAGCGTGCACTTCAGGACCCGCAGTTCCAAGCTACCGACGACTGCGGCGTGGTGCGCAAATACATGCCGGGTGTGAAGATTACTGTCGTCGAGGGCTCCGAAGAAAACCGAAAGATAACGTTTGCAGAAGATATTAAAAACTGACAATCAAAAACTGGTAGATGTCAAACCGATTATTTCTCCGCGGAGATATGTAATGATAAATGAAATACTAAGAGTATACGAAATAAATGAAGAATATTGCAGTGATATTAGCAGGGGGTGTGGGGTCAAGAATGGGCCTTGATATTCCTAAGCAATACGTTGAAGTTTCTGGGAAGCCGGTTGTGGGTTATTGTATTGATGTGATGCTTAACCATGAGTCTGTTGATTGTATTATTATTGGTGTTGCAGATTGTTGGAAGACTTATGTGGAAAAATATGTCTCTCAGAGTGATGTTACAAAGCCTGTTTATTATGCGAAACCCGGAGAAACGAGACAGGAATCAATATTAAATACTCTTGAAGTAATAAAATCTATTGGGGCAGAGGATGGTGATGTCGTATTAATACATGATGGTGCTCGCCCAATGGTTAGCAAAGAAATTGTATCTAGATGCCTTGAGGCTACATTATCTGCGGATGCTGTTTTACCAGTAGTACCGATGAAAGATACTGTCTATATGAGCAATGATGGCAGGCATATTGATTCATTGATTGAACGTAGGACATTGTGGAGAGGACAGGCTCCAGAGGCATTTAGATTTGGACCGTATTATAATATCAACAAAAGCATGAGTCGTGGTGAGTTGGCCAAGATCACAGGTAGTACGGAAATAGCATACCGTGCAGGAATGAATTGTGTATTGGTTGAAGGTGAGGAAAGTAATTTTAAGATAACTACCCCGGAGGATTTGTCACATTTTGAAAAACTTATAATGGATGAAAGCTTATAACTTACATGCTGTGGGTGATTTGAGGTATGAAGACCTCGATATGCCATGCTGTCCGTCAGGGTGGGCTTTAGTAGAGGTAAGAGCTGCAGGAATATGTAGTTCGGATATACCTCGAATATTCACCAAAGGTACATACCATTTCCCTACGGTACCTGGACATGAGTTTTCAGGGGTGGTACATTCTGTTGCAGATTCATTGAGCGATTCTTTAGTAGGGAGCCCTGTGGGAGTTTTCCCTTTGATTCCATGTCGTAAGTGTGCATCGTGTAAAGAACATCGGTATGAGACTTGCTCAAATTATGACTATATAGGATCTCGTCGAGATGGAGCTTTCGCAGAATATGTGGCTGTGCCAATATGGAATTTAGTTAGATTACCTCATGGAATATCTTTTGAGACTGCAGCCATGATGGAACCGTTGGCTGTTGCGTTACACTCACTGAAACAAGGTAAGCTTGAATCGGGAATGAATGTAGCAATCGTAGGTACTGGCATGATAGGTATTGCGGCAGGTCAATGGGCTAAAAAACTTGGAGCCAGTAATGTAATTGTATTGGGACGAAGCGATGCTAAACGTGAAATGGTAGAACGGTGTGGCTTGAAATATGGTGTTGGAACAGAAACAGATGGTGGGTATGACTTTGTGCTAGAAGCTGTGGGAACTCCAGAATCAGTTGACCTTACGCTTGAACTTGTGCGAAGTGGCGGACATGTTGTCCTTATGGGAAATCCTAGCGGGGAGATGACATTAAGCCAAGCATCCTATTGGAAGATTTTACGTAAGCAACTTGTGGTATCGGGAACCTGGAATTCTTCGTATGACGGTGAGGAGCCTTCAGACTGGATGGAGGTGCGAACGGCTTTGTCAGATAAAAGTATTACTACCGAGGGACTAATTACGCACCGTTATGACCAGGCTGAGTTCACAAAGGGGCTGAAAATGATGAGAGAGCATAAAGAACCTTTTTGTAAGGTAATGACATTGTGGAACCAATAATCAATAAATGAATATGAGAAAAGGTGAGATATCTGCATCTATGATGTGCTCCGATCTTGTTAATCTGAAAGAAACGCTGAAGATATTTGAAGATGAAGGAGTGGAATATCTTCATATTGATATGATGGATGGTATTTTTGTTCCAAATTTTGGTTTGGGAGTAGATTATATTCGTAGTATTCGAGAATTGACCTCCATCCCTTTGGATTTACATATGATGATAAAAGATCCAGAATATAAGTTTCAATGGATAGGTATTAAAGAGACAGATATTGTATCAGTGCATTATGAGAGTACTTTTCAGGTGCAACGTGCTTTGGATTTTTTACAACCATATGGATGTAAGCGTTTTTTGGCCATAAATCCGGCAACCCCAATATCAGCATTAGAAGAAGTACTTGACTATATTGATGGAATAAACATCCTTATGGTAAATCCTGGTTTTGCTGGCCAAAAAATGGTTCCAAGTACTGTAAGGAAAGTTCAGAAAATAAGTGAAATGTTGAGGGGCGAGAAGCATACAGACATTATAATGGAGGTTGATGGTAATATTACTCCCGAAAATGCGTCGATGTTACGTCAGTTTGGCGCATCCATATTTGTTGCAGGTACTTCTAGTATTTTTAAGGGCGGGATTGAACACTATAAAAACAATATAGAAGTTTTGCGTCGTGCAATTGCTTGATAGATATAATTTACGGTTATTATTGAATTACTTTGACCTGCTACGTTGTAAATTCCCACCAATAAGACGGTGGTATATTAATCTCTTCGCCAAATCGCAGCAGCGAGCAGCTCGGGCATTGCAAGGTAAAACGGTTATTAACGTAGCATTTCAACTAACTAATTCTAGTTCATGGAAAAATGATTACCTATTCAGTGCCATGGTACAATCAAGGCGATACCATCCCTATATTGTTATTATGCCTCCAACCTATTTCCGTCATAATGACCAAAAGAGTATTGATGCAACCATTGATGCGACCGAGTGTTATGTAAAGAAAAAGGGCTATGAGTATATTCTTCCTTATGACCGACAGCATCATCGTTGGTTGGATTTTCGCCGTAAGATGAAGCCGGATATAATGATTTTTTCTGTTCCATATAAGGACACCCCTCCACGATACTATATCTATCGTTTCCGTCATACTTTAACGTGCTTGATTCCCTACGGTTTTTCGTCACTTAATCTATTAAAACTAAATTATGGGTTAATATTTCATGGTTTGGTTGGGATGTTTATGGTTGAAACAACAATCCATAAACAGACCGCAGCTTCTGTGGCCTTTAACAAGGCTGTCAACTGTGTTGTGACAGGTTATCCGGGAATTGAGGTATTTATGCATAAGGATTATGTGCCGCAGATGTTATGGAAACCTCAGGAGACAAATAAACGTCGTGTCATTTGGGCCCCACACCATACAATTGACGGAGGGGCGGATATCTCGACATTCCTTCGGTATTATGATGATATGCTTGTTTTGGCTGAGCGTTATGCTGATAAGGTTCAATTTGTATTCAAGCCCCATCCTGTACTGCAGATGAAACTTCATAAACTATGGGGTGAAGAACGTACGAAAGAATACTATCAACGATGGCAGTCGCTTTCAAATGCCCAACTAGAAGAGGGGCCATATGTTGACATTTTTCTCACAAGCGATGCGCTAATCCATGATTGTGGATCGTTTACGGCGGAATATCTTTATGTTGGTAAACCTTGTATGTATCTTGTTAGCGACGGTGACATGGAGGCCAAGTTCAGTACTTTTGGCAAGATGGCTTTCGCTCAATACTACAAGGGCCGTTCGCTGGTGGATATTGAGAACTTTATCGAACAAGTGGTTATCGCCGGCGACGACCCGATGGCGGAACAAAGACATCAATTCTATAAAGACTACTTGTATTCTAACAAGATGCCATCTGAACGTATTCTGGCGGCTATCGAGGATATGATAAACAAAGACTGAATATGGCGAAAGTATCCATAATTGTGCCTGTCTACGGCGTTGAGGACTATATAGAGCATTGTGTCAGCAGTCTTCTTGAGCAGACGCTCGACGATATGGAGTTTATCTTCGTCGACGACCATTCGCCCGACAGCAGTATGGATATTGTACGCCTCCTTGTCAAAGGTCATCCTCGCGAGAAACAGTTTGTCTTTGTCCAGACTCCACAAAACGGAGGTGCTGGGCCTGCCCGCAACTATGGCCTCACCTTTGCTACAGGCGAATACATCGGCTTTGTCGATAGCGATGACTGGGTATCGCCCGAGGCCTATCGGCACCTCTACGAGGCTGCCAAAGCATCCGATGTCGACCTCTGCTATGGCCATGCTGTGAAGCACTTCGAGGATGGACATCATGATGTGGAAGCACACAATCCTATTGTAGGCACAGGTGAATTTACCCACGACCGCCGAGCCTCTTTCCTGGTCAATTACGCCGCCTTCTTTACCACTTTTATCTACCGCCGTTCTTTCCTTGAAGCCGCGTCGGTGGGCTTCTACAGCAGTGGCTGGTCCGAAGACAGTTATTTCCTGGCATGTGCCCTCTTCTCGGCAACTTCGATAACTACCATCCCCGATGTCTTCTACCACTACCGCATCCGTCCCAATTCGGCGAGTACACGCACCGACGGCGGCAAGTACCTCACCCGTATGGCTGTATATGACGATGTGATGACAAGGGCCAAGCAAACGTTGTACGAGGAGTTCAAGGATGAAGTAGATTTCCTCTATATCAAGAAGGGTATCCTCTCCACCGCGCGTGACTATGTCGGCGGCGTTGCCAGACCGAAGGCCTCGGTGCTGCGGTCGATAACCGCGCATCTGTGTGAACAACTTCCGCAATACAGGCGCAACCCCTATCTGCGCCGCAGCCTTTCTATATCCGCTCTGCTCGGCCTCATGTCCCACTGCCCTTTGTTGGCTATCCAGGCCTTCAAGGTGCTTGACCGATAATATATGGAAGCAAATAAGTTATCTACTGCTGCACCACGCCAGTCCAACATGGAACTGTTGCGCATAGTGGCAATGCTTTTGGTCATGATTGTCCATGCCGACTTCCGGGCTCTCTCGGTGCCGTCGGTGGCCGACTTCGACAGTGACACTGTCCGCACGGTGATGAGGCTTGTCTTCGAGTCGCTATCCATTATCTGTGTCAATACCTTCGTCCTGCTCTCAGGTTGGTTCGGCATTCACTTCAAGTTCTCGCGCTTGTGGGAATTCCTTTTCCAGATAGCCTTCTTTATCGTGCTCTTCTACGGCTTGGCCGTGGTGACGCGACCCGACAAGGCTCTCACTCTGTCCGGAGCATCCAACCTGTTGTTGCTTGGCCAGTGGGACTACTGGTTTGTCAAGTGTTACCTGATGCTCTATATCTTCAGTCCTGTGCTTAACGCCTTCGTAGAACATGCCACACGGCGCCAGTTTGCCACCGTGCTGGTGCTCTTCTATGCCTTCCAGACGGTCTACGGTCTGGTCGGTGGAGCTGAGTGGTTCCAGTTGGGCTACTCCGGACTCTCGTTCATGGGACTGTATCTGCTGGCTCGTTATGTGCGCCTTTATCCTTGTCGACTCACCCAGCTGCGGTGGAGCACCGACCTGGCCATATACCTCGTTCTGGCCGCTGCTATGACGCTCATAGGCGTGGCCGTACTGGCCGCCGGCCTCGACCCACGCCTCATCAACCGGCTCTATGCTTACACCTCGCCGTTCGTCATCGTGGCGGCGCTCTATTTCCTCCTGATGTTCTCCAAGTTCAAGATGCCGCACATCCCCATCGTCAACTGGATTGCTTCGTCGTGCTTTGCCATCTATCTGGTGCACAGCAACAGCTGGGTGGGCGATGCCTACTACGACTCCTTTATAAGACAGATGTTCGCCACATATAGCGGACTTCCGTTCTTGTGGCGAACATCGCTGTTTATCATTGCTGTCTTCTGCCTGTCGATATTGCTCGACAAGGTACGCGGCGCCCTTTATTCGTTGCTTTTGCGTCTGCGCAAGTAGACCAGTGCTATGCCTCCGGCCATGACCAACAGGGTGGCAATGGATATGGCCAATGTCATATTGTCCAGCTTGTGCATCTTGGGAGCTTCGTTCTTGAACTCGATTATGTGGTCGCCGGCAGGTATCACCATGGCGCGCAGCACGTAGTCGGCCCGCAGGTATTCGGCTGGCTTGCCGTCGATATAGGCGAACCAGTCTGGTGCATAGTGTATCTCGCTGAACACAGCCAGGCGTTCGGTTGCGCTGTGGCTGCGGTATTTCACATAGTCGGGGTTGAACTTGGTTTGCCGCTCCAGGTAGATGGTGTCGCCCTCGGTGGCAGTCCAGCTGCGGCCGTCCACAGCCCAGAGGCTGGTGTCGACCACGGCGGTGGTGGCCGGGACAATAGTGTTCAGTGCCAGTATTTCGTCGTTGGCGCTGCCTACAGCCTTTAGCTCGTCGACAAACCACACGTTGCCTAGCGCCTCGGGATTGCGCGACACTACAGGACCCTGGTTGGTGCGCTGCACGATATACCGCGTGTTGAGCATGTTGAGCACTTGCATATTTATGTGGCGGCTCAAGTAGAAGTCTATCAGGTTCTGGTAGCGGCTCAGCTTGGCGGCACTGTAGCCACCCACTTGGTTGTGGAAGGCCGACGGCTTGCTGTCGTTGAAGGTGTTCACTGCCAGGTTCAGCACGCGGTAGTCGTGGTCGCCAAAGTAGTTGGCCTGCTCGTCGATGTCGTAGTCCCACTGGTCGCGACGCAGCTCCAGCTTGTTCTTGGCCACAAACTTGTCGCTGTCGAGGTATCGGCGGTCCACAGTCCACAGGTCTACCACCACCAGTACGCCCAGCAGCGCAATGGCGATGCCGGCCTTGCGCAGCTTCTCGTTGTTGTAAAGCCACATCACGGCAGCGGCGGCCACTATGAATGCCAGCGAGCGCCACGAGTCGCTACGCATCAGTGCGGCACGGTCGCTCACAAGCACCGACTTGATCATGTCCCAGTTGCTGCCATACTGTGCAGCCATCTGCTGGTCCGACATACCGCTGAACGAGAACGAGCCGCTGGCCACCAGCACGCCCAGTATGGCCACCGCCCATGTGCCGGTGGCAATATACAGTGCGCGGTTGATGCGCTTGCGGTCGCGTTCCGGGTCGAAGACGGCCTTCAGCGTGAGCACAGCCAGTATCACCATGCACACATTGGCCAGCACCAGTGCCATGCTCGGCGTGCGGAACTTGTTGTACAACGGCACGTTGTTGAACACCCACTCGTTGAAGCCCATCAGGTTGTGGCCCCACGAGAGCAGTATGGCCAGCACCGAGGCCGCCAGCACCCACCACCGTTCCGGTCCGCGGGTGACCATCATGCCCATCAAGAATAGCAGCATCACCACAGCGCCGAAGTACACCGGACCGCTGGTGAACGGCTGGTCACCCCAGTACAGAGGCGCCTGCTCCTGGTGGAAGGTCTTGTAGAACGAGCTGTTGGTGCCCACCTTCTCGCCGCTACCGCCGCCCAGTGCACCGGGCACCAGCAGGGTGTAGGTCTCGCCCACACCGTAGCTCCAGTTGAAGGCATAGTCTATATCAAGTCCGGTGGCGGTATTCTCCACCCGCTGTCCGTCGTTCTCCTCGCCGTACAGGTTGGCCGGCGTGACCGTCAGCTCGTTGCCGCCGCGCATGGTGTATTTGGCATACTCTTCGTTCACCAGCAGCAGGCGTGCGTTGCAGCCAAACGCCAGCAGGGCTCCCACTGCCAGCAGCCCCACCTTGGCCATGAACGAAGGCAGTGCCTTCCTCTGTATGGCCACCACCAGGTAGGCCACTCCGATGGCTACGCAGGCTATGGCGGTGTAGAAGGTAATCTGCACATGGTTGAACGCAATCTGCACTATCAGCGACAGCGTGAACAGCAGCAGTCCCCACAGCGCGCGGCGGCGACGGCTGGAAGCCGTGGCCTCCTTGTCGACGGCGGCCCGCAGTGCCAGCGTCATGCCAGCCAGTATCGGCGCCATCATGCCCATCGCCCATGCCTTGGTCACATGTCCGGCCTCGACGATGATGATATTGTAGCTGCCCAGTCCGAACCCGAGGGCACCCACTATGGCTATCCACGGCGACACGCCGAAGGCCAGCATGGCCACATAGAACCCCAGCAGGTACAGGAAGAGTATACCCACCGAGCGTCCCAGGCCGATGTGCTTCAGCACCACCGCATCCTTCAGAGGCTCGAACACCGAATGCTGTGCGTCGTAGGTAATCTGGTAGCCAGGCATGCCGCCAAACATCGACGGAGCCCAGTTGGGGGTGCTGCCCGTCTGCTCGCGGGCCACCTGCTGCATACGCGCCATCGACTCGTACTTCTGTATATCGCCCTGCACAATGGCCTTGCCCTGCAGTGCCGGTGCCATGTATATGCAGGCCACCGCCAGCATAAACACCACCATCCCCACATGAATAACAATCTTCTTCTTCATTATGCTTTTATCTTTTAACTTTAACTTCTTACTTCTTACTTCTCACCTCACTTCGCCGTCGGGTACGCTATGCGCACATGGTATATGCTCATCATCTTGTCCTTCAGAAAACTCCTTATCTGGGCTATGTCGCCGAACGACAGCGCGCAGTTGTCCAGCTGTCCGGCCTGAATCTTGCCGTCGATCAGCCGGTCTATCAGTTCGTCGGTAGCCTCCTTGGTGTGCTGGCGCAGACTGCGGCAGGCCGCCTCCACGGTGTCCACTATCATCACCACTGCCGTCTCACGCGAGTAGGGGCGGGGTCCCGGGTAGCGGAACACCGTGTGGTCGAAGTTGCCGTCGGGATGCCGCTCCAGCTCCTTGGCGTAGAAATAGCCAGTGTACGTGGTGCCGTGGTGCGTGCGTATGAAATCCTGTATCTCGGCCGGCAGCCGGTAGCGGCGCGCCAGCTCCAGGCCGTCGGTGACGTGCGAGGTAATGATGCGGGCGCTCTCGCTGTAGTCCAGCTCGCCGTGCGGGTTGAAGTCGTTGTTCTGGTTCTCCGTGAAGTAGATGGGGTTGGCCGTCTTGCCTATGTCGTGATACAGCGCACCCACCTTCGCCAGCAGTGCGTCGCCGCCAATCTCGCCCATCAGGTCCTCCACAATATTGGCCACCTGCACCGAGTGCTGGAAAGTGCCCGGCGCCCTCCGGCTCAGCTCGCGCAACGCCGGCGTATTGGTACTGCTCAGCTCCAGCAGCGTCAGGTTCGTCGTCATGCCGAAAAGCTTCTCGAACAGGTATATCAGCGGGTACGCCATCAGCGTCATCAGCGCGTTCAGGAAGAAAATCAGGTACTTGTCGGCCTTCAGCGACAGCAGATTGGTGTCCTGGCTCAGCACACCGGCCGTGTAGATGAACGAATAGCTGGCGAAAATCACCAGTGCCAGCACGAAGAACTGGCTGCGCCGCTCCAGGCTCCGCACCGCTATGATGCTCATCATGCCCGTCACCAGCTGGTAGAAGATAAACTCGAACGAGTTGGGCACCAGGTTGGCCAGTATGATCACCGTCGTCAGGTGTATGTACAGCGCCACCCGCATGTCGAAAAACACGCGCATCAGTATCGGTATGATGCAGAGCGGCACCAGCAGCACCCACTCGGCATTCACCCGCACCACCATGGCCACCACGGCCGACATCAGCAGTATCACCAGCAGCACGAATGTCGTCCGCCGGTCGTCGTCCAGTATCGGATGCCGTGTGTTCTTCAGGAACATATACAGCGCCGTCAGGGCTATCATGGCCAGCAGCATCTGGCCCGCCAGCCGACCCCACAGGCTGTAGTGGTCGCTGAAGCGGTGGTCGTTCTCAGCCTCCAGGCTCGCAATCACCTGCGCCGTCTCCTCCGTCACCTCCTCGCCCTTCGACACAATATGGTCGCCCGCCATCACCATGCGGCTGCTGTAGCCAATCTGCGACAAGCGGCTGTCGAGCTCCAGCGCCGTCCGCGCCTCGTCCACCACCAGGTTGGGCACCAGCACGCTGTCGCGCAGCAGGTCGCTCTCTATCTCGTCGGCCGTCACATAGTCGGCCACCGTGTGCATGCTGCCCACGTTGCCGTCCATCAGCACCACGCTGCGGCCCTCCATGTCGTCAATTCCTTGCGGCAAAGCCATATAGCCGATGCGGTAGATGCTGTCCACCCGCGGCCGCAGCCGGTGGGCGCGCGCCGGCCCCAGGGCCGCCAGACGCTCCATGGCCGTAGCCCTCGCCGTCGAGTCCACGCGGTAGTATATCAGCGCCTGCTGACGCTCCGCGTCCTCCTCCTGACGTCTCTCGTCGGCCGTCTTCAGCACCGCAAAATCGTACGGTGCCACCAAGTCGGCATTGCGCCAGACGGCCCCAACTTTGTAGTCGTAATGCTCGCCGTGGCGGTCGTGCGGGAAAATCACCACTATCGCCGCCGCCGTCGCAAGCATCGCCAACACCTTGTATAGTAGCGATAAACGCTTCACTGTAGCTGTCAGAATACTGCTCATTGCTTCTCTTTAAAACGCTGCAAAGATACCACATTTCTCCCACCTGGCCAAACTTTTTTCAATTATCCACCTTTTACCTCTCACCTTTCCGCTCTCCGCTCTCCGCTCTCCACTCTCCACTCTCCACTCCGAGCCATCCTCTCCGGTATTTCTTATGTACTTCTTATGTATTTCTTATGTTGTATTTATGTTTAAAACATAAGAAATACATAAGAAATACATAAGAACGACATAAGAACGACCGGACCGGAAGGGGAGGGGATGGGGAGAAAATAGACTTTTTTTTGCTGTCGGCACAATAATTTGCAATATGTCGTGTTATGGATATACTTAAAAGGAAAGAAACAAAACAATATAAAGAAATGAAAAAGATACTTGCAATGGCGGCAGTGGTGCTCCTGGGAGCCAGCGTCGCGACAGCCCAGAACACATTCAAGGGCACGGTGAAGTACAAAGTGGAGTCGACCGGCCAGGTGGCCATGCAGATTCCCGAAGAGGCCGCCAAGGCCGAAATCAAGGTGAGCGGCAACGACATGTTCACCAAGAGCGCCATCTTCCTGAACTCGGGTCTGACCGAGTGCGTGCTGGTGCAGAACCTTACGCAGACGGCCTGCATGGACTACAGTCAGTTCCTGGCCTATCTGCGCTCACAGGACTTCGAGTTCACCTATCAGGGTGACGGCAAGCTGATGCTGAAGAACACCATGAAGGAAAGCGACTTCGACAGCCTTGAGATCGAGGACAAGGAGCCCGGCCACTTCTACTACGAGTATGTCGGCGGCGAGACCAAGGAGATTGCCGGCATGACCGCCAAGAAGCTGATACGCCACATGTACGACGACGAGGGTGTGGACCACCCGATGGTGATGTGGTACAGCGACGAGATCGGTCCCAAGATCAACATCCTCTTCAGCGGCATCAAGGGTATGCCCCTGGAGTGCACCATGGATGTGGGCGAGGGCCGCGCCATCACCTATACCGCCACCGAGATTGTGAAAGGCAAGGTGAAAGAGGCCGACTTCCTGCTGCCCGACGGCTACGAGACCCTCAGCGAAGAGGACCTCGAGACCCTCGGCACCGAACTGCAGGAGGCCATGGAGCTGCTGCAAGGAGAATAAATGGTTAATGAGTAGTCAAGTAGATAGATAGGAGAGGGTGGCAACAACAAAAAAGAAACACACCAAAAAAGGCACAGGCAAGACGGCGGGCGGCAAGCAACAGCCGTCGGCCTTTGCCGTCTTTATACGTAGCAAGCGCTTCGCCCGCATACGGGGCGCCGTCTACGTGCTCTTCGCATTCTTCCTGGCCGTGTCGATGGTGGGCTACTATGCCACCGGCTGCGGCGCCCATCCCCACTGGCTCGGCACCGGTGGACAGGGGCTGGCCGAGTTCTTCGCCCAGCACCTCTTCGGGTTGGGGTCGCTGGGATTCTCGCTGCTGTTCTTCGTCTACGGACTGCGGCTGTGGGACATCGTCGTGCTGCCCTGGTGGAAGACCTTCGGGAGCACCCTCTTCTGGATGCTGTGGCTCTCGCTGACGCTGGGCTACATCGGCGGCGCCTGGGTCAAGGACGCCGACTTCGAGGACTATGCCGGCATAGGACTGCGGCTGGCGGAACCGCTGCACGTATGGCTGCGCTGGGGCACCCTGGTGCTGCTGCTGTTCGTCGGCGTGCTCTTCCTCGTGCTGGTGCACAAGATGGAGCTGCCTGACGTGAAGCTGCCGAAGGTGAATATGAAGAAAGTGGCCAAGGTCATAGGCGACGAAATCGAGACCGTGACCACCGACCACGAGCCCGAGCGCGCAAAGCCCGAGGTAGGGGAGCTGAGCACCGAGGAGATACTGCAGGCTCCGGAGCCGGAACCGGCCGCCGACGAGGACCCGGGCGCCGACTTCGATGCCGAAGCCATAAAGCTTTTCCACACCCCCGTGGCCGAGACCGCCGACGAGCCGGCGTTCGACATCGACGACCAGTTCGCCCGTGTGATGGCCAAGGCGCAAGGCCCGCAGCCCGCAACGTCGTCCGACGGCATCAACTTCACCATCGAAGGCGAGTCGAACCCCGGACAGACCGACCAGCCCGACGAGACAGACCCGGCCGACGAGGCCGACCAGCCGGACCCGGCCGACGACCTCGAGCCCGACGACTACCGCCGCCACTACGGTCTCGACGAGCCCTACGACCCACACCTCGACCTCGGCGACTACCAGATGCCGGGCACCGACCTGCTCGACGACTCGGAGGTGCGCAACGTCAAGGTGACCATGGAGGAACTGGTGGCCAACAAAGACCGCATCGTGCAGACCCTGCGCGACTATGGCATCGAGATAACCGACATCAGCGCCACCCCCGGCCCCACCGTCACCCTCTACAAGATAAAGCCGGCCCCGGGTGTACGCATCAGCAAGATAAAGAACCTAGAGGACGATATAGCCCTCTCGCTCGCCGCCCTCGGCATACGTATCATCGCCCCCATACCCGGCGAAAGCAACGTGGGCATCGAGGTGCCTAACGCCAAGCCCCAGATAGTCTCGATGAAGACCATGCTCGAGAGCGACGCCTTCCAGAACGCCAAGATGGAGCTGCCCATAGCCTTTGGCAAGACCATCTCGAACGAGTGCTTCGTCACCGACCTGGCCAAGATGCCCCACCTGCTCATGGCTGGCGCCACCGGTACCGGTAAGTCGGTGGGTCTGAACGCCGTGCTGGCGTCGTTGCTGTACAAGAAACATCCCTCCGAGCTCAAGCTGGTGCTCGTCGACCCCAAGAAGGTGGAGTTCTCGCTCTACTCTGCCCTCGAGCGCCATTACCTGGCCAAGATGCCCGACGAGGAAGAGGCCGTGATTACCGACGTCAAGAAGGTGGTGCGCACCCTCAACTCGCTCTGCATCGAGATGGACACCCGCTACGACCTGCTGAAGCAGGCCAAGGTGCGCAAGATTACAGAGTACAACGAGAAGTTCTGCAAGCGCATGCTCAACCCCGAGCACGGCCATCGCTACCTGCCCTATATCGTGGTGGTGATAGACGAGTTCGGCGACTTGATAATGACCGCGGGCAAGGAGGTGGAGCTGCCCATAGCGCGACTGGCCCAGCTGGCCCGTGCAGTGGGGATACACCTCATCATCGCTACCCAGCGTCCCACCACCAACATCATTACCGGCACCATCAAGGCCAACTTCCCGGCCCGCGTGGCCTTCCGCGTCACCAGCGGTATCGACAGCAAGACCATCCTCGACACAGGCGGAGCGCAGCAGCTCATCGGCCGCGGCGACATGCTGATTTCGCTGGCCGGCAAAGACATGATACGTCTGCAGTGCGCCCTCATCGACACGCCCGAAATCGAGCGGCTGGTGAAGTTCGTGGGCGACCAACGCGGCTACCCTGAGGGCTTCGAACTGCCCGAATACCTCGACGAGAACGAGGAACCCAACAAGGAGTTCGACGCCAAGAACAAGGACGAGTACTTCAACGACGCAGCCCGTCTGGTGGTGAGCTCGCAGTTTGGCTCGACGTCACTGCTGCAACGCAAGCTGCAGCTGGGCTACAACCGCGCTGGCCGCATCATAGACCAGCTCGAGGCAGCCGGCATCGTGGGACCCAGCAACGGCTCGAAGCCGCGCGACGTGCTGATACACGACGAAGTCTCTTTGGAAGAATTGTTGAAAACACTATAGTAGTTATGAAACGGAAAGTAATAGTTCTCGCAACAACGGCGCTTGTGCTGCTGGCCACGGGATGCGGCAAGGAGAAGACCTGCCGCTGCGCGGTGCAGGGCTCGTCGAAGGTGCGTATTGTGAAAATCGATGGCGGCAAGTGCACTGACTTGAACCGCTACGTGTACCACAACGAGCATGAGCAGCAGCAGAAAGATGTGCTGGTGTGTACAGACTACGAGTTCGCTATAGACTCGATATTCAATAACGAAGAATAGACATGGCTATGAAGAAAACATTGCTTTTGGCTTTGCCGGTGCTTGCTATGCTTTTCGCCGCCTGCGGCAAGGAGCGCCAGTGCAAGTGCACCACGACCGATGTGCCCGACGACGGACTTCTGAAGCTGCTGGTTGTCGACAATTCTATGTCGTGCGACGATATTAAGGTGATGGGCATCGAGAGTACCACCATACTTGAGGACGGTACCCAGAGTCTGAAACGCACTGAGATGCACGAAGTCTCGTGCCGCGACTACGCTGCCGAGTGAGCACTATGCGCTACGTGAGACCTGTCCTCAGGGTGCTTCTGGGCGCTCTGTTTATGGTGTCGGCGGTTGCCAAACTGTTTGCAATCGACGACTTTGAACTGTACGTATTCTCGTATGGCTTCTTCTCTCTCAATTTCACCTATGTGCTGGTGAGGCTCTGCATCGCTGCCGAACTGGCGTTGGGTGTTCTTACAGCGCTGGGGTGGTGGCGCAGGGTTGTGCGGCTGCTCGACCTCGGCATGCTGCTCTTCTTCAGCCTCTTCCTGTGCTATGCTTCGCTGGTGGGTCGCAACGAGAGCTGCCAGTGCTTCGGCCGTCTGGCCGACCTCAACCCCGTGCAGTCGTTGCTGAAAAACGCCTTGCTTATAGTGATAGCCCTGCTTGCTTTCGACAAGGGAAAGCCTGTGCAGCACTGCAAGCTCCGTGCGTGGCTTACGGCGTTGATAGTGGCTGCCTCTTTGGCGACACCGTTTGTGGTGTCGGTGCCCGACAGTTGGATGTTTGGTCCCGAGGACGCCCGCTACAATAAAGAGCTGCTACAGGAGACTGTGGCAGAACGCAACCTCGACGGCGACCGCTATGTGGTGTCGTTTGTCACACCGGGCTGCCCCTACTGTCGAATGTCGCGCCAGAAGATTGGCTCTATAGCAAGTCGCAACGACTTGGATACGACGCGCATAGTGTATATCGAGCCGGATGATATAGGGGCCGACCGTTTCCTGCAGCTCACCTATGGCCAGCGTCCACTGATATTGATGCTGGATCATGGCCAGACGGTAGCCACATTCCACTACCGCAACATCAGCGAGCGCAGCATTGTCGACTTCCTCGGCAAGGATTGACACTGTGGATGTTCACTATAATGCGATAGGCGCCTTCAGGGCGCCTGTTTGCTTTTCAGGGGTTGGAGTAGAGAAGATTTTTATGTGTAATATAATAAAAACAGTGGGTCTACGTTACGATGATATGAAGAAACGCTACGAGAGCCAGGTGTTGTGGCAGGCGCTGCAGTTGTTGCGGCGGTGCGACCGAGGGTCGTTCCGCAGGCACGTGCTGTATGTGATGCTGCAGAGTGTGCTACCGTTGGTGAATCTTTACATACTGAAGTTGCTGATAGACACGGTCGAGGTGGGGGTGAAATCAGGGCAGGGGTTCTCGATGGTGCTACCCTATGTGGGGATTATGGCAGGGGTGTTCTTTGTGAGCAGGGTGGTAAATGCGCTGAGCAATGTGAACAACGACGTGCTGAGCCAGCGCCTGATAGACTACATGAGCGACATCATGCAGCGCAAGGCCGCCGAGCTGGATATGGCCTACTACGACACCCCCGAGTACCACGACACCATGCATCGTGCGCAGCAGGAGGCCAACTACCGGCCCATGCAGATATTGAACAACTTCATGTCGTTTGTGGGATCGTCGATTTCGATAGTGGGTGTGGTGGCGTTGCTGGCTGCTTCGTCGGCGACCACCGTGGCAGTGATGATAGTGGCTGTGGTGCCGGGCTTCCTAATACGTCTCTACAAGGCTCGCAGCATCTATGCTTTCCGTCGCAACAATACTCAGCTCTACCGCCAGACGGCCTACTATTCGGCCTTGCTTACCGCCCGCGACTATGCCAAGGAGGTGCGCGCCTATCGTCTCAGCGACATGCTGCGAAGCCGCTTTGTCGCCGGTCGGCGGCGTCTGGTGACCCTTCTGCTGGCAATCTCGCGCCGCATTGGGGCCCTCGACGTGGTATGTGGCGCCTTCGAGACAGCCGCCATGTTGGGTGTGGTGTGGATGCTGGCGTCGCAGGCGTTTGCGGCTGCTATCAGCATTGGTACCTTCGTGATGCTCTTCGAAGCCTTCCGGCGTGGCCAGACATACCTCGGCACCATGGTGTCGTCGATAGCGGCACTGTACGATAACCGTCTGTTTGTGGGCAACTTGTTCGAGTTCCTTAACCTTAAAGGTACTATAGCATCGCCTGCCGACCCTGTGCCTTTCCCGGAAAAAGTGCAGACTGTCGAGTTCCGCGACGTGGTGTTCCGCTACCCCGACATGGACCACGACGTTCTCGACCACTACAATGCTGTGGCTCGGGTGGGCGAGGTGTTCAGGCTCAGTGGACAAAATGGCTACGGCAAGTCGACGGTGGTCAAGTTGCTGTTGCGCCTCTACGACCCACAGCAGGGAGCTGTACTCATCAATGGCATCGACCTGAGACGGTTCGACCTCGACGACCTGCGGACCCATGTGGGTGTCCTTTTCCAAGACTTTGTGCGCTACAACCTCACCGCCACCGAAAACATAGCCATGGCATCGAAACGAGGTACCACGGTAGTAGATGCTGCACGTCAGGCTGGAGCCGATGAGTTCCTGAGCAAACTTCCCAATGGATATGAAAACATGCTGGGACGCATGTTCGACGGTGGTAGTGAACTCAGTATGGGACAGTGGCAGCGTGTGGCGTTGGCCCGCGCCATCTATAACGATAGCCCGATACTGGTGCTCGACGAGCCGTCGGCCTGGCTCGACCACGACGCACGTGAGCGCCTGCAGCAACTGGTCGATGAAAGCCATAAAACCAAGATAGTTATTCTTATTTCACATATTTAGTCCAATACCATGATACACAAACTTCAATCTATAAAAGCCAAAGACTACGAAGGCAACCTGGTGTTCCTCTATGGCGACGAGTGTGCAGAGCGTAACCTGCCCTTGACACGCAAGGAAGTGGAACTCATCAAAGCCCGTCGCGAGCGCGACAAGAATTTCGTGCAGCCTTTCGACAGGTTACCCAACCGCATATACATAGTCTCGTTCGACAGCGAACGGGATGCTTCGGTGTGCCAGGAACATTTGCGTCGCAGCGCAATGCAGCTTCTGGGCATGCTTGAAACAGACCGTGTCGACGAGCTGGCTGTGAGCGGCGACGGCACGCTGCCCGAAGAGGTGGCAGCCTTTGTCGAAGGCCTCACCTTGGCCGACTATAGCTTCGACCGCTACCGCAGCAAAGAGGTCTATCACCTGCAGTCGCTCATTATAGACTCGGTGTACTTCACCCCCGATGAGCTTGAGGCATCGCAGCATCTCTGGAACCGTATCTTCTGGTGCCGCGAGTGGGTCAACATGCCTGTACAAGACCTCAACGCTGCTGCCTTCGCCGACGAGCTGGCTTCGATAGCAGCCGACATGGCCGATGTGTCGTGCACTGTGATGGACAAGAAGCAAATAGAAAGCCTGCGCATGGGTGGCCTGCTGGCCGTCAACCGTGGCTCGGTCGACGAACCGCGGTTCGTGGTGCTCGAGTACAAGGGTTCTGACGAAGCACCTATATGCCTCGTGGGTAAAGGTGTGATGTACGATACCGGTGGCCTCAATATCAAGCCTGAAGACTACATGCAGGAGATGAAGAGCGACATGGCTGGTGCCGCCACCATGGCCTCGGTGCTTTTCGCTGCAGCCGACAACGATTTGCCTGTGCACCTTGTGGCGCTGCTCCCTATGACCGACAACCGTCCGGGCTACAACGCCTATGCTGCCGACGACATCCTCACCATGTATGATGGTACAACCGTAGAGGTGGTCAACACCGATGCCGAAGGTCGCCTCATACTGGCCGATGCCATTGCCTATGCTGCCGCCAACTATAAGCCACAACTTATTGTTGATGCCGCTACCCTTACCGGTGCTGCTGTACGTGCCATCTCGACCTTTGGTATTGCCGCTATGCAGACTGGCGCCGACAACCCGCTTACGATGATGAAGCTGGTTGGCGAGCAGGTCTACGAGCGCCTGGTCGAGTTCCCGATGTGGAGCGAGTACGACGAGCTGATAAAGAGCGACGTGGCAGACCTACGTAACTGTGGCACCACGCCCCAGGCTGGCACTATCACCGCCGGCAAGTTCCTGGCCCATTTCGCCGGCAAAGTGCCATATGTGCACCTCGATATTGCAGGTGTAGCCTATTTCTCGAAGCCTCAGCACTACTATCGCGTCGGCGCTTCGGGCTATGGCATTCGTATGCTCTACGCCTTCCTGCAAATGCAAGATATGATTAACGAATAGAAATAAAGCGAACCACAACAATGGAAAAGAACAACGAAGAACGTAAAATAAGAGTGGCCATCACCCAAGGTGACATCAACGGTGTTGGCTACGAGACCATACTCAAGACCTTTGGCGACAGCCGCATGTTCGACATCTGCACCCCTGTGCTTTATGGCTCCACCAAGGTGGCGTCGTATCACAAGAAACTGCTGGCCTCGATGCCTCAGGAGATGACCTTCACTGGCTTGCGCGATGCCTCGGAGGCTCAGGACCACAAGTTCAATGTGGTAAACCTCACTCAGGACGAGATCAAGATTGACCTCGGCAAGAGTACCGATGTGGGTGGTGCCCAGGCCCGTGAGAGCCTAAATCGCGCCTGTGCCGACCTCAAGGCTGGCAAGGTCGATGTGCTGGTCACCGCCCCAATCAATAAGCGCAACATCCAAGCCCCCGACTTCGACTTCCCTGGACACACCGAGTACCTGTCCCACCAGTTTGGTTGCTCGAGCCTGATGCTTATGGTGTGCGACCGCATCCGTATCGGCATCGTGACCAACCACCTTGCCCTTAAAGACGTGCCCAATGCACTTACCCACAATCTGCTTTTCGACAAGATGATGCTTATGAACGAGAGCCTGAAACGCGACTTCGGCATCACCCGTCCCAAGATAGCCATTCTCGCCCTCGACCCTCATGCCGGCGACAACGGCGTGATTGGCGACTTCGACGCCACAGTCATCAAGCCCGTCATCGACGATGTGCAGCAGAAAGGCGTGCTTGCCTACGGACCCTTCCCCAGCGACGGCTTCTTCGGCAACTCTGAGTTCAATAAGTTCGACGGTGTCTTGGCTCTATACCACGACCAAGGCCTCATCCCCTTCAAGCTGATGTCTTTTACCGAAGGTGTGAACTACACCGCGGGTCTGCCCTATGTGCGCACCAGCCCCGCCCATGGCACAGCCTACGACATAGCCGGCAAGGATCGTGCCAGCGAGCAATCGTTCCGCTCGGCCGTCTACCTTGCCTGCAATATACTGCGCAACCGCAAGGAGTACGACGAGCTTAACGCCAACCCCCTGCGATGAAAAAGCTACTCTTGATAGATGGTATGGCAGCCGTCTACCGTGGCTACTATGCCATGAGCCGTTCGCCCCGCGTCAACTCCAAAGGCTTCAACACCTCGGCGGCCCTCGGCTTCACCACGCACCTCTACGACTTGCTGCGCTCGCAGCGGCCTACCCACATTGGGGTGGCTTTCGACTTGCCCCAGCCGACCTTCCGCCACGAGATGTATGCCGACTACAAGGCCCACCGCGACCCCATGCCCGAGGAGATACAGAGCAACTTGCCCTGGATCAAGCGTGTAATCGAGGCCTTCCGCATACCACAGCTCACCTGTGAGGGCTTCGAGGCCGACGATGTGATTGGCACTTTGAGCCACAATGCCGAGCAGGCTGGCTTCGACGAGGTGGTGATGGTTACGCCCGACAAAGACTTCGCCCAGCTTGTGACCAGCCACGTACACATGTACCGCTATGGCCGCGGTGGCAGCCCCGACACCATTATGGGTGTCGACGAGGTGAAGGCCAAATTCGATGTCGAGACACCTGCCCAGGTCATAGACCTGCTTGGCCTTTGGGGCGACGCCATCGACAACATCCCTGGCATACGCGGAGTGGGGGAGAAGACCGCCAAAAAGCTGATTGCACAGTTCGGCTCGATAGAACAGATGGTGGCTCGCGTCGACGAAATCAAGAACGCCAAGCTGCGTGAGCAGGTGCGCGAGCATGCCGACGATGCCCTCTTTTCGAAGCAACTGGCCACCATCCGCCTCGACGCCCCGATAGCCTTCGACGAGCAAGCCCTCCTGTTGGAAAAGCCCGACTACGGCATGCTGCGTCAGGTGTGCGACGAACTCGAGTTCCGGCAGTTCGCACGCCGCATTTTCACCGACCTCTCGGTCACCGACCCCGAGGCTGCCATGCGATGGAACAACATGAGCGCCGCTACTCCCGCGCCCAAGGCGATGTCACCGGCTCGTCCGGCTTCCGTCGAACCCACGCTTTTCGACCAAGCCCCCACCGAGGCCGACGCCCCGCAGGTGGAGCACCAGCGCCTCACCGCCGAGGTGTTGAGCTCGCTCCAAGGCCAGGATATTGGCATAATAATCGAAGGCCCCACCGTGGCGCTCTCGACCAGCGCCGACCACGTCTGGTCTACCGATGTGGCCCATCTCGACATCCCTTTGTTCCAGGCTCTGGCAACCGACTGTGGCACCACCAAGCTCTGCTACGACCTGAAAAGCCTCACCTACTTCCTTGCCGAGCTCGACACCAAGCTGGCGGGGGCCTTGTTCGACGTGCAGCTGGCGCACTACCTGCTCGATGCCGAGCTGCGCCATTCGCTCGACTTCATCTGTTCCGGCTTGCTTGGCTACGACCCCGCCGACACCGAGGCCCGCGCCGCCGCCCTGTGGCAGCTCTACCCCCTCATGGCGGCACGTCTGCGCGACGCACAGCTCGAGAACCTCTATTCCGACATCGAGCTGCCGCTGGTGGATGTGCTGGTCGACATGGAGCGCAGCGGCGTGCGTATCGACGTCGACGCACTGCGCGACTATGCGCGTCGCCTCACCACCGAGCGCGACACCATCGAGCAGCGCATCTATGCTCTGGCCGGCCACCAGTTCAACATCAACTCGCCGCGCCAGCTGGGCGAAGTGCTCTACGAGGAGCTCAAGGTGACCGACCGGCCGCCTCGCACCGCCACCAAGCAGTACAGCACCGCCGAAGACGTGCTGACCAAGCTCGCCTCGCACCACGAGATTATACCTCTCATACTCGACCATCGTTCGCTCACGAAGCTGGTGGGAACCTACCTCGACTCGTTCCCCAAGCTGATCAGTCCCGTCGACCACCGTCTGCACACTGTCTACAACCAGACCGTCACCGCCACCGGCCGCCTCTCGTCGTCGAACCCCAACCTGCAGAACATACCCATCCGCACCGAGCGCGGCCGCGAGATACGCCGTGCCTTTGTGGCTGCCGACGACGACCACCTGCTGCTGGCGGCCGACTACTCGCAGATAGAACTCCGCATCATCGCCTCGCTCGCCCGCGACGCCCACATGCTGCATGCCTTCAACAGCGGCTTCGACATCCATGCCGCCACGGCCGCCAAGATATACGGCATCGCGATAGACGAGGTGACAAAAGACCAGCGCCGCAACGCCAAGAGCGTCAACTTTGGTATCGTCTACGGTATCTCGGCTTTCGGTCTGAGCGAGCAGCTGGGCATACCGCGCAAGGAGGCCTCGGCCCTCATCGACGAGTACTTCGCTCAATATCCCGCCATACAACAGTTCATTGAGCAGTGCAAGGACTTTGCCCGCGAGCACGGCTTCGCCCGCACCCTGCTGGGCCGCCGCCGCTACCTGCCCGACATCAACAGCCGCAATGCTGCTGCCCGCGCCTTTGCCGAGCGCAATGCGGTGAACATGCCCATACAGGGTACCTCGGCCGACATGATAAAGCTGGCCATGGTCCGCATCTGGCACCAACTGCAGCAGCGCCACCTGCGCACCCGCATGATACTGCAGGTGCACGACGAACTGGTATTCGACCTCTACCGGCCTGAAGAGGAAGAGGTGCGCCAGCTGGTGCTGCACGAGATGCAGAACGCCCTGCCGCTGGATGGACTAACCATCGACGTCGGTATCGATATAGGCACCAACTGGCTGCAAGCCCATTGATGCACAAAAAAAGAAGGCTGCCGTAGCATTACGGCAGCCTTCTTTTTTGTGGTGTCTTGTGGTTTGCGGTTTACCACAGCTGGGCACGCAGCTCGGGGGCGAGCCACATACCGTCGCCTTCCTTGATGCCGAAGGCGTCGATGAACTCGGTGATCTGGGGCAGAGCCACATTGACGCGGTTGCGACCCAGCGAGTGCACATCCATCTGGGTGAGCTGCAGGGCAGCGGCGGGACGGATGTTGCTGGCCCATACGGCGGCGTAGGCCAGGAAGAAGCGCTGCTCGGGGGTGAAGCCGTCCATCTGCTCCTTGTTGACCTGCTTCTTGGCCATGGCGTTCTGCATGGCGAGGTAGCTCACGTGGAGACCACCGTTGTCGGCTATGTTCTCGCCGAGGGTGAGTTCGCCGTTGCCATGGATGAGGCCGAGCTCGGGGTCGTCGAGGGCGACGCAGGCGTTGAAGGCGTCGATGAGGGCTTTCTTGTTGTTGTTGAAGTTGGCGGCATCCTCTTCGGTCCACCAGTCGTTCAGGTTGCCGTTCTCGTCGTACTGACGGCCCTGGTCGTCGAAGCCGTGGGTCAGCTCGTGGCCGATGACCACGCCGATGGCGCCGTAGTTGGCGGCTTCGTCAGCGTTCATGTTGAAGAAGGGGGGCTGCAGGATGGCGGCCGGGAAGCAGATTTCGTTGGTGGTGGGGTTGTAGTAGGCGTTGACGGTCTGGGGGGTCATGAGCCACTCGTCCTTGTCGACGGGCTTGTTGATCTTGCTGAACATGTAGGCCATGTCGAACTCGTTGCTGCGCACCACGTTGGCATAGTAGCTGTCGTCCTTGATCTCCAGTCCGCTGTAGTCGCGCCATTTGTTGGGATAGCCAATCTTGATGTATATGGTGCTGAGCTTCTTGTGGGCGTTGGCCTTGGTGGCGTCGGTCATCCATGTGGCCATGTCGATGCGCTGGCCGAGGGCGGTGATGAGGTTCTGCACGAGGGTCTCCATGCGGGTCTTGGCCTCGGCGGGGAAGTACTTCTCGACATAGAGCTGGCCGAGGGCCTCGCCCATGGCGCCTTCGACGGTGCTGGTGACGCGTTTCCAGCGGGGACGGTTCTGCTCGCGGCCGCTCATCAGCTTGCCGTAGAAGTCGAAGTTGGCCTCGACAAAGTCGTCGCTCAGGTAGCCGGCGGCGCTGGTGATTTCGTGCCATGCGAAGTAGGCCTTCATGGTCTCGATGTCGGCGTCGGCCAGCACTTTGTTCACTTCGGCGAAGTATTTAGGCTGGGCGATGTTGAAGCTCTTCATGCCTTCCATGATGCCCATGGTCTCGAAGTAGCCTTTCCAGTCGATGTTGGGGGCGAACTTGACGGCCTCATCCACGGTGTAGCGGTTGAAGGTGCCCTGCGGGTCGCGGTTCTCGAGCTTGGTGTTCATGGCTTTGGCCAGACGGGTCTCGAAGTCCATGACCATCTTGGCCAGCTTGTCGGCGCTCTTGCCGCTCAGCTTGTCGTAGCCGGCCATGGCGAACTCTTTGGTCATCAGGTCGACGTAGCCTTTGCGTATGTTCTTGTTGTTGCCCTCGTCGAGCAGATAGTAGTCGCGGTCGCCGAGACCGAGGCCACCCTGGTAGGCCCAGGCTATGCACATCTTGGCGTCGTCCTTGTCGGCTTCGCCAAAGATGCCGAACAGCACGGTGTTGCCGCGGCGGTGCATCTTCAGCAGCTCGGCCCACACATCCTCGCGGGTCTTCACGCTGTTGATTTCCTCAAGGTAGGGCATCAGCGGGGCGACTCCCTGCTCCTGCAGCTTCACGCTGTCCATGCCGATGTTGTACATGGTGGCGATCTTGTCGGCCAGCGAGCCGGCTGCGTTCTGGTTCTTGCTTACGCTGTCGATGATGTCGTTGACGTTCTTCAGAGCGTTCTCGGCCAGCACGTCGAAGGCACCGTAGCGCGAGTGCTCGGCGTCGAGCGGGTTGTTCTTCATCCAGCCGCCGCAGGCATACTGGTAGAAATTGTCCTCGAGGCGAGCCGTGGTGTCGAAGTTGTCCAGGACGATACCCGAGGTCAGCTCGGCCTTCTTCTGGCAACCGGTGGCTATTACTGCTGCCATTGTTGCAATTGTTAAGAGGTTTTTCTTCATTGTTTGTTGTTATTTTATTGATTATGTTCGTTTTAACATAAAGGCTTGGGTTGACAAGCGACTGCAAAGTTACGAAATCTATTTGATATACGCGCACACGCGCGAAAAAAATTTGCCCCCGGCCCCCGTCCGGAGGCTCTGTTCTGACTGTGTCTGTAACGGCCTCTAAACCAGCTCCGCCAGCCATCCCCTCCGCTTCCCCTCCGGTAGTTCTTATGTACTTCTTATGTATTTCTTATGTATTTCTTATGTTTTAAACATAAATACACATAAGAACGACCGGACCGGAAGGCTTGGGGTAGGCCGCAGGAAGGGTTGGAAATCGAGGGTCGACAGAAGGAAAAAGGCCGGCGGCAGTAAGGGATGGCGCTATAGGTAGCGGCGCATCCAGGTCTGTTGGCGCCGGGCGTAGTGCCAGGTGTTGAGCTTAATCTGGTCGACGGCTTGCTGCAGGGTGACGGCGCCGTCGAGGGCGGCGAAGAGTTCGCGGTAGCCGACGGTGTTGAGGGTGTTGAGGTGGCGGTAGGGGAGCAGCGAGCGCACCTCGTCGAGCAGTCCGTCGGCCATCATGCGGTCCACGCGCAGGTCGATGCGGCGCCGCAGGTTGTCGGGGTCGGTCTGCAGCACGCGCACTTCGCACTGGAAGGGACGCGGCGCGGCCTGTTGGTCGGCGAGCACGGCGCTGTAGGGGCGGCCGGCGGTGATGCAGACTTCGAGGGCGCGCTGCAGCCGCACGGGGTTGCGCAGGTCGACGCGGTCGTGGTAGTCGGGGTCCAGGCGGCGCAGCAGGGCGCGTTTCTCCTCGAGGGGCATCTGTTGCAGCGTCGAGCGCAGTTCGGGCGTGGGGTCGGGCAGGCGGGCGGGTTCGTGCAGCAGGGCGTCGATGTAGAGGCCGCTGCCGCCGCAGGCCACGACGACGCTGTGCGAGGCGAACATCCGCTCGAGCAGCGCCATGGCGTCGCGGCTGTAGTCGAAGATGTTGTAGGGCTGGGTGACGGGGCGGCAGGCCACGAAGTGGTGCGGGGCGGCCGCCAGCTCGTCGTCGGTGGGACGGGCCACGCCGATGCGCAGCTCGCGGTAGAACTGGCGCGAGTCGCACGAGACTATCTCGGTGCCGAGCTCGCGCGCCAGCTCGACGGCGTAGGCTGTCTTGCCTACTGCCGTGGGGCCGGCGACGATGATCAGTTTCGGGGGCATCGGGTTGCGGTTTCTATAGTGCCTATGGTCCCTATAGTACCTATTGCTTGTCTTGCAGCAGCTTGTCGAATTCTTCCCAGAACTCGGGAAACGACTTGTCGACCACCGAGGGGTTCTCGATTTCGAGGTCGGGGAAGCGCAGCTTGAGCGGGGCGAAGGCCATGGCTATGCGATGGTCGCCGTAGGTGCGCACGGTCTCCTTGGGGTTGAGGGTCGAGGGCAGTATGTGGAGCTCGTCGTTGGTGGCATTCACTTTGCCGCCCATGCGGCGCAGCTCGGTGGTGATGGCCATCATGCGGTCGCTCTCCTTGAGGGCTATGTTGCTGACCCCCTTGAGCACGGTGCGCACGCCGCAGACGGCGGCGGCCACGGCGAAGGTGGGCACCAGGTCGGGGCAGTCGATGCAGTTGAACTGCACATTCTTGGCGGCAAGACCGCCACCCTGGATGGTGACGCTGCGGCTCGAGGCGCGGTAGGGCGAGCGCACCTCGATGCTCTGTACGCCGAGTTGCTGGAAGAAGGTGTCGGCCGCCGAGTCGCCCTGGCACGAGTCGAGCTGCAGGCCCAGCAGGCGTATGCGCACCTCGGGCCGGAGCAGGGCCATGGTGTAGAAGTAGGAGGCGGCGCTCCAGTCGCGCTCTATGGCTATCGAGGTGGCGCGGGGCTTGCCCTCGAGGGGCTGCACGTAGTAGGTGCGGCCGTTCGAGGAACGGCGCACCTCGACACCGGCCTGCCGCAGGGCGTCGCAGGTCATCTCGATATAGGGGCGCGAGGTGGGACGTTGGGTCATGGTGAGCGAGATGCCTTCGGGCATGCGCGGCGCTATGAGGAGCAGGGCGCTGACGAACTGGCTGGAGAGCAGGGGGTCGACGCTGACGGTGCGCTTCGACGGCACGCCGCCTTGCAGGTGGACGGGCAGGAAGCCTTCCTGCTCGGTGCATTCCACCCGCAGCCCCATCTGGCGCAGGGCCTCTATGATGGGTGCCATCGGGCGTTGGCGCAAGCGCTCGTCGCCGGTCAGTATGTGGTGCCCCGGGGTCGTGGCCAGCAGGGGCATCATGAAGCGGGCCACTGAACCCGCGTTGTTGCAGTAGTAGGTGTCGGAAGTCCCCTCGTCGAGCTGGGCGAGCAGCTGCCGCAGCAGGTGGGTGTCGCCCGAGGTCGAGAGCTTGGTGATGCGGAAGCGGCTCCCGGTGATGTGGTTTATCATCAGCCAGCGGTTGCTCATGCTTTTCGACGCTGGCAGGTTGATGCGGATGTCGTTGGTATTCACTTATTCACTTATATTGTACTCTTTCAACTTACGGTAGAGGGTGCGCTCCGAGATGTGCAGGTCGGCGGCGGCGAGCTTGCGGTTGCCGCGGTGCTTCTCGAGGGCGCGCACTATGGCGTTGCGCTCGCGGTCTTCCAGGGCCACGGCCTCGTCTTCTATGATTTCGGGGGTGAGGAACTCCTCGTTCTCGGCCGGGGCGGCGTTGGGCAGTATCAGCGACTGGTTCTGCGGCAGCATGGTGTGGTCGGCCACGGTGCGGTCGTCGCCGGCGCGCAGGCCCAGCTGGGTGATGGCTTGCCGCAGGTCGTTTATCTCCTGCCTCATCTCGCTTATCATCTGGCCCATCGAGAGGGCTTTCAGCAGCAACTCGCGGTCGGTTATCTGGCTCCCGCCGCCGGCCTGGGCGCCGCCACCCACCAGGGCAGGCATGCGCTCGGTGGGCACAAAGGAGAGGTAGTTCTTCAGTATGGCCGGGGTGATGACGCGCTCGGTCTCGACCACGGCTATCTGCTCTGTGATATTCTTCAGCTCGCGCACGTTGCCGTACCACGGATAGTCCATCATCATGCGCTTGGCCTCGTCGGTGAGCACTATGGGGGGCATGTGGTACTTCTCGGCCACGTCGGACGAGAACTTGCGGAACAGCAGCGGCACGTCGTCCTTGCGCTCGCGCAGCGGCGGCAGATAGATGCTCAGCTGGTTCAGGCGGTAGTAGAGGTCTTCGCGGAAGCGGCCGTTGCGCACCGCCGCCAGTATGTCGATGTTGGTGGCGGCCACCACGCGCACGTCTATCTTCAGCGCGGTACTGCTGCCCACCGGTATTATCTCGCCGTTCTCGAGCACTCGCAACAGCTTCACCTGCATGGCCAGTGGCAGTTCGCCTATCTCGTCGAGGAAGATGGTGCCGCCGTCGGCCTCTTCGAAGTAGCCCTTGCGACTGCGGTCGGCACCGGTGAAGGCGCCCTTCACGTGGCCGAAGAGCTCGCTCTCGATGGTGCCTTCGGGTATGGCGCCACAGTTGACCGAGATCAGGCCGTGCCCCTGGCGCGAGTGCTTGCGCAGGCTGTTGTCGTGTATGATGCGCGAGAAGACGTCTTTGCCCACGCCGCTCTCGCCGGTGATGAGGATGGAGAGGTTGGTGGGGGCCACCTGTATGGCCTTGTTGAGGGCCAGCAGCAGGCGGGGGTCGTTGCCTATGATGTCGTAGCGCTGTTTTATGGTCTGTATATCCATGGTTCGTTTACTTGTAGTGTGGGGTGATTACCTGCCCCAGCGCCTGGCCCAGCTGGTGGGCTATGGCGGTGTATTGCTGTATCTCGGCCAGCAGCTGCGCCTGCTGTTCCTCGCCGGCGGTGCGCAGCTGGCTGCGCCGCTGGTCGATGATCTGGGCTATGCGCTGGCTCTTGAAGAGGTTGATGCTGTCCTCTACGTCCTGCAGCAGGTTGTCCTCGATCTTGGGGGTGTAGATGTCTTTCTTCTTCCACGAGTCGACGCATAGGGTGTAGGTGTCCATCATCAGTGCGGCGGCGAAGGAGCGCAGCTGCTCGTCGTTGGTGTTTATGAAGTGGTTCTCGTCGATGTGGTGTCCCATCTCGACCATCAGGGCGCACTGCTCGAAGATGCGTTGGCACAGCGGATGCGAGAAGGTGAGCTGCTGTCCCTGTATCTCGCTCACTATTATCTCGCCCACGGTGTACGACTGCTCCTGCTTGCTGCCGTCGTCGGCGGTGAAGGTCTGCACGAGGCTTTCGTTGCCGTAGTCGAGCAGCAGCTTGGCCAGGTGACGCTCAACCTCGGGCGGTGCGGCCAGGGCCGGATTGGGCGCGAGGGCGGGGGAGGGGGCTTCCGGCCTCGGCTCGGCTTCGGGAGCGGCCTCGCCGGCAGGGGCTGCCTGCGGGCCGTGGTCGCCCTTCTTGGATTCTTCGTAGGCCTTGTTGCGCGCCTGCACCAGGGCTTTGCTCACGGCGTTGTTCAACACATCTTCGCTCACGTGGAGCAGATACGAACACTGGCGCACGTATTCGGCTCGCTCTATGAGGTCGGTCACCAGCGCTATCGACCGTGCGGTCTCGCTCACCAGCTCGGCTCGGCGTATCGGGTCGTCCTTCACACCGTCGAGCAGCACGCGCGTCTTGAACATGATGAAGTTGTCTTCGTGTTCGGCCAGGTACTGCTGCAGTGCCGTCGAGCCGTATTTCTGGGCGTAGCTGTCGGGGTCCTCGCCGTCGGGGAAGAGCACAAGGCGCACGTGCATGCCCTCGGCAAAGAGCAGGTCGACGGCCCGCAGCGCCGCCTTGATGCCTGCCGAGTCGCCGTCGTAGAGCACCGTCACGTTGGGCGTGTAGCGCTTTATGAGGCGTATCTGCTCCACGGTGAGCGACGTGCCGCACGAGGCCACCGTGTTCTCCACACCCGACTGGTGCATCGAGATGACGTCGACGTTGCCCTCCACCAGGTAGCACTTGCCGGCCTTGGCGATGGCGGTGCGCGCCTGGTAGAGGCCGTACAGTATGCGGCTCTTGTTGTATATGTCCGAGTCGGGCGAGTTGACGTATTTGGCGGCCTGCTTCTCCGAACTCAGTATGCGGCCGCTGAAGCCCAGCACGCGCCCCGAGATGCTGTATATGGGGAACATCACGCGTCCGCGGAAGCGGTCGTAGCGCTTGCCGGTCTCCTCCTTGTGTATGGTCAGACCCGTCTTCTCGAGCACGCTCTCGCTGTAGCCCTGCTTCAGGGCGTGGTCGGTGAAGGCGCTCCACTCGTCTAGGCAGTAGCCGAGGCCGAAACGCTGTATCACGTCGTCGCTCAGCCCGCGGCTGCGGAAGTAGCTCAGGCCCACCGCGCGCCCCATCTCGTCGTTCCACAGCAGGTCGGCAAAGTACTTCTGGGCAAACTCGCTCACGTGGAACAGTCCGTCGCGCTCGGTCTGCCGCTGCCGCTCCTCGTCGCTCAGCTCCTCCTCCTTGATCTCTATGTGGTACTTGTCGGCCAGCCACCGCAACGCTTCGGGATAGGTGTAGTGTTCGTGCTTCATCAGGAACTTTACCACATCGCCCGCCTCGCCGCAGCCGAAGCATTTGTATATGCCCTTCGACGGCGACACGTAGAACGAGGGCGTCTTCTCGTTGTGGAACGGACAACACCCTATGTGGTTGGCTCCGCGCTTCTTGAGGCTTACGAAGTCACCTATCACCTCCTCGATGCGCGCCGCGTCTACTATGCGTTGTATGGTCTCGTGGTCTATCACTGCCGACACAAGTTTGGCGGTGCAAAATTACAACTTTTTTCCGATTCGGCGAAAAAGAAATTGCATACCCAGCCCACACACCACCAATTTCCACAAAAACACCCAAAACTCAAAACTCAGAATTCAGAATTAAGAACCACCCACTCCCACCCCCTCCGCCCCCCTCCCGGACCGATTTCGGTCCGGTTTCGGTCAGCACTCCCACCCCTCCCGGACCGATTTCGGACCGGTTTCGGTCAGCGCACCCACCCATCCCGGACCGATTTCGGTCCGGTTTCGGTCTGGTTTCGGTCCTCTTCCGGACCGATTTCGGTCCGGCCGTTGTACTATCGTTGTACTATTGTTGTACTATCGTTGTACTATTGAAAACATAAGAACGATAGTACAACGATAGTACAACAATAGTACAGAAGGGGAGGGGAACCGGAGGGGAAGGGGTCAAAAAGGGGCCAAAGTTGGGCGACGGCACAATAATTCCGGCCCCCGTTCGTTATAGGCCTAAAACGACAATCGCGATGAGGCATATACTGCATACCATGGCAATGCTCGCCGCGGCGGCTCTGCTGGCTGCCTGCGGCCGCACGGCCACCATGACCGAAATCAACATAGTGCCCGAACCTGTCTTCAAGGTGCAGAAGGACGGCGCCTATACCCTCGGCGGCAACCCCAAGGTGAGCACCGTCGGCATGGGCCAGAACTCGCCCACGGTCAAGTACATACTGCAGTCGCTGCGTTCGGCCCACCTGCATCCCTCGCTCGTGTCGTCGGCCGACGACAGCGACATCGAGTTCCTGATCAACGACACCATCAACCCCGAAATCGGCACCGAGGGCTACCTGCTCGAGGTGCGCAACACCGGCATCCGCATCAGCGCCAATACCGAGGTGGGGCTCTTTTACGGCTACCAGACTCTGGTACAGATGCTTCCGCCCGATGTGACGAAGGCCGTCTACCGCAGCGTCACCCTGCCCGAGTGCACGGTGCTCGACTACCCGCGCTTCAAGTGGCGCGGCGTGCACCTCGACGTCTGCCGCCATTTCTTTCCGGTCAAGTTCATCAAGCGCTACCTCGACGCGATGGCGGCCTACAAGATGAACCGCTTCCACTGGCATCTCACCGACGACCACGGCTGGCGTCTGCCCAGCACCAAGTATCCGCAGCTCAACACCGTGGGCTCGTGGCGCGTGGACCGCGACGACCAGCCCTGGGGCCAGGCCGACCCGCCGCGCGACGGCGAGCGCGCCTCATACGGCGGTTTCTACACCGCCGACGAGATAGCCGACGTGCTGCAGTATGCCGCCGCCCGCGGCATCGAGGTCATACCCGAGGTCGAGCTCCCGGGCCACTGCAGCGCCGTCCTCGCCGCCTACCCACAGTTCGCCTGCGACGACTACCGCTACCAGGTGGCCATCGGCCCCTACTGGCCCCCCAAGGCCATCCTCTGCGCCGGCAACGACTCCGTGCTCACCTTCCTCTTCGACGTCCTCGACGAGGTCTGCGACCTCTTCCCCTCGAAGTACATCCACATCGGCGGCGACGAGGCCTGGAAAGACAACTGGAAGGCCTGCCCCAAATGCCAGCGCCGCATCCGCAACGAACACCTCGCCGGCGAGGAACAGCTGCAGTCCTGGCTTGTCGGTCAGGTGCAACGCCATCTTGCCGAGCGCGGCAAGACCATCGTGGGCTGGGACGAGATCATGGGTCTCGGCGAGGAGGGCTGGAGCATGACCAGCGCCGCCGCAGCCGACAATCCCTTCCTCGGCGACGACGCCGTGGTCATGTCGTGGCGCGGCATCCAGCCCGGTCTGGCCGCCGCTAGGCAGGGCCACCGCGTGGTCATGTGCCCCACCGACTACTGCTACTTCGACTACTACCAGGCCGACGCTCGCTACCAGCCAGCCTCCATCGGCGGCATGGTCACCCTCAGCAAGGCCTACGAGTTCGACCCCGTACCCGACGGCACCCCGGCGGCCGTGGCTCGCAACGTCGTGGGTGGACAGTGCAACCTCTGGACCGAATACATCAACACCCCATCCCACGCCGAATACATGCTCCTGCCGCGCATGCTCGCCACCAGCGAATGCCTCTGGAGCCCGCGCGAGAACAAGGACTGGAACCGCTTCCGCCGCAAGGTCGAGGTGCAGAAAGACCGCTTCCTCGCCAAAGGCTATGCCTACTGCGAAGGCTCCTTCACCCCCAAGTTCTCGGCCCGCCGCGTCGACGACAACACCATGAATATCACCATCTCGACCGAGGTGCCCAACACCTACATCTTCTACACCACCGACCTCAGCACCCCCACCCGCCAAAGCCTCATCTACATCGGCCCCGTCAACCTCGAACGCGGCACCCACATCAAGATACTGCCTGTTTACAAGGATATTGAACGCGACTCGGTCTATGAGTTTCTCATCAAGTGACATAGAGCACCTGCTCACCACCAGCGACCCCACCGCCGTCGACGACCTCTTCGCCGAGGCCTGCCGCGTGCGCGACGCCGTCTACGGCCGCCTCGTCTTCATGCGCGGCCTCATCGAGATCACCAGCCACTGCCGCAACAACTGCCTCTACTGCGGCCTCCGGCGCGACGTGCAGTGCCGCCGATACCGACTCTCCGAAGAGCAGATCCTCGACTGCTGCAGCATCGGCCATCGGCTCGGCTTCCGCACCTTCGTGCTCCAGGGCGGCGAGGACGCCTGGTTCACCGACGAGCGCGTCTGCCATATCGTCGGCGCCATACGCTCACGCTTCCCCGACTGCGCCATCACCCTCTCGCTCGGCGAGCGCGGCCGCGAGAGCTTCGCGCGACTCAAGGAGGCCGGCGCCGACCGCTACCTGCTGCGCCACGAGACCGCCGACCCCGACCACTATGCTCTACTCCATCCTGCCGAGATGAGCTTCGCCCACCGCATGCAGTGCCTCCGCGACCTGCGCGACCTCGGCTACCAGGTGGGCGCCGGCTTCATGGTCGGTTCGCCGGGACAGAGCATCGCCACACTCATGAAGGACATCGAGTTCATCGACACCTTCCGCCCCGAGATGGTCGGCATAGGCCCCTTCATACCCGCCGCCGGCACACCCTTCGAGCACCGGCCCGCCGGCAGCGTCGAGCTCACCCTGCGCCTGCTGGCCATCATCCGCATCATCCACCCCCACGTGCTGCTGCCCGCCACCTCGGCCCTCGGCACCCTGCATCCGCAGGGCCGCGAGCGCGCCATCGCCGCCGGCGCCAACGTCGTCATGCCCAACCTCTCGCCGCAGGATACCCGCGCCCTCTACAGCATCTACAACAACAAGCTCGCCACCGGCAGCGAGGCCGCCGAGAGCGCCGCCGACATCCGCGCCCGCATGGCCGCCATAGGCATGCAGGTCCCCACCGCCCGCGGCGACTACCAGTGACTTTTTTTTCTCCATATTGGAAATATTTTGTATCTTTGCAACGTCATTTCGAGTAAACCCGATATGGAAAAAAAGAGACAGTCGATAGCTTACTTTGTGGTGTGTATCCGCAGTTTTGGTGAGACCTACAACCTCACTGCCAAGGAGTCTTATTCCTATCTGGACAGGCATAAGGGACTGCAGTTCCTTATCGATTGTTACGAGGCAGAACATACGCTGTCTATTGAGGATGCGGTGTCCGATATGGCCGCCGTATGCAGAAGGAATGGAGGTATGCTGGGATGATTCTGTATCATGGCACAAACTGCGACATCGACGAGATAGACCTCGCTAAGTGTTCTCCCAAGAAAGATTTTGGACGAGGCTTTTACCTTACCGATATAGAGAAACAAGCCGAATACATGGCTATACGTCGTGTCAGACAGTCTGGCTCGGGCATAGCGACGGTAATCAAGTACGAGTTTGATGAACGGCTGGTTCGCGGACGTGATTTGCGTGTCCGCAGGTTCGACAAACCGACCGAGGCATGGGCGCGTTTCATCCTCGCCAATCGCGGTGAAGAAGATTTCTCGCACGAGTATGACATAGTCATTGGACCTATTGCCGACGACGGTGTGGCTTTGCAACTGCGCCGGTACACCGAGAAACTTATCTCCATGCGTACTCTGATAAGCGAGCTTACCTATCGTAAGCTGAACCGACAGTATTGTTTTTGTACAGAATTGGCAGTCTCAAAACTTAAAAGGCTATGACTACGAAGACCGAACAGGCGTTCATGATTGACTGTATTGTCGCCGACCTCGCCATTTATATTATGCGAGACTACCATCTCGACGAGGAAGAGGCTCTGCGTACGATATACAACTCGGAATACTATGAGCGACTTTCGGATCCCTCGACAGGCTTTTTCATAGAAAGCTCGCCGTACAACTATCATCACCTGCGTCATGAATTGCAATATGGCACGGTAATCTGACCTGGGCTCAGTTAGGCCCAAACACCACAACCTAGACAGCCTCGGGAGAGGCTGACCCTCAATAACCCCACACCAAGTGCAGCGCAGTGTGGGGACTCAGATCTCCACACCGATTCCGGCGTCTCGGAGAGACGCGTTCTCGGCGCATACTCACCCAGTGCCACACTGTCTTGCGGGCACAGAGTGCGAGCAGACGCACCCTCCAGACAAACATTATTTTTTCTCCATATTGGAAATATTTTGTATCTTTGCACTCGCTTTCGAGAGTAGAAAGCAGATGCAAGAAAAGCATTGCAATAAAGTCCCTTTTATCGAATTTCGCCAAAGTTCAGCTGGGGGAGTGAGCATTTATGCTTTCGCTTGTTAGCGTATGCTTGTTTTTTCGGCATACCGTCAGGCGTGAGATATGTTCCCTAGTGATTCGTTCCAGCGAAGGTGTTTGGCGATACCTGATAAAAGACGGACATGAGCACATAACCTCATGCCTTTTCTTATTGATAAACGCTAATGCTTCCGTTGGAGGGTCGGAAAAAAGAACTAATGAAAATGAAACTATCTTTTGCTTTAGAGAATTTGAGGGAAACCGACAATGAAATTTATCTATTCATTCACAAATCAAAAGAGAAATGCAAGATATTTGCATATCTTCTTTTTGCAATAATATCATCCATTCCCTTTGGTTTACGGGCACAGGAAACGCTGACTGTAGGCGATGGAACGGACATCAACTACCGAGTTCCCTACTATTGTTACTGGGGTAGCATGATGCAACATTCACAGATAGTCTACAACGAGTCGATGCTAAGTAGCCTGGAGGGTTACGAAATCACAGGTCTCACCTTCTATGTCAACCAAGGCACCAGCGATATCGGCAATGTCGCTGTCACTCTCGGACAGACCACATCCAGCGCAATGAACGGCCAATGGTTTCCCATGACCAATAGTGACGTTGTCTATGACGGCGAAGTGGCAATTGAAGAATCATTACTGACCATTACATTCACCACCCCCTATGCCTACAATGGCGGCAATCTCGTGGTGGACTTGAATTACTATACTTGTGTGAACAACACCTCTACCGTTACCTGGCTGGGCGTCAACGATGCCTCCATGGGCGACATATCGGCTGCCGACATGTATTTCGAAGGCACGCCACAGAAGACCTATACCTTCCTGCCCAAGACCACCTTCACCTATTCGGAAAGCTCTTGTCTACCAGCCTATAATCTGGCCATTACCTCTTTAGATTCAACCCATGTTACACTCTTTTGGAGTGCTTCTCCCACCGCATTGAGCTATAACGTAACCGTGGGCGACAGCACCTACAACACCTCCGACCTGTCCATCACCATCAACAGCCTCCAGCCCGACTCCATTTATACCGTCAGCCTGCAAGCCGTATGCGAGGACAACGCCCTCAGCCAGGCACGCACCATCACCTTCCGCACACCCATAGCTCCGGCCGAGGTACCCTACAGCACCGGCTTCGAGGCCGAAGACGACGTGGCATGGCAGACTCTCAACGACACTAGCGCCTGGTATATCGGCAACGCCACCGGCGACAACAGCAGCACATCGCTCTATATCTCGGCCGACGGCGGCGTCAGCCTCGGCTGCAGCCTGCTCGACCACAACGACGCCTACGCCTACCGCACCTTCCACCTTACCAGCGCA
>CACYZN010000007.1 GCA_902778925.1 uncultured Bacteroidota bacterium
GCGCAGGCCGAGGGCTGCGGGCAGCAGCTCGGTGAGGCGTGTGTCCATGCACGACAGCACGGCGAGTTTCTTGTCGGGGTACTTGTCGGTGACATACTTCTCGTATCCCTTCTCGGCCACGAACTTCCTGTTGTATTCTAATATCTGGTCAATCATGATGTCGTAATGATTCGAGATGCAAAGGTACGAAAAAAAATATTAAAGAATGTCGCGGTCGGCAATGATGAATTCGTTGTATTCGTCCATTCCGGACACGGCAACGCCCTAGGCTTTGGTGAGGCCAAAAATTCTTCTGACCCGTGCATACGATGTTATAATTGTGATGTAAAGCCTATTATGAAGGAAACGTTTCCTCTATAAGAGCGCAGAATTCGCGGTGAGGTGCGGTGTCGGCCAGTTCGTCGAGAGCCGAGGCGAGGCCACGGTAGTACCACTCTATGTCCTTCTTGCCATCCGGAGCATGGAAACGGTTCCAAAGCGCATCGCCCAGCGAGCGATAGTCAAGGGCTATCGCCCGGAGGTTGGAGAGTTTGTCGCCCATAGCCACCAACTTGCAATCGCGGTCTGCCTGACGGAACCGTTGCATCTGTACTTCGCGACGAGCACGCCAGGTGCCGCCTTTCTGAGCCGTCTCAATGTTTACCAGATGGGCCACGCGAGAGCCAAAGAGCGACTCAATCTGCTCGATAGTAACGTCGGTATCCTCCACAGTATCATGCAATATGGCTGCGGCGAGCATCTCGGGGTCGTTGGTTACGGTAGCCACAATGGCGGCGGCCTCCATGGGATGAATGATATAGGGAAAGCCTTTGCCGCGCCGCTCGATACCGCGATGGGCATCGATGGCGAATTGGGCAGCACGGTCGAATAATGATGTATCCATTGGGTTTAACTACTGTCTACTTAACTACAGTCTACTGTCTTACTTTTAAACCAGATTGGCGCGTACAGCCTGCTGGTAGATGCGGTCGGCACGTTGGGCGTTGTAGGTGCTTTCACCATATATTGCATCGAACATGCTTGTGAGGCCAGCCACGCCAAAGCCGAGCTTGAGTATTTTGACAATGCATAGGTTCTGTAGCGCCACCGAGTAGGCCACGATGTCGAGTCCTGTGCCAGCCAGTTGTATCAAGGCCAGCTGGTAGGCGCCGTCGCTGCATTCGGTGCGCATGCGTTCCACATCGCCTATGGTCTTCATGTTCAGATGGAGCAATATTTTATAATAGGGCATCGGGCTGTCCTCGTAGAGTTCAGCCTGGTTTATGGTAGCAATCTTAACTGCCAATCGCCGGAAGGGATGTAACTCGCAGTAGCTACGGAAAGTGTCGCCATTGAGTGGCACCTCGTCAAAGTTACCGCTGGCAACAAGCGACTGCACATTACGACGATAGTCATTAATCTCCTTACGTATGCGGCTGAACTGTTCGTCAGCGAGCTCTAGTATGCCTGCCAGTCGGTTAAGGCTGCGCTGGTGTTCCATGGGGATTTCCACCTCACTCTTGTAACCGGTATCGTGTTGCATGTTTGCCCATACATGCTGCAGGGCGGTGCGCATCTGCAATTCGAAACGCATCTCGTTCAACAGAGGCTGCTGAGGGTCCTCATATAGCGACTTGGGAATGCGGCAGATATAGTGGAGTGACATGTAGCCGAAACGGTCTATCTCCAGCATCTTGCGCTTGTCGACCGAATTATCCCAGTCTATTTCGAACATTTGTTCCACAAGGGCAGCTATTTTGTCAACCTCGTCACTGAAGAATGTGATAATGCGGACGCCAACGATATCGGTGATATCATCTATGGTATGGTATTTGTTGCCCTTCAGCTCCAACTTGCCAGTCAAGCTCTTCTCAGTCTTCACACGGCCTTCTATGGCGGTGACGACCATATTATTTTCTTTCAGCGTACGCCGCAGAATGTCGAGCACCACCTCTTTCATCTTGTTTAAGACAGGGAGACGGTCACGATACTCATCGAGTATCATCTCGCAGTGCATGTCGAGCTTCATGGTGTGCTAACGGATGGCAATGATGTTAGAGAAGCCAGTGATATCAAAGACCTCCTTCACTTGGGGGTTCATATTGAGCATCACCATCTTACCACCTCGAGCAAGGACGCTTTTCTGGAGCGACAGGAAGATTCGGAGGCCTTGTGACGAGGTATAGGTCATTCCAGTGCAATCAATGTCGATGTCGGGCTTTGGCGAGGTCATAAGCGGCTGTATATCGGCCTGAAACTGGTCGGCGTTGGTAGTATCGAGGCGCCCGTTGAGCGTCACAAAGGTTTTCTCTCCTTCGTTTTTTATAGTTATGTCCATTGCAGAATGTTTATTCACTTATTTTCTTTGTCATGGTGAGAATATTGTTGCCATCCTCATAGCGGTAGTTCAAGCTGTCCATCATCTGCTTGCAGAGGAAAATACCGAGGCCTCCTACCTCGCGTTCTTCGGCCGAGAGAGTGATGTCTGGGTCTTCTCGTTCAAGCGGGTTGAAAGGCACGCCGGCGTCGCGCAACTCAACAGTGAGAATTAGGGTGTCCTTGTCGAGCGAAGTGCCTGCTTCGAGCCAGCCGATACCTCCTTCGTAAGCGTATCGTACCACGTTCTCGACGGCTTCCTCAATAGAGAGACGCAACTTAAAGCGCAGTGCCTCGTCGTCTGGCATATCGGGCGAGGACATAAGGTACTCGATAATCTCACTACTTTTATCCTTTATGGGGTTGAATCTTTTCTTCATATCACTAATATGCTCATGATGGTAATATCGTCATTCTGTGGGTTGCCTTCTGTGAACTGCTGTACTTCCTTGTACAGGCTATCGACAACGTCCTTTTCGGAGGTGTGAGTGTTGCGCACTAAGTCGCTCCCAGCCCACGCCAACAGGCGGTCGTTGCCGAAGAGTTCCTTGTCGGTGCAGGAGGAGCTCTGTTGCTCGGCAGACTCGCGTTCGAGGCGCTCGGCCTCGTTGACGCCGTCGGTATAGAGGATGAGGCGTGTGCCGGCAGCCAAATCGAGGCTTTCAGCCTCATAAACGAAGTCTTCAAAGAGACCAATGGCCAGGTTGGGTTTGGCCTTAAGATAGTAAGGCTCGCTATCGGGCGGCACCACAATGATGGGGTTGTGACCGGCATTGCAATACTCCATACGGCGTGTTTCAATGTTGATACGTCCCATGAAGAGGGTAACGAACATGTCGTTGGAATTGGTGTCGATGACGCTGACGTTGACGCGCTCGAGCAGTTTGTCCATCGTCTGTTCCATACCTGCCACAAAGCGTAGGCCAGCGCGGGTTATGGCCATCATCAGTGATGCGGGGACGCCTTTGCCAGAGACATCACCGATGGTAAAGTAAAGGTAGTTGCCCTTCTGGACAAAGTCATAAAGATCTCCGCCCACTTCCTTGGCCGGGACCAGCATTGCCGCCACATTCAAAGGAAAATCGGTGCGCAGCATGCCCATCTGTATGTTGCGCGCCACGCCGAGTTCCGACTCCATACGCTCGTTGGCGGCCGTCGTTGTCTTCAACTCGTCGATATAGTCGGTGATAGAGTTCTGCATATAAACGAATGAATCGTGCAGATGCTTCATCTCATCGCTGCTCTTGATTTCAGGCAGCTGGGTATTCAGGTCGCCTTTGGCCATGCGGAGAGCGGCATCGGAGAGTTGGGTGATAGGAGTCGTCATGCGGTGGATGGCAAGTCGGCAGATGAAGTAAAGGGCAATGATGACGATAATTCCGATGACTAAAAGATTGGTATGCATCAACGATGAGTGATGCAGGACTTCCTTGTACTGGCAGAATACTGAAGCCATCCAGCCGTTATGTAACGGACCATATACCACGTAGCCCACATTTGAGCCAGAGCCGATGCGGCGCATGCTGTCCACACCCTTCTTCATGTCCTCCTGCAAGGCTTGCATATCCTTATCCTCAGCCACCGCTGTCTGTATCTGAGCCATGAGCACACTGTCATGGAGTCCAATGACAGAGTTGCCACACACGATGGTGGTGAGCGAGTTTGGGTAGGGGCGCATGGCCTCGCACTTATGTTCTATCCAGTCTACCGGCAGTTCGGACGTAACAACAGCGTAGAGCATGCTGTCGCCGTCCATTTCGCGGTAAATGGGATAGCAGTATGCGATGACGCGCTGGTTGCGCAGACCCTCGGCCTGGTAAGGCTCGACCCAGAAGGGGCCATGGAACTGGTCAACTAATGCCAGACAACGGCCCACCCACGAATCTTCCTTCCATCCACCCATCAATGGGTAGCAGTGCACCTTGCCAGTCGAGTCCTGATAAGTCATAGATGCTTTAGCCCCCTTGGCGGTTGGGTATATCACCGAGCCGCCACAGATGAGCGAATCGACCTCCACGGTGCGCTTCACAATCATACTGGAGTATCCAGTGTCGGGTATTGAGGCGATGAGGGAAGCCACGGTATGTGTAGCTATCTCCACCTCTCCCAAAGGAAGTTCAATTTCGCTGATGGTACCGTGTAGCATGTGGCGCGTCGAACGGGCCGCCTCATCGGCAATAATCTTGTTCGACGTCAAACCCACGACAAACAGCTGCACCACGAAAATAATGGCCACATATATCGTCACTCGTCGGCTCAGACGTCGTGAAAAAGACTTCTTTCTCTTCATTAGACTTTAAATCTAAAATTCTTATTTCTTGGCAGGTTTTTTCTTTCTAGCCTTGGCCATTGCAAGGAAGGCCACCAAGAACACTGTCAAGTAGACGCAAGCGTGTATAACTTCGAGGAACAGCGCCATTGAGGCAGCGGTGCCTAGCAGGAACACCAAACCGATAAGAAGAGCCCAAAGAAAGTTGCCGCAGTATAAAGTATCACGAACTATCTTGAAAATGACGAATGCCACCGTAAGCAAGGCGCCGACGAGCAGAGCCCAGCTCCCTATGGTACGGTTCACTTCAAACACTATACCTGCCACCGACACGCTAAGCAGCACAATGCCGAGACCCCACTTCCATTCCTTCCATCGTTTCTCTTCGAGCGACATACCGGCCTCAACCGATACCTGAGCCACAATCTGCATAGTAGCGATGAATATGCAGAACGACACTATGGTGGTCAACGCAATGCCCACGATGGCCCATGCTGTGCCTACCACTGACGAGCGACAGTACCAGCCTATGCAAGCAGCATCGTTGGCAGCAGGCAAATCCGTCTGGAATATGTAATAAAACACCGCCGCCAGCGACACACCGAAAAGAGTATACAACACTGGATAATAGCGGTCGCCACCACAATAGCGGACCTGATGGTTGAAGACAGTCATGGCCGCCACAACAACAAGAATAATAATCAACATTGCCAGCGGTGTCAATCCGAACAGATTGCCGATGTGCAGACCCAAAAGATCGGGCAGGTTGCTCAGTGTATTCATATTCGTTTAAATATTAGTTATTTGTCCTATACCCATCATTATTCTTTGTCTATGAAAAACAGAAATATCCTTCAATCCGAGGTACTGTATTTCAAAATGCAAAGATACACAATTCTCTGCAACCTGCCAAATCTTTTTTATTTTATTTATATCGCCAACTTTGCTCCGGCAAACAGTGTGCGCGGAAGCGAAGGTCCATAGATGTAGGCAGCATCACGTTCGGGACCACTGTCGAGGTCGCGCTGATAACTATTGAAGAGGTTGCGTACACCGATGCTCAATTCGAGCATCGTCCTCTCGCCGAATGGGATGCTGTAGGAGGCTTTGAGCGAAAGATCGAAGAACGACGGCGTGGAAACTTTGTCTATTTCGTCGCCATTGTGATACACCAACATTGGTCCGGTGAAGGTGCCAGTGGCTGTGAGCTGCAGTCCACGCATGGGAGTGTATACGCCGGTGAGGTAGGCGTAGAGATCGGGCGTACGCTCCATGCGTCGCTCGTACAGTCCCTCAGCCCATTCCTTGCCTTGACCGGTATAGAGGCTTCTTTGCCAGGTGCCGCCAAGCTGCAGACGCATAGTTTCTATAGGCGAAAGAGTCATCTCGACATTAAGTCCCATCACCTGGGCTCCGTCGGCGTTACGGCGCTCGTAGTGCATGTAGCCACTGGCGGTGTCGTCAAAGACCAGTTCGTTGACGAAGGCGTCACCTATGCCGGTGTAAAATCCTTCAACGAGCAGGTCGGCCTCGAGGCTTCCGAGGTGGAAGCATAGGTCGGCCGAGGCGGTGAATGAGTGCGACCGTTCCATGCGCAGATCTGGGGCATTTGTAATCTTGTACAGTTCGCCGTTCACGGCGCCCACGTGCAGATCCTCGTCGTAGACCTGCGGAGCGCGGAAACCTGAGGCATAGCCGACACGCAGGGTCAGGTGGTCGCCAGGCGCGTAACGCACGTTAAGACGCGGGCTGACGACTGGACCAGCAATCATGGTATGCTTGTCGATGCGGCTTCCAACGAGGATGCTCCAGCTGCTATTCTTCCATTCATTCTGTAGGTATCCACTCAGGATGCCGATATGCTGATGCAGTGTGTCGGGACTATCTAGCGTGTAGTCCTTCAGGCGGTCGAGAGTGTGCTCGATGCCAGCTGTAAACTCAGCGGGCAAGAACCACAGATTGTCAAAGTGGCGGCTGTAGAGGGCACCATAGTTGAGTGTAAGCTCCTGCGTGTATCCATAGGCTGTGCCCATTGGCTCGTTGTCGGCACGTTCGCCGTAATAACTTTGACGGTCAACATGCTGCATTGATGCAAATAGAGTGGCATGGCGCAGACCGCTTGCTGGAAGCCAGTCCCACTTCAGGTTGGCACTGTGAATGTCATGTTCGCCCCCCTCCGAGATGTGCGCCAATGGCGACGGCAAGTCGAAGCTGTCGCCGCCACGGCGGAAGTCATGAATGTTGTGGTACTCGAGGCTAAGCTTGGTGTAGTCCGAGGTGCGCAGGTAGCTGCGGAATCCCACCATGTGAGCCTTCAGTTTACCCACTTCCGAGTAGCCGTCGTCATTGTGGTCGTATGGCTGGCGACTGCGGTTGTGGCCGAAGATAGCCAGGCCGGCGCGCCGGTCGTCGCTCACCACCGAGGCGTTGAACGAGTTGCTGAAGTCCCATGCCTTGCCGCCTACAAGGCTCGTGGTGTTGCCCACACTGGCACCGTTAGTATGTGGCTCACGTGTGATGACATTCACTACACCAGCTATGGCGTTGCTGCCGTAGAGAGCCGAGCCGCCGCCGCGTAGCACCTCCACACGGTCGATGAGGGCCGTAGGCAACTGGTCGAGCAGGTATATGCCAGCCAACGCACTGTTCACCGGACGGCTGTCGATGAGAATCTGCGAATAGGCCTGCCCCAGTCCGTTGATGCGCACCTCGTTGGCGCCACAGTTCTGACATGTATTCTCCACCCGCAGGCCAGTACAATAGTTCAGTGCCTGGCCGAGATTGACGGCGCTGGCGGCCTCCATTTGGTTGGCGTCGACGACGCCCACGGACGAAGGTGCCTCACTTCGTGTGGTAGCGTGCTGCGTGGCCGTCACCACCACTTGGCGCAGACGTATGGTGTCGTGATGGCTTTGCGCCATGACCATCAGCGGCATAAGCGATATAATTGCAATGATTATTTTTTTCATAGGTATTATTGTAACGATTAATATTATAAACACTGTGCCATAACGGCAGCACAGACAACACCGACAGCACCGCATGTGCAGTCCCGATGTCGGATTAGTTGTCACTGAAAGAAACGATTGGACTTACGCCATCGGCGGAGCACGCAGCAAGCTCACCCCATAGTGGGGTATCTTCGTCCGCTCTGCGACGAACGCCAGACGCTGGTCGGAGGTTGCGGACAGTACAACCGACTGCCCCACAACCTGGCCCAGATAATCGAGGCCAAGGAAATGGCAATACAGACAGTCGTGTTCGTGATGATGATGTGATTCGAAATGGCCTACGCACTGCAGACAGTCGTCGCGAGTGTCCACAGTCTCGTGGTGCACATGTGTCGACGACAGTATCGTTGTTGGCAAATAGATGGCCAGCAACACGATAGATGCAATATATCGCAGACTAGGGTACCTCATTTCTCGCTGCAAAAATACATAATTAATGCAAAATATACACAGTCAAATAAAAAAAACTAAAACATAAACCACCATGAATTAACCATAACCATATTCATGAGTAACTACTTACCAGATACAGATGGGATACACCCCAGACACAATACAACACCCCGTCGCCCCTTACCCACCCTAGTCAACTCAAAATATATTTTGCAGAAAAGAATAATTTATGTACTTTTGCACAGATTTTATTGTCACAAGTAACACGTAAAAAAAAATAAAACAATTTCTACTTTATGAAACAGAAACTACTCTTTTTGGCAGCAATGATGCTTGCAATGGCGATGCCACCAAATGCATGTGCCTACGACTTCTCCGCTGTAACCCCAAGTGGTCATACCTTGTATTATGAGGTGGTTTACGAAGAAATATCCGACGGATTCAACGGCGTGTTTATTGTCAGAGATGAAGCGCCCAATTTGCCAGACGCATATATCGATTATGATGGAAGTGTGGTTGATGTCAATGGTAATGCGCTGTGGGCTTCGTATCCGAATATATCCGGCGACCTTATAATTCCGTCTACAGTAACAAACTATGCCGGAACCGTATATCAAGTGGTCGGAATAGGAGACATGGCCTTCTTCGGATGCCAAGGGTTGACTTCGGTAACGATAGCATCATCCGTTACATACATATCAGACGTGTACGTTTTCGCAGGATGTTCAAATTTGACCAGTGTTATCATGGGAGAATCGCCAACGACTATCCCTGAGTTGATGTTTGTTGGTTGCCACAATCTTGTATCCGTTCAGTTGCCGACATCCTTGTCGAGCATAGGCAACCAAGCGTTTTACTATTGTACAAGCCTGCCTACCATCACGATACCTAATACATGCACCTCGATTGGCGTCAATGCTTTTATGCACTGCACCAGCCTTGCATCGTTGACCATACCCAATTCGGTAACCCATCTTGGCGACTTGGCCTTTGCCAATTGTGATAGTTTGTCTTCTATTGTAATTGGTAATGGTATAAACAACGTGAATATATTTCATTTCAATGGATGCACTGGAATTACTTCCATCACCGTCGAGGCTGGCAATACGGTATACGACAGCCGCGACAATTGCAATGCAATTATAGAAACATCGAGCAATACATTGATATTCGGATGCAGCACAACGACAATTCCCAACACTGTTACCACCATTGGAGAATGGGCCTTTATAGCGGCCCCAGACACAATAACAATTCCTGAAGGTGTCACGAATATCGGATGGGGTGCATTTGGAAATGGCTTGCACCTAAAAGCCATTTCATTGCCCAATACACTTACCCAGATAAATGGAATGGCTTTTTCTGGTGCCAAGATAGACACCTTGCATCTTCCGGCTTCAGTGCAGTCTATAGGCCAATATGCCTTCGGTGACTGCGATAGCCTGAATGCTATTGTCTGTGGAGGGGTCACTCCACCGGTCCTCGGCGACCATGTTTTCTACCGCGATTACATTGACCCCAGCAGCTATGACATCGGCAATCCTGAGGCAACATTGATAGATGTGCCAGTGCATGTACCGCTTGGCATGGTTCCGACCTATCGGGCAGCCCAAGGGTGGAATGAATTCTCAGTGATTACTGACGAGATTATTGCCGACACAATTATACATAACGACACTGTCGACACCACAGTATCCATCTGCGACACTATCGTGTATCAACTGCCATACACTGCCGACTTCACCCAATGCTGGACTGCTTTGAATGGCGCAGAGATTGTCGACGAACAGCATGCTTCGTTCAATGAATTGGGGCAGGAACTGAGAAGCCCGTGGATTGAGTTTGAAGGAGGCGAATGCTATATTGATTTTACTATATTGCGTGACGACCTTAACAATCCATGGTGGTACGAACCCGATTCGACAGCATCGCTCCATGTCTACATTTTGAATGAGGAGGGCGAGATTGCGTATTTCGATATAGGATCCTCATCGAAAAGCGACAGATTCACATTCAATTTTGTTGCGCCTGCTGGTCGATTGCGCTGTGTGTTCGAGAACACAGATACCGCAGCCCACGCCATGGTTCAGCTTATCACAATGAAACTATACTCATACCCGATGAGCCTTACAACAGAAGGTCCAGATACCGTGCAGGTAGGCGACACCATGACATTGCAGGCACACTTGACAATGCCAGAAGGCGAAACTCCCGACAGCTGGGAATGGACGTTCCGCAACGGTCTGGGTTATTCCGCTTATATCTCTTCCAACGACACTACAATGGTTTCTTCCACCGACAGTAGCCGCACTTTGGTATGGAATAATACTGGCATATACTATATCAACATTGATGTCAGGAAAAACAATCCTTATGCCTACGTATCTGTCCGACATATTGTAATGGTGGTTGCCCCTGACACAACCGTTGCTCCCGATATTTGTGACACGATGTCGTATGCATTGCCCTACAATGCCGACTTTACACAGTGTTGGTCAACAACAAGTGGCATCAGCATAGTCAATCCGACAGATGCCTTATTTTCTATGCAGAACAGCACACTAACAAGCCCAGTCATTCATGCCGATTCCGATACCTATATTCATTTAACCATTGAACCATATGGCGACATAACCGATACTACATTGTATCAGAGTTCTGTTAATTCAGTAACCATAAATGAATTAGATGTAGAAGGCAACATTGTAGGATATCATAACGTATATTATCTTCCGAACTTGTTGGGTGAACACGATTTCAAATTGGCATCCACTGGAGATATCCGCATTAAAATAGCATCAACCACAAACACAGCTTTCCGCATAACCAATTTCTGGGTAGATTCTTACCCTTGGTCAATACAGATGCATGTGCCAGATACGGTCTACCGTTACCATTCTTCCACATTCATAGCATTTGCAAATCTTCCTGACACAACAGAAGAGATTGCATATACTTGGATGAGGGGAACTAGCGATATGCTTGGTCAAGACGATACTCTTCAATTTATGTACACGTCAACCAATTATTATGGATACTATACCATAGTGCTTCGTGCGGTTAGCAAATATCATGGTAGTAAAGAATTAAGCAAATATCCTGTGGCATTCTTATCTCGTCCATGCACGGGAAACCCCATAACACAGTTCCCTTATACCCAGGATTTTGAGTACGGCACAGACTGCTGGCAAATAGATAATTCATACTCAGGGACTTTGGTTACTGACGGTGGTGCTCACGAAGGATATAACTTCTATCGTATTTGGAGGTATTCCAACGAACATGGCACACTAAAATCACCAATTCTCGAGCTTAACTCGACAGTACGATATATGGTAAGTTTCTTTGCTCGACAACAGCACAATAGCAAGCTGAATGTTTATTTTGGCAAAGAGGAAGATACGCTATCTGTCATACTACCGCTAACCAATGCATGGTCTAAGTATGAGATGATATTGCCAGAATCAACGATATGGGTTGGGTATCATGCTTTCGATGGACAATATGTAAATGGAGATAACGCTTCTGTTGTAGAACTAGATAATATTACGATTACTCCGCTTGGCATAGAAAACGATAACAGCATTACCGTCGTCGATACGGTACACATAGATACCGTGGTTTACAACTACACGACAATAGACAGTGTGCAATGGAACATCATTCAGGAAGACTCCATTATCTATTTTTATGATACCACTTGTGCCGTACATGACACCATTATTGTTACAGTTACAGCACACGACACAACAATTTTGGCGGACACCACCTACATCACTGTGACGGACACCACCTATATCACTGTGACGGACACCATACTAGTGACACAACATGACACCATCACAAACACAGTATTTGACACGTTAACAGTGAATGATACAATTTGGCTGACACGGACAGACACTCTTTTGTTACACGACACAATTATCATACACGACACTGTGTACATCACCCAAGAAGGTATTGATGACATAGATGCGATAAATGCAAAGTTGTATACAAGCAATGGCCAGATAGTGGTAGAGGGTGCAGACGGCAACATGGTGACTATGTATGATATCAACGGGCGTATGCTCGCCACTAAACGGGACATGTATGCTCCATTGCGTTTCGAGACTCCCGCCAGTGGCACCTACATAATCAAGATTGGCAACCATGCGGCAAGAAAGGTTGTGGTGATACGGTAGTTTCCCTTCGCAAAATAGAAGGATATCGCTGGCGGCAAGCCCCGCTTCGATACGACAGAGCCGACCAATTGGTCGGCTCTGTCGCTTTATTATTAGTAAAAATTACTATTCTATGGCAGCGGCGATTTGGTCTGCCAAGTTTTTCATCTCGTCGGGAGACATCTCGATATGGTGAGAAAAGTTGAGGTCGCCGGGCTTGTTGAGAGGCATAAGATGGATGTGGGTATGTGGCACATCAATACCCACCACAGCTTCGCCAATCTTGATGCAAGGGCAGACCTTTTTCAGGCCGCGGGCGACACGGCGTGCGAAGAAATGAAGTTCGGTATAGAGGTCGTCGTCGAGGTCGAATATATAGTCGACTTCTTTCTTGGGAATACACAACACATGTCCACGGACGACAGGGTTGACATCAAGGAAAGCGAGGCAGTGCTCGGTCTCGGCCACGCGGTAGCATGGTATCTCGCCGGCCACAATTCTACTGAAAATACTAGCCATGATTAACGTTCAATTTTGGTTAATTCAAAGGTCATTTTGCCAGCTGGCACGTTTACCTCCACCACGTCTCCCACCTTGTGACCAAGGAATGCCGAAGCAAAAGGTGAGGTAATGCTTATCTTACCTTGCTTTAGGTTGGCTTCACTCTCCGGCACGATGGTGTAACGCTGAGTCATTTTATTCTTTGTGTTACGGATTGTAATGATAGAAAGCAGTAGCACCTTGGAGGTATCAATCTTGCTTTCATCCAGAAGACGGGCGTTAGCCACCAGTTCCTGAAGCTTAGATATACGAGCCTCGAGGTGGCCTTGTGCCTCTTTGGCTGCGTCGTACTCGGCGTTTTCGCTCAAGTCACCTTTATCGCGAGCTTCGGCGATAGCGGCGGATGCCGCCGGGCGTTCTATCGCTATGAGGTGATGTAACTCGTCCTTTAGTTTCTGCAGGCCTTCTTCACTGTAATATTTTATTTCAGCCATATTATCTGTATTTAAAATTAGACTTTAAAAAGTGGGAAAGGCTTAGTGGAAAGCCTTTCCCCAAAATGGTTTATGTCCGAACTGTCTTTTTAGAAGCGGAAACTTGCGCCGATAGAGTGGGTACCCTTGAGTGGCGAAGCAGTACGGTAGGAATAGTCAAGAGTGAGACCGACGTTGGAGTCTTTCTTCGAGATAGGGATGTCGACCGAGGCACCCGCGGCAATACCGGTATTGGCAGTGGCGGCGTTGTCGGTGAAGACATCCTGCTGGTAAAGGTAACCACAACGCAGTTGGACGATATTCATTAGGCCGTACTCGAGACCGAGTGCGAACTCATCGCGCAAGAAGGCGTTGGAAGTAAACTTACCAGCAACGGTAAGGCGCTGATCCCACTTGTCGAAGAGGAAGTCGTAGGAGATACCAATATTGAGACAAGTAGGAAGCTCCATCTCGGCAGGACGAGTTTCGACGGTGAAGTTGTTACCAGAATTGTTAATCATGGTCAACGAATGACCAGTACCACCGAACTCCATCGAGGGGCCCCAGTTCTTGAGCGAGATACCGAACTTGAGTTCGTCGTTCTCACCCGTCACATACTGGATACCTGCATCAATAGCAAAACCGGAACCAGAGACATTGTCGGTAGTCTCGGTAGCAAGTTTGAACACCACACCGCCATGGATGGTGTTTGTAAAACTATGCGAATAGGCGACATTGATGTTCATGTAGCTGGGGGCGAAGGTACCGTTCATGCCGGGGTCAGGGCTATCGTAGGTGGTAACCGGGAGTTCGCCGAAGCTCAAGGCCATCACATAGACACCCAGGACACCTGATTCGAATACACGAATACCCAAACCGAAGGTGTTGATAGAGGCACCGCTGCTGAGGCCGTTTTTACCACCATAAAGGAGAGTGTTGGCGTAAGACACCTCTATATTCTCGACAAACGCAAGACCGGCCACGTTGTTGAACATTGAATTCAGGCCTCGCACGTTGGCAATATTGACACCAGCCCAACCGGTGCTACGCGTCCAGGGGTTGATGAGTAGTTCTGAGGCGCCAGGAGTACCGCGACGGTTGTCGTTACCAGCAAAGGCATTCTGAGGGGCAAGCGCCATCAGCATCACAACTACTGCAAATATTCTAAATACTCTTTTCATTTCAGCAATTATTTAGAGGTTACCTTACAAATTAGAATTGGAACGAGTTCAAGTCGACCGGACGCATGGTGCCGAACCACTTAATCACACGTTCACCTATGCCTGGGACACTGACATGTATGAGATACACACCACCGGCAATTGGCAGACCAGTATGATTGTGGAGGTCCCAGTCGAGCGTGGTAGCACTGTGTTGGTCGCTGGGGTCGGTGGGGCCAAGCGTACGAACCAGAGTTCCATCGACGGTGTATATCTTCACATAAGCGCCTTCTTTCTGGCCATTTTTACCAATACCGGAAGGCAGGTTGATGATACGCACCTTGGTCTCGAGCTGGCTGGTGGTCTCATAGTTGTCATAACTGTAATATGGGTTGGGGACAACATTTATCATACCGAGCAGGGAATCGACGTATTCCTTTCGGGCGTCTTTTCTTGTGGCCAGGTTCTCCAATACAGCATCCTCTTTGTTAATAATGAACTGGTATGCCGGCATACCACCGTTTGCACTGCTCACACCACAGTTGGCACTTGTGGTGGCATTCTGCGACATATTACGGTTGTACGGCATGCGGACATCGATATCAACAGTCATGGTCGTGGGAATGCCATTCGACGGCTTGCCTGCATTGAGAGTTGCATCGTTGCCTGGATACTTAAACTCGTAACGCGGGTTGGCATACGGCATGTTGACCCAAGCCACAGAGGCATAGAGCAGAGCCAGCGTATCACGAACAGGGATAGGCCTACCCATTTCAGCACTAGCGCCAATGAAGCCAGCATACAGATTGCGCGGAGTCTGTGTTTCACGAATGCTCATAAGACGATCGGAAGCACCAAGCATCTTGATACTCCAACGACCAGCATCATAAGAAGGAGTACGATAAGTTACCACATCCGTACTATAAGGAGCCTTGGTAATATTCACGAACGATTGCTGGCAGGCATTCATAATATAGATATAGTGACGACCACCGTAGACGTAGTTTTCTGTACCATCAATAATTGAACTCACAGGATTCCACATCATATCACGACCATTGAACTGCACGTAGCGGGAATCTTCACCAAACATAATGTTCAAACGTTCGCCGGTAACAGTATTGATAGCATAGCCAGGGAACCAACCCATACCATTCTCGCTGATGTAGTTCGGGTCGAAGTCGTTGTTCGGGTCTGACACATAGCCAGGATTCTCGGCCATGACATCGGCAAGGGTTTGACCTTTCTTGTTCACAGAAGCATGACGACGGGCGCTAAACTTACGTGCATTGCCTTCGGACTGAGTATAGTCGTCGCACATCTCAATGACCGGGCAGCGGGTCCATTTAGTGGTATCGGCAGTGAAGACAACCCTGATACTTGGCAACTGTGCCATATCATTGAAATTAAGCGAACGGTTGTAGAAGTTATTCATCAACTGACGTTCCAGACGATAGCGGTTGAATGACCATGAGTAGAAGGATTTATCCTCGAGGGAGTCAAGCACGCTTTCTTCCGGCATATAGTACGAGAAGTTAAATCCTGGATGGAAGGGCAGTGTGGAAACCAGAGCATACGGTGACCATGTACCACCTATAACATTCTCGAAGACCTGATTCTTATCATAAGCCTCATAAACATAGTCAGCTGTGGTCGTAGCATTGGACGGTTCATAGGCTTTATGATAGTCTTCGTCAAGGTAGTTTTCCCGCATCAGGTTGTACTTTGTAGTACCCAACACAAAGTTGTTCTTCGTGTCAGAAGCGAACTGGTTACCAGACCTAATCCAGTTGTAATAAGGATTAGCATCGTTGTCCGGAATACCCATAACCCATTGCATATTCTCATTATCAAATGTCATTGAGGCATTCAACAGAGCACCGGCATTGGCGAAACCACCAAAGTAATACTGAAGATTATTAGTGTCGTACTTAGGATCATTAAGGGCTGTCGCAGCAGGCTTCGGATTCACCAGAGTAATAGCAATACCTAAATCAAGGAAGAGTTGTTCGTTTTTACGCGAGATGCTGAAATCGGACCAAACTGTATCTTGGTATGTACCATCTTCATTCTCCTTCATAACGAACCATCTGGTATCGCCAGTCACCTCAGAACCGCCACCCACATTCTTGAACATAATCTTATACTTGCCTTCCTTAATCTTAAGAGGATCGATGACTCTGACATTGACAGGGCCATAGTTCTCTTCATATTCAGGATTGACAATCATGGCGGGGGCATTCATGTGAGAGTTATCGACACCTGTATAGGAGAACGATTCCACAAAAGTGCCAGGAGCCATAGCCGGGCTGTTGGGTTCACCCATTAGCTGGTTGATAGAGGCCTCGGTAAGTCTCAAAACGGAGCCGCCGTTACCATATCCTTCCAAACGGATGATATTCGGGCACATGCCAAACTCTGACTGAGCAAGCTTACCGCCATCTTCAACGGCCGGGTCGTGGGGGATAGCCACAATCGGGGTAATGGTTTGACTGTTTTCATTTTTACGGCCAGCCAGGAACGGTTCCTTCTGACCATCAAGGAAGGCAGCCTCGGTTTGCGAATACGGCTTGAAGCGGTTATGAGCATAGGCAATAGCGATGAAATAATACTCACGGTTGTTCACCAAACTGTTGTTAGTACCGGTAGCAAAGAGGTCGGTAGTGACACGGAACACATGTTGAATACCTTTATTGGCACCTTCAACCATAACTTTACCAGTGAGGAGGCCTGTAGCCGAGTTAGTGGTATAGTTAGTCAGAGTACCAATACCGAGAGAGGGGTTGCTATTGACATTACCATCAGCATCGACAGAGTCGTAATAGTTCTCAACATCGCACTGTGCAACAAGTCTGGCTTTAGTGACATCGTTGATATCAGCCACGGACACTGTAGCATCCTTGAGCTGATAAATCATGTAGCCTTCAAACTTGTAACTTCTCTGATCCAAAGTGTACGCTTTTGTAATTTCAGTAGTTACAGGAACAGTAATAGTTGAATACTTATAAGTAGTATCAAGACCAATGATAGTATCGATTGTTGCTACTGTATAAATGCTATCAGCAGTACTTGTCTCCACATAGGAATGAACAATCTTAGGATCTTCTTCACTATATTTTTCATTATAGTTATTAGAATTAGGATTGTCATAATGCAGATAAAGAATAACCTCATTTTTAAGTTCCTGGCAGGTCAATGTCGGAGCTTCTGGGCCTTCCAGAACTTTGAAGCAGTTTTCAAACAGAGACTGGCAGACATCATCAATCTCGCGAAGTCTTTCGACCGAGGACCAAGCGTTGCCAGAGGTTGCTTGAGCGAAAGGAATACCTACAGTGATGTAGTTGACAGCACCTGGTTTCAGAGTGAACGGACCTGCGGACTGCATGAAACGGCGGTCACCAGGCTTATTACCGGCAGTAATCTCGTTCCAATCCATCGGATGGTGAGCAGCGTCCGGCTCATCGCCATTTGTGCCCCAATGCCAAGGATCGGTTTCGCCAGGGAACATAAAGTCGCAATCAAGATCTGTCACATCGGTACGAAGAGCATCGCCGCCATATTTCATGCGCTGGTTATTCTTCCAATAACCTCTCAGATAATTATAGTATTCAGGAGCCTTAGTCGGGTCGGTATTATCACCAGTGCCATTATCATAGTAAACGAAACGGCGCATACCGAAACGTTCATCATCGACAATGTTATTACCAAAGTTCACACCATTGATGGCGCAATTACCAACAACACTGTCTTTCTTGAACCACCAGCTCTTATAGTCGATATTGTAGAACAGGTCAGCATCGTCGGAAATGCTTATAGTATCATAGCACCATTTGTTATATGCAGTGTCGAAATACTTATATTTTTCAAGGAGTGTACGAAGTTCATTATTATTATTCTGTGGGCTAAGAATATAATCAATATTAATTTTGGGATTATCCTTGCCATCGGGATCCATATACGGACCCTGGAAGAAGTCGATACCGACAGCTGGAGGAATACCTGAATAACTACCAGAACCGGGGCCATCCTGCTCGTCGCCGTTATAGCAATAGCCGAGACCGCGACGTACATCGCAACCCACATAGTCATCCTTTGCAAAACCCAGATCCGGGTCGACCCACTGGCTGAAATAGGTTTCCTGCAGGGTATAGGTAGAACGGTTGATAATCTCGTACGAGTAGAATGTCATGTTATTAATTTCGTCGTTGGTCGAGAAAGCGAAAGCCTGAGCTCTAATTTCGAGACCAATTTCGTTACCATCAGACTCGGTATGTGTATTACCTTTATCGTTGAAAACCCACCAAATAGTCTGGTCACCTTTCAGAACTTGGTCAGAAAGCAGACCACCTTTAACCTTACCGTTAGGATCGAGGGATTCCATCGTAGGATCTGGGACATACTTTGCGCCACGTTTAAGGTTGGCCTTCTTGGTACGGGGACACAATTCGTTTGTGAAATCGTAGTAAGGATAGTCACCTTTATCGGGATGGTACTCGCCATCCTCGTCTGCATCCATGAAAGGAGCCAGATAACGTGTTAAATCATCGGCATTGCCACTGGCGGGCCAGTTAAGGATAACATCAGGAATATTACCCAAATCAGCACCTTCATTAACAGTTACAATAGGTGCATCCTTGTAATTAAACTTAGACATGTGATCCTGAACTGCAGCTTTGGTAATAATCCAATGCTTATCATACTTTGTACAAGTCTCAGGGTCAATAGAGGCAGTGTTATCGATTTTAAGTGGACCAGGCCAGAAGTCATCGCCAAAGGAGCCAAAGGTCAAAGCAGCCAAACGGATCTGGTCGTTGACATCGGTACCACCAATCCAAAGAGCGGCGCAATACAACGGGCAGGTATTTGCGTTTCTGGGGATATGGTATTGCGGCACCTGACCATCGAACCACATATTACCATAACCGTTAATCATTGCGCGAACGTTGTTCACATTCAATTCTGCGGTACTTTGAGCACGCTTGCAACCAGCGGCTTTGGTCCTCACAGCTGCATTTTTAGCATTGGCTTTTTTACACTGTGTGCACTCACGAGCTCCCGCTGGCGCATAAGCTGCACCAAGGAGTAGTGCTACCAACACAATCTTGCAATATATATTTTTCATCTTACTTAATATTTTTCGTTTAGAAGTTATATGACAGAGAGAGTCTCACCATACGAGGTCTGGAGTAGTTCCACGTGCCATTCTTGAGGTAGACGATAGTGTAGATATCTCTGAATGCTTGTGGATCAAGCTGTGAATTGATTGACGTCTGCATCTCGGGGTCAGTAAGATAACCATTATCTTCAGCGTTACCTGTTACAGGGAAGACATTGACAACGTTCCTAATATTGAACAGGTTGGTAACTGTCAAGTAGGCTGTAATAGAGGTGTTACGTTTACCAACCTTGATAGGCCACGTCTTGTCGAATACAACATCGAAATAGAAGCCCCATGGCAGGCGTGCACCATAATAACTACCAACAATGGTACCCTGGGTATGGGAGAATGCCTTGGTGTAAGGACGACCGGACTGAGCAACAGCTTGGAAGTTGATACCGAAGTCTTCGAGGAGTTTGATTTCCTTTTTGCGCTTCTCGCCAGTCTCTTTGTCGGTAACGACACGGGTAATAGTAGGTCCGTTGTACTTGGCGCCACCGAAGTAACGGAAGTCGACATTGGCTTTAAACTCGTGACGACGGTCATCGCCAATAGGATTGAGCATCTTCAGAGTTGTGTAACCTTCTTTAATAAGTTCCGTCATAGTAGCACCGGAAAGGCCTGTACCCTCAGCATATTGGAGGGTATAGCTGGCGTTAACACGTACATTCTTCGTCTGGCGGAGATCGTAGATAATCGAGACACCCTTGATAGTACGGAAATCCTTATTGTCGTAGCTATAGTAGTTGGGGTTAGGATCGGCACCGGTATACTGAATGAGCTGTATAAGGTCGCGCGTTTCCTTGTAGTATGCCTGAATAGTAATAGCCGACGACTGATTGAGAGCCTGCTGGAATCCCAACTCATAGTTGGTGATACGTTCAGGTTTCAGGTTCGGGTTGGTGACAGACGACACCTGAGTCATGTAGAGATACGACAGATAGTTAGCATTCCAAGCGCCTGAACCGGGACGACGAGCGATAATATCGTAACTAGCTTTGAACTGCGATCTGTCGCCGACAGGAAACGAGAAGGCGATACGGGGCATAGCCACAATCTGCGGTTTATAACGTTCAAAGACGCCATCCACATGTACTGTAGAGTTCTCGAAAGTCTTTTGACCGTTGGCGGTACGATAAGGAGTCGGCTTACCGGTTGCACCAGCAACATCATTGGGAGTAGATACCTCGACACCCTTGTCGTTGTACCAAGTGCCTTTCGAATCGCGATAGCCCTGGATGGTCGGTACAAACGTCGAAGTCTCTGACTTCTTAAGGTCGTTGACATAAGGAATCCAGTCGTCGCCAGCACCAGCATAAATATCGTTGGTTGCCACATTCTGACCATTCTTAATCATGTCGCGCAACTCGCCGACAGTGTAAGTCTCGTACAGGAGGTAGGGGTCTGTCATCACATACTGGTGACCATCGTAATAGTCGACACGAACACCGACATTGAAGATAAGGTCTTGGAAGAAGAACTTATCCTGGATATAACCTGCCATGTAGATGGGTGAGAATGACGGGAGGTCCATGTAGGGGCTGTCGCCAGGATTGAAATATTTTTCGAGGCTCCAGTTCGAGCCGTTGTAGTTGAACTTTTCACCATTGTGGCGATAACCCATATAGGATACATAGGCAGGGCTGATACTATTGATAAGTTCCTTTGCGGAGAACATATTAATACCGCCGGCCTTGGCAAAATCATCGGGAGAGTAGCGGTCGATATCAATCCACTCCATCTTGTCGACGCCAAGATATTTACGGAAGTTGACAGCGAAAGGCTGCAGACTAGTCGAGTCGAACTTACGATTGTATTTCACATACAACTGCGAACCTTGGCGCTCGTATATAGGATTTTCAATATCCATCTCCGAGATATGGCGGTTGGCATCCTGGCGCATCAGGGTCCAGAGGGAGCTGGCGGCCAGCGAGTAGGACGACTCCCACATTCTGTCGAACTGGAAGCCGAGTTCTATCTCATGGCCTTTAATTTCGGCCGAAGCCTTAGCCTGGAAGTAGACAGCGTCGGACTGGCTTTTTGCGAACGAGCCACCTTGAACACCGACGTTTGTAAGCAGACCATAAATATCATCGGGGGAGTCGCCATTGTAGAGGCCCTTGTATGAACGGATATAGTCGATTGTCGTCAAAATGGGACGTACATCGGCGAACTCGTCGCTATGGAACAGCTGTTCGTTATAGTTAGAAAGGATGGGGTTCCACTGAGAACCTGAAACGTATGTCACGTCGTCGTACCAGCTATCCTGAACCATAGCCCACTGTTCTGTACCATGGTAATTGACCTGACCCAACGAATAATGCGGAACCTGCTCGGTAATGAACTTACCTATATAACCATATTTAAAGATGTCGTCGATTGACTTACCATACGTTTCGTTATAAGATTTACTGACGCTACGGCTTGCCATACCAACAATGTTGTACATGACATTCTTGATGGGCGAAGCAGCCTTTGCCTCGTCCTCATTGCTAACCTCCGGGTCACGGAAGCGATGAGTGAAGTCGGCGGTGATACTGGCATAAAGGCCTTCGCCAACAGAGGTGCCCTGCAGCGACATCGTGAGAGGACTGACGCCAGCACTGGGGCTGTGGCTTGCGCTAAATTCGGCTGTAAGAGCGAGTGTCATGTAGTCCGAGAAGCGGAAGTCAAGAGCGCCTTCCATAGAGACACCATACGAATTGACTTTCGGTACACGGTCGGCGGCATTTTCGCCATAGAAGTCTTTCTTCGAGAGGCGGGTGAACTCGTGGAAGTCCTCGGCATGCAGACGCGTCATAGGAGCGTAATTAACGGCACCGGTGAGCGGGTCGTAAGACAGCGGGTTCTTTTCGAATTCCTGAACGAGTTCGTCGTTGACCATCATGTAACGGTAGCCACGTGCACGGTAGTACGGAGAATGAGTATACGAAGCCTGACCAGTGAGGCGGAAGCCCACGAGGGTACGCTCGAGGGTAGAGCCATCATCGTTGGTCAGTTTCTGTTTATACACCGGACCTGTGAGATACCAACCCAGAGCATTCGACAGAGTATAGTTGAGCATAGCATCCCAGCGTACCATACCCTTGAACTGGCTCGTCGGTGGTTTCAGTGTGATAATCTGCGTACCACCGATAGCCTCACCGATGCTGGCAGGCGTACCGCCGAGGATAACCTGAAGTTCGGCGATAGCCTCTTTAGGCGGCTGAATACTGCTATGGCGGCGGATACCACCTTGGACGGTAACCATACCAGACTCACCACGAGCCGTGCTGGTACCACCGTCGTTGTAACCGACACCTGCGACAGCAGCCACGACAGCGTCGACCGAAGTACCGGGCATACGTGCGATATCGTCGCTCGAAAGTGTCTGACCACTTTCAGCCTTACCGATTTCGATAACAGGTACTTTTTCCTCAACAATTTCCACAGCCTCGAGGGTTGTAGCCGTGGGGTTCATCTCCACATTTACAATGGTAAAACCCGTCGCCGAGACATTGATACCGGTACGCTTGTAGGTAGCGTAACCGACATACTTGACCTCAAGGTCATACTTACCGACAGGGAGCGGTTTGATAGTGGCGACACCATCAAAGTCGGTAACACCGACAAGAATCTGCCTGCCATCTTGCTGGGCGACGACATTAACGAAAGGCATAGTTTCTTTCGACTTGGCGTCGGTAACAGTAACCTTCATGGTACCTTGTGCCAAAGCCGCTACTTCTGCCATCAGCAAGAGTCCGAATGTCAACAGTACTTTTCTAAACATTCTCATTGCTTTTTACTGTAAGTGATTATTGATTATTTTAATTTTCGGAGTTGATATAGTTGTTACTTAACACGGTTTGATAGATAACAGCCTGCCTAAGGTCGAAGCGTGGTGCCGGAGGTTGTTCCAAAGGGATAGTCTCTTCGGCTTTCGACATCGGCGTCGACATACCTTTCTTGGTCTCGTAGGAAAACACCTCAGGCTGAGAGGCGACAGATTCGTCCCATTCGTTGTCGATATATGAGACGAAACTGTCGTCCTGATTGTCGCCGTCTTCGCTCACATTGCTTTCCTGGGCAGAGGTGTCAGCTGCCATGGCACGTTTGGCGCGGCCATAGAACATAGACATTCCGCCTAAGAAGAGTAACAATATGATCCAAACTGACGACATTGCCTAAATGCTATTATTATCTAAACGAGTCGAGTTATTATTTATCGTTCCAACTCTTTCACATCGGCGGTCTTTTGCTTACCGGAGATTTCATACACCACAGCGCAAGCAATGCAGAGCGACGAGAAGACGCCGACCAACACGCCAACGAGGAGTGCGAATATGAAACCGCGGATAACCTCACCACCGAAGATGAACATCATGAGCAGGGTAACGAACGTTGTGCCGGAGGTGTTGACAGTACGAGCCAACGTTGAGTTGATGGCATCGTTCATGTGCGTACGGAGATCGCGCTTGGGGTAAAGTTTGCGATACTCACGCACACGGTCGAAGATAACCACAGTGGCATTGATAGAGTAACCAATAACAGTAAGCACTGCGGATATAAAGTATTGGTCGACCTCGAGGTTGAATGCCAACAGGCCATACAGCAACGAGAAAATACCGATAACCAGTATTGTATCGTGAGCCAAGGCAGCCACCGAGCCGATACCGAAGCGCCAGCTGCGGAAGCGGAGGCCGATATATACAAACATAACAAGCAGACCACCCATCACAGCCCAGATAGAGTGTACCAGATTATCGTGGGCGATAGTGCCACCGACCTGATCGGCCTGAATAATACCGAGGGGGTTGGTCTCGGTCGACTTGAATTCGTCGACGCTGATGGGAGCAGCAAAGTATTTGCTTGTACCGTCGTAGAGACGCTGTACGATTTCGTTCTTCACAGCATCGCCGTCTTCGATTATCTTATACTTTGTTGTAATCTTGAGCTGATTGCTGGGGCCGTAGGTCTTCACCTCGGGAGCGTCCTCGAACTGGTCGGCCAAGGCAGAACGTACGTCGACAGCGTTGACAGGCTGGTCGAAGCGGACGACATAGGTACGACCACCGGTGAAGTCGATACCGAAGCTGAGGCCACGTACGCAGAAGCTGACGATGCAGATGGCTATAGCGACGCCGGCGATGATATAGAACACCTTGCGCTTACCAAGGAAGTCGACATGAGCGTTGCGGAGGAAGTTTTCGGAGAAGGGGAACGAGAAGTTCAGTTTACGCTTATGATCGAGGTTGCTGTCGATAATAAGGCGGGTGATGAAGATAGAGGTGAAGAGCGAAGTAACGATACCGATGCAGAGCGTTACAGCGAAGCCCTGGACGGCGCCCGAGCCGAACATGATAAGCACCAGGCCGAGAAGGAATGTAGTCACCTGACCGTCGATAATAGCGGAGTAAGCATTCTTGAAGCCGTTCTCGACAGCGTTGGACATACTGGAGCCTGCACGCAATTCTTCCTTGACACGTTCATAGATAATAACGTTGCCGTCGACAGCCATTGCCATAGTGAGCACAATACCGGCGATACCGGGCAGGGTGAGCACGGTGCCAATCGAGGCGAGAACTCCTATAAGAAGGAATACATTAGTAATAAGTGCAGCCACAGACACCCAGCCTGCGCGGTTATAGAACACCACCATATAGATGAGCACCACGACAAAGGCGAGGATGAACGAAAGAAGGCCGTTGTGGATAGACTCCTGACCAAGCGAGGGGCCGACCACGGCTTCCTGGACGATGACGGCCGGGGCAGGGAGTTTACCGCTTTTGAGGATATTGGCAAGGTCCTTTGCCTCTTCGAGGGTGAAGTCGCCAGTGATGGACGAGCGACCGCCAGCAATCTCGCCATTGACGCGCGGGGCGGAATAGACGTGGTCGTCGAGGACGATAGCGATGCAATTGCCCACATTCTCGCCAGTGATACGTTTCCACTCGCGAGCGCCCTCGGTATTCATAGTCATCGATATTTCGTTGCCGCCGACATTGGAGAAGTCCTGACGGGCATCGGATATGCAACCACCGTCGAGCAGCGGAGTGGCGTCTCTAGAAGTAATCTTTATAGCATAGAGCACATAGACATCAGCGCCGAAGTGCTCGTCGGGCTTGGCCGACCAGAGGAACTTGACAGTGCGCGAGTCGAAAATCTTTTTGGCAGCAGCCGTTGCAAGCATCTCGTCGATAGCATCGCGGTCTTTGCCTGAAGCGAGACCCACGATAGGACCGCTGAGAGGCTGACCGTTGCCATCGATATAGAGCTGCAACTTTGCAATCAGGGGGTTGCTCTTAGCAAAAGCTTCGCGGTCGACATTCTGGGCTGAGGCATCGGCGTTCTCGGCAGTGAGTTGGTCGAGCATAGCCTCGAGGCTGTCTTTGTTATCTTCATTTTCTGCAGCAGCGACCTCTTCGTTTTCGGCGTCGCCCTCTGCATTCTTATTGATTGAGCCGAGGTAATCGTTGGCATCAATCAAGAAGCGGGCAGCTTCGGTATTGTCATAGGTGAGCCAGAATTCGAGTTGGGCGGTACCCTGCAAAAGCTTACGCACGCGCTCGGGTTCCTTTACACCAGGGAGTTCAACGAGGATACGCTCGGAAGCGCTAAGTTTCTGGATATTGGGCTGAGCCACACCGAACTTGTCGATACGCTGGCTGAGCACCTGGTAAGTGCGGTCGTAGGCGTCGGCGGCCTCTTCGCGGACCACACGAATGACGGCGTCGTTATCGTCGCCGAGTTTAATCTTCTCGCGGAGCTGACCGCTGAAATACGAAGCCAGCGACACATTGGGGTCCAAGCCACGGATGGCGTCATAGAAGAGCGACACGAAGTCGCGGTTTGTGGAGCGCTTCTGATTGGCGAGCGCGATATCGATAGCGTGGTTGAAGAGAGTGTCGTCGGTGTGGTCGGCCAAAGCGCGAACAACATCCACAGTCGACACCTCAAGCATCACGTTCATACCACCTTTAAGGTCGAGGCCGAGGTTAATCTCGCGGCCCTGGCACTGACGATAAGTGTAGCCGAAATAGACCTTCTCAGTAGCCATCGAGTCGAGGTAGCGAGCCTCACGTGCATTCTGGAGAGAGTCCAAGAGAATCTGAGCATCGACACTGTTGGTGGTACGTTCGCCGACCATCTTTTGGATTTGCTCACTCTTGATGTAGCTTTCAGCAGTTTTCTTTGCCTTGCGTTCAATACTGCTCGTAACAACTGTAAACGACAATTGGAACAAACACACCAGCGCAAATGCCCATGCCAAAAATTTGATAAGTCCTTTATTCTGCATAGTTTGTGTATAAATTTATGTTTTCTATTTTATCTACTTTGAATGTGCAAAAATAATAAAAAATATTGATATAGCAAGCAAATTTAAAAAAAATGATGTACTTTTGCATAAAATTTCAAGAAAAACAGCCAGATATGGACACAAAAAAAACACTCACAGTAAAACACTGGGCCGACGGGGACAAACCTCGCGAAAAGATGATACAGCAAGGCAAGAAACAACTAACTAATGTCGAGCTTGTTGCAATACTTTTGCGCAGTGGTCTGCAAGGCAAGAGCGTACTGGAGCTGTCGCGCGAAGTGCTAGACCTGGCCGGAAACAACCTAACTACACTTTCGCGAATGGAATACAGTGATTTACGTCAGATAAAAGGCATGGCCGAGGCTAAAGCGACGACATTACTTGCAGCTCTCGAATTGGGCTGGCGCATGCAAGGAGAGATAGACGCCGAACGGAAGATTACCATCACAGACAGCAGAGACCTCTTCAACTACATAAAACCCAGCATCATAAACCTTAACCACGAAGAGTTTTGGGTAGTATTCTTCAACCAACACCAGAAAGTTCTAGGACGTCAGCGTATCTCCATGGGCGGACAAACACAGACTGATGTAGACCTGAGAATCCTCTTTCACAGCGCTATAGAGAACCACGCCACCAAGATTGCCGTAATACACAACCACCCTTCAGGCTCCTTAAAACCGAGCCGCGAAGACCGAGCACTGACACAACGCATTGGAGAAGCTGGCAAGATACTAACCATCAACCTGATAGAACACCTCATAGTAGGCATCAACTTCGACGGCATAGCTGACTTTTACAGCTTCCACGACAACGGTTTAATATAAATCCAAAACGGGCGGGGAGGTCCCATCGGACCACCCCCGCCCTGACCACCCTTACGGCATCGCCGTGACGGTCCCTACAAAGATGGAGTGCATCCAGACATACCTGTTCGAGTTATAATACCCAGCAGTGCTGGCATATCCCACATCTGTTCCAGCCAAAGCCTCGACATCGGAACTATAAGACACACCAGATACCGAATTCGACTTCGTAATAGGTATGACATAGAGATTGACCACCCTATAGCCTGCGTCGGGCAAAGGCATTTCCACAACACCAGTCGACTCCACAACCGTTGAACCGACAACATGGAAACCACCATTCTCGCTGTCGGCAAATACCGCCGCAACAATGATCCGCTCCACATCATCCGGCAAAGTGGCATTCATAGTCAGTTTGCCCTCGGCAATAGCAGGGGTGTCCACAACAACACCAAAGCTATAAGGGCCTTCCGAGAGCAGCAGGTCGGAAGGCGCGAGCACCGCCTGCACCTTACCATCGGCAACAGTTACCGACATACGCTGCATAACCGTTCTCATCCAACGCTGACGACGACCCTGTTTGCCAGAGCCTTTCATGCCGTAGAGCATCTCGGACGGAATGATTTTAGACAGACTGCCCGCAAGTGCAATCTTAGCACGTACAGAGACTTGCTGCTCTGTGTTTCCGTTCTTGACATGACGAAGACGTTTGCGGAGATAAACTTCGCCATCTTGTCCTTTGACACCTACAAGATTACCAGTCTTTCCGGTAAACTCGATTACTGAATTGATCTTTCCCATAGTTTTTTTGTTTTTGTATTTTTAACCGTGGAGCCGCCGTTCATGACCACCGTCTCCGAAAGTGCGCAAATACAATTTAAGGCCTGGTTCGGGAGGCTTTTCGTTAAAATATCAAAAACATGTTAAAATTAGGAAAAACTTAACAGAAAATGGCGGTTTTTATGAAATATTTAACATTTATTCTTGAACGACGGATTGGAGATTTATGGTTGCAATGACATTGCAACACACTGGACTGATAGGAAATGCGTGGGAGCGTGATGGCTGCAATGCATTGCAACATACTGGACTGGTGGTGGATGCAGAGAAACGGCACGCTCTATGCATGGTCTCGGCATGGTCTCGGCATGGTCTCGGCACGCTCTAGGCATGGTCAAAGCATAGTCGAGGCACGGTCTAAGCATAGTGCCGCCACGGTGTTGCCTCAGTGTTGCCCCGGTCCAACCAAGGTCGATGTCTACCGCCTGTCAGAAATCAACGGGCCAGATGCAAACTGACACTTACAGAGTCCATCTGTCCGCCTAGTGGAGGGTTTAACTTACATACTTTCACATTGATGGAGTCGACAGACGGGAATTCTTGCAGCACAGCCTCACCTACCCTGCGAGCTACATGTTCCAACAGATGCGACGGCACAAGCATCTCGCGCCTGACCACCTGGTAGACATCGAGGTAACTGACAGTATCTGCTATGTTATCAGACACTTCTGCCACCGAAGTATTGGTCTCGAACGAGAGATCTACGGTGAAATGAGTACCTATTCGGCGTTCTTCGTCGAAGCATCCATGATGCGCATAGAAGCGCATACTGTTGATAGCGATGAGTGCCATCAGATAATATTGTCGAACTGATGCAGGAAACGCAGGTCGTTCTCGAAATAGAGACGGAGGTCGCGTATCTGGTACTTGAGCATAGCCATACGCTCGACGCCCATGCCGAGTGCGAAGCCTGTATATTCCTTGCTATCAATGCCGCAGGCCTCGAGCACATTGGGGTCGACCATGCCGCAACCCAGTATTTCGAGCCAGCCGGTGCCCTTGCAGATGTTGCATCCCTTACCACCACAAATATTGCACGAGATGTCCATCTCGGCCGAAGGCTCGGTGAATGGGAAATAGCTGGGACGCAGGCGTATCTGTGTATCGGCACCAAACATCTCCTTGGCGAAATAGAGCAGCGTCTGCTTCAGATCGGCGAAAGTAACCTTCTTGTCGACATACAGAGCCTCGACCTGATGGAAGATGCAGTGTGCGCGGGCGCTGATGGCCTCGTTGCGGAACACACGTCCCGGGGCGATGATACGGATCGGCGGCTTGTGGGTTTCCATGACACGCACCTGCACCGACGAGGTGTGGGTGCGGAGAGCCACTTCCTGACGGCCTTCCTGTTTTTCCACGAAAAAAGTATCCTGCATGTCGCGTGCCGGATGGTCGGGCGGGAAGTTGAGGGCCGAGAAGAGGTGCCAGTCGTCCTCAATCTCGACCGACTCTTCGACGGTGAAGCCGATGCGGGCAAAGATCTCGGCTATCTCGTTCATTGTCACCGACAGAACATGGCGCGAGCCACGCTGGCTGAAGTCGGTAGGCATAGTCAGGTCATGGGTATCGTTGAGTTCAGCCGACTGCTCCACGTAATTCTTCCATTCCTCAATCTTGGCCTGGGCAGCAGTCTTCAGCTGGTTCAGCGCCACGCCCATTTCTTTTTTCTGTTCGTTTGGCAAAGCCTTGAACTGTTCGAAAAGGTCGGCCAAGATGCCCTTGCGGCCAAGGAAACGAACACGGAACTGCTCGACCTGTGCCGCCTTGTCGGTCATATTCTCGATACTGGCAGCGCGAATTTCCTCTATATACTTAGCAATCTGTTCTTTCATAATAGTTTTGGGATGATTACTTCAATATCTTCATCGAGACAATGCGGACGTCCTCAATCGGGCGGTCCATAGCACCGGTCTTGGTCGATGCAATACGGTCGACAACTTCCATACCTTCAACCACTTCGCCGAACACGGTGTAGTCACCGTCGAGGTGAGGGGTGCCGCCCACAGTGCAGTAGGTCTTGACAGCCTCGGGGGAGAACTTTTTGTGGAAGCGTTCAGCCATGCCCTTCAGCTGAGCCTCCTGCCACTTAGTGCCCTGCACGATATAGAACTGAGAGGCCGATGACTCGCGCTTCGGGTTGACGTTATCACCCTGGCGTGCAGCGCACAAGGCGCCGCGTTTATGGAACAGATTGGGACGGATTTCGGCAGGGATGGTATATCCGAGGGTGCCGTCGCCCAGGGGTTGTCCGGGCTTGGCGTCGCGCGACTTGGGGTCGCCAGCCTGTACCATGAAGTCCTTAATAACACGATGGAAAAGGAGGCCGTCATAAACACCTGTCTCGGCCAATTTTAAGAAATTATCGCGGTGCAGGGGTGTCTCGTCGTACAACTTTACCACTATTTTACCCAGTGTAGTCTCGATGGCAACCAAGGTACCACGAGAGGGTTCAGTTTGCTTATTTGCAGGACGTTGTGCAGGCACAAAGAGTGCTACCGCCAAAAAAAATACAAGAAAAGATAACTTTTTCATTTTGCTCTCGATATTTTTTGTTAATTTTGCATGCAAAAATAAGAATAAAAAAGGACATAAAGCGACAAAAAAAACAACACCCCATGAGAAAAATAAACCGCATCATCCCCCTTATTCTGTTTATCAGCTTGTTACCGACAGTACTTTTTTCGTCGTGTGACAAAGATACCAACTGCTACATCGACGTTTTAGTATGCGATGAGATAAGCAGAAACCCCGTTTCTGGTGTATCTATTGAGATAAAACAGGAGGGCGGCGTGGTACATGCCGACGGCGTCACTGGAGCCAACGGCATCTTCTCGACGCACTTCAATGCGCCCGCCATAGTGATTGTGAAAGCCGACCTGCCCGTTGAGAACGGAGGGCATCGTCGCAACGAGACCTCGATCCGACTGAAGGAAGGCGAGACCGTTACGGCCAACATCACCCTCCCGATCAAGGTCGAATATTAAGCATAAAAACCATAGAACATGATCTTTAAGCCCACCAGCGAAGACCTCGCCCAACTCGCGGGCCTAGGTCTCGATACCGAACGTGTACAGGTTCAGATAGACCATTTCAAACAAGGCTTTCCGAAAAGCCACCTCGAAGCAGCCGCGACACCGCAGAATGGCGGCATCTGCGTGCTGGACGACAAAGAAATAGCCCACTACGAGAAACAGTACAAGCGACTTGGCAAAGACAAGAAAATACTGAAATTTGTACCGGCATCCGGTGCTGCAACGCGCATGTTCAAAGACCTTTACAGTTTTGCCTCGACCTATTTCGGCGTCTCGGGCAATTTCGACAAGGAGTTTCCCGAGGTGAAAGAGTTCCTGGCGAACATACGCACCTTTGCCTTCTGGGAGGACCTGAAGGCCTGCATGGCAGCGTCGGACCTCGACATTGAAGACTACCTGCAACGCCATGATTATTCGACCATTATAAACTTCCTACTCAAAGAGCAATACTTAGGCTACGGGGCGCTGCCGAAAGGGTTGCTGAAGTTTCACCGCTATGGAGAACTGACGCGCACCCCGCTGGAGGAGCACATAGCCGAAGGCGCCATGTACGCCCGCAGCAGCGATGATACCGTGCACCTGCACTTCACCATCTCGCCCGAGCACCGCCGTGCCTTCCGCCGCAAGTTGGCCGAGGTGAGACACCGCTACGAGAAATCGTTCGGCATCAAGCTAAGAGTCTCGTTCTCTGAACAGAAGCACTACACCGACATCATAGCCGTCGACGAGCAGAACAACCCGCTACGCGACGAAGACGGCCGCCTGATATTCCGTCCTGGCGGACACGGCGCCTTGATAGAGAACCTCAACGAGCAGCGTGCCGACCTGATATTTATAAAGAACATCGACAACGTGGTGCCCGACTGGATGAAGCACACGACCGTCATATACAAGCAAGTGATTGCCGGCATGTTGCTTGAGTTGACGCAGAAGACCCACGAAGCGCTGCGCACCCTCGACGGCAAGCCTGACCAGAGGACCCTGAAGCGCATTGCACGCTTCGCTACCGACGTACTACATATCACGTTACCAGACAAGTATGACAGTCGGATACTACACGACCTGCTGAACCGTCCGATGCGCATCTGCGGCATGGTGAAGAACACCGGCGAGCCGGGCGGCGGTCCTTTCTACACCGTCGACACCCGCGGCCGCCACAGCCTGCAGATAGTAGAATCGGCCCAGGTGAACCATAACGACCCGAGCCAGGAGGCTGTCTTCCAGGCCTCGACCCACTTCAACCCGGTAGACCTGGTGTGCTGCACCAAGAACTACCACGGCCGCTACTTCGACCTACGCAAGTATGTGGACCCCGACACGGGCTTCATAAGCAAGAAGAGCAAAGGTGCCCAGACCCTTAAGTCGCAGGAGCTGCCCGGTCTGTGGAACGGAGCCATGGCCGACTGGATAACGTTGTTTGTGGAAGTGCCCGTAGCCACCTTCAACCCCGTGAAGACGGTGAACGACCTGCTGCGCAAGGAGCACCGCGAAGGCTAAAAACGACCGGAGGCGCCACCGCCGCCGAAAGAGCCGCCGCCGAAGCCGCCCCACGACGAGCCACCGCCCCATGAGGAGCCACCCCACGACGAACCTCCCCCGATAGGGCCACCGAAAAACATACCCCCGCCGCCGCGGCCATTGTTGCGCCACTGGTCGGGGTGTTTCTTGGCATAACGCACCAAGGCTACCACTATTACGCCGAAGAACAGCACCAACACTCCCAGCGAGAGCAGGGCCGAACGGCGCCTGTCCTTGCGGTATTGGGCATAGCTGTACTCGCCCGATAGCACGGGCAGCATGATGTCGAGGGCGCTGCAGAAAGCGCGGTAGTAGTCGCCGTCGCCGAGGGGGCCGATCATGTGGTCGTCGATGATGCGCTTGCAAAAAAGGTCTGGCAGAGCGCCTTCGACGCCATAGCCTGTGGCGATGGCCACGGCGCCCCAGTTCTCGTCGGCCGTCTTGCTTTTCACCAGAATCACCACGCCGTTGTCGAAGTCGGCCTGTCCGACGCCCCACGCCTGTCCGATGCGCTGAGCCACAGCATCCTCGTCGTCGCCATAGAGTGTCGGGGTGATGACGATGAGCACCTGATTGGATGTGGAGTCGCTGAAGGCCTCGAGGCGTTGCTCAAGGGTGGAGACCTGTTCGGTGCTGAGTATGCCCGAGTAGTCGTTCACCAGGTGGCCTGTGTTGGCCGGAGTCCACTCGGACTGAGCCCGCAGCGAGAGGCAGCATAGGAGCAAAAGAGCTGTAAACCAGTGCTTCATTTAGAAGTCGAACTCAACCTTGACGGGTTCGGCCGCCTCTTCGGGGGCGGTGAAGTAGCCTTTCTTCTCGAAGCCGCAGATGCCTGCGATGATTGATGCCGGGAAGCGGCGCAGGCTGGTGTTGTAGCTCTGCACGGCCTCGTTGAACTTGCCACGCTCGACGGCGATGCGGTTCTCGGTGCCTTCGAGCTGGGTCTGCAGGTCGCGGAAGCCCTGGGTTGCAGTCAGTTCAGGGTAGCGTTCGACGGTCACCTTGATGGTGTTGGCCATCGCCTTGGAGAGGCGATCCTGAGCCTGCTGATAGCCGCGAATCTGCTCCTCGCTGAGTTCTTCGGGGTTCACACGTGTCTGCTCGACGCCAGCACGGGCGTTGGTAACCTCGGTAAGCACGGAGCGCTCGTAGTCGGCAGCGCCCTGCACCGTGGCCACCAGCTGCGGCACGAGGTCGAGACGGCGCTTGTACACATTTTCCACCTGAGCCCAAGCCTGTTGCACACCTTCATCCTTGGTAACCAAGCGGTTGTTCACACTGATGCCCCACAGGATAATCACTGCCAGAACGGCCACAACCGCAATGATGATAGTAGTCTTTTTCATTTTTCGATAGTTGTCTTTAAAACATTTTATCAACTAACGGCCACCTCGGCTAAATATTGCGCCTTGGCTCAAAAAAAGAGCCCCGTCGGGAAGAGCCCTGTTTCTGCACCTTTCCTTCCTCGCTGATAATCAACCCCTCGCCGCCTCCTCTCCGGATCCCCTCCGGTATTTCTTATGTACTTCTTATGTATTTCTTATGTATTTCTTATGTTTTAAACATAAATACAACATAAGAAATACATAAACCCGGGGTGACTGGGAGGACAAAAATGGGGTCGACGATAAAAAAATTTGGCCAGTTGCAAAAATGTTCATATCTTTGCAGGACGATTTTAACAGAGAAAATCCAATTTTTGAACTGATAGTCAAGAATATAAACAACAAAAACAGTATACACCATGGGTATCAATGCTAACAAAAAAGTGAAGAGAAGAAAGGTTCGCATCAATGGCAACAAGAACTCCACCAACAACTGGGGCATCACCGCAGCCGGTTGGAACGCCGTTCACAAAGCCATCATCAACGCCGAGGACTAAAGAAATCTTCATGAGAGAGAAGGCCGCACATGTGCGGCCTTTTTTTCTAAAGGTACCATAGCATGAAACAGACCACACTGTGCTATATCGACGACGGCGAGCGCTACCTGATGCTGCACCGCGTGAAGAAAGAGCACGACGCCAGCCACGGCAAATGGATTGGCGTGGGCGGCAAGTGCGAGGCCGACGAGAGTCCCGACGAGTGCATGTTGCGCGAGGTGAAGGAAGAGACGGGCCTCGACATCACACGCTGGCGCTACCGTGGCATCGTCACCTTCATCTCCGACACCTGGCCCAACGAGTACATGCACCTTTTCACGGCCGACCGCTGGCGCGGCGAGCCCGACATGGGCATCGACGACGAGGGGGAACTGGCATGGATCAAGAAAGGCGACCTGCCGCTGTGGGAGAGTGGCGAGCGGGAAACGGAGAGCAGAGATAAATACTCGCTATGGGAAGGCGACAAGATATTCCTGCGCCTGCTGATGGACGAGCGGCAGCCCTTCTTCAGCCTGAAGCTGGTATACGTCCAGGACGAGCTGACCCACGCCACCCTCGACGGCAAACCCCTGTGACGCACACAAAAACGACCATCCCATGGAGAGAACCTTCGACCCGTGGCAGCGGGAGGCGATAGAAATCGGCGGTGGACGGCACCTGGTGCTGGCGCCTCCAGGATGCGGCAAGACCGACATACTGACCGAGCGCATAGTGCACGCCCGCGCGGAAGGAGTGGACTACGGCGACATGCTGTGCCTCACCTTCACCAACCGTGCCGCCAAGGGGATGGCCCAGCGCATAGCCGACCGCACCGGCAACCCTGTGCCCGACGACCTCTTCGTGGGCAACATACACCGCTACTGCTCGCAGTTGCTTTTCAACAAAGGCATTGTAAATCACAATAGTGCCATTATCGACGAGGGCGACGTAGACAGCATCGTGCAGGAGGAGCTCTGCAAGAGATACGACACACGTCTGCACACCACCGAACTGATGCGGTATCAGCACGCCCTGTGGCAGCTCACCCTCGGGCAACGCGGCGACGCCGTGCTCCACTACGACCTGCTGCGCACCGGCGCCATCACCAAGCTCTGCGACGTGCTAGGCCGCCCGCATACCGACGACGCACTGGCCGAGATATACACCGATATCGAAGCCCTCTGCTCGCGCCATGCCATCCTGCTCGAGCTGCCGGCCGCCAACACACTGCGCGTGGCCCGCGCCTACCAGCAATACAAGGCCGACAACGACCTGCTCGACTACGACGACCTGCTGGTGCTGGCATATCAATATTTAAAAGGAGTGAAAGGGAGTGACGAGGGAGAGAAAAGGAATGAAAAGGCAAATGCCCCTGACGGCAACAAAAGGGAATACCACTGGATTGAGGTCGACGAGGTGCAGGATCTGAACAGTCTGCAATTCGAACTCATCGACCTGCTTGCCGCGCCCGACGCCACCATCGTGTACCTCGGCGACGAGCAGCAGGCCATATTCTCTTTTATCGGTGCCAAGCTCGAGACCCTCGAGGCGCTGAAGCAGCGCTGTGGGGCCAACATACACCACCTGCACACCAACTACCGCTCGCCGCGCTACCTGCTCGACCTGCAGAACGACTACGCCGTGCGCAACCTCGGCATTGCCCGCGACCTGCTGCCCACCACCGGCAACGACACCCCAGCCCGGCCCGAAGACCTGTGCCTGCTCGACGTGGGCGACGCCACCCTCGAGAGCTATTACACGGCGCGCTTCGCCCGTCGCTATGGCGACCTCGACCCCGAGGGGCGCGTGGCAGTGCTGGTCTCTACCAACCGCGAGGCCGACGACGTGAGCCAGGCCATGGATGCCGCCGGCATACGCCATTTCAAGATCAGCGGCACCGACCTCTTCTCGCTGCCCACCGTGCGCCTGCTGCTGGCCCACCTCACCGTGCTCTGCGACGAGACGGTCTTCATAGCCTGGGCGCGCCTGCTCTGGGGCCTGGGCATCACCCCGACCTACACGGCGGCCCGCAGCCTGATGCGCGAAATGCGGCGCGTGGCCATGTTGCCCACCGACTTTCTGCTGCCGCAAGGCGACACCTCGTACCTGCAGCAGTTCGTGCAGGCCTACGACAACGAAGACCTAGTTATCTTCGACACCGAGACCACCGGACTCGACACCGACCGCGACGACATAGTGCAGATAGCCGCCATACGGGTGCGCCGAGGGCGAGTGGTAGGCCAACCGTTCGACATCATACTCGAGACCGAACGCGAGTTGCCTGCCACCGTGGGGGGGCACCCCAACCCCATGCTTGAAGTCTACCGCACCAGCCGACGCTATCCGCGGGCCGAGGGGCTGCGCCGCTTCCTCGACTACTGCCGTGGCAGCGTGCTCGTGGGACACAACGTGGAATACGACTACAGCATACTGCGTTCGAACCTGCAGCGCAGCGGCACCGGCCTCGACCTCGAGGCGGAGTGTCCCCGCTACTTCGACACACTGAAATACATACGTCTGGTGCGGCCGCGGCTGCGACAGTACAAGCTGGCCCACCTGCTCGAGGTGCTCCACCTGGAGGGGCAGAACAGCCACCGCGCTGACGACGACATCATGGCCACCCTCTCGCTGCTGCGCTTCTGCCATGCGGCCGCCACACAGCTCGTGGTGCCACAGCGTCTGTTCTATGCCGACCACCGCAAGGCCGTGGACCGCCTGCGGCAACGCTACGGTGAGATATACCACCATGCGGCCAAGTCGGCAGGCATCGTGGACGAGCTGCAGCACGTCTACAAGCGACTGTGCGACGACGGCCTTGCCGAGCCCATAGACAAGTGGCAGCACCTGCTGAACTACATAGAGCGAGACCTGGTGCGGGCCGACCTCTACCCCACCCTGCGCTCGCAGCTGGAGCGCTACGTCACCGACCTGTGCACCACCAAGGAGGCCGACCTGTGCGGCGGCTCGCTCGAGGAGCGCTACATCATCTCGACCGTGCACAAAGCCAAGGGCCTCGAGTTCGACACGGTGATTGTGTACCGTGCCATCGACGGCTGCTACCCGGGCTCACGCAGTTGGACCGACAAGCAGATCTCGGAGGATGCGCGCCGACTGTTCGTGGCCCTCTCGCGCTCGCGCAAGCATCTGTGTGTGATATGCGACAGCTACTACGGCACGACGCCCCACACGCTGAGTCCCTTCCTGGACAAGGTGCGGCAGCACTTCACACTATACCACCGTACCCCCGACGGCAAGATACGCGAGGGTTGACGGCGCGGCCCGCGGCTGCGGCCTGAATCAGAACTTCACTATATCGATGAGGCGCACCCCGTCGAGCCACACGGCTATGCAGCCGACGGCGCCGTGCTCGCCGGCATCGTCCCAGTTTTCGATAGGCTGCAGGGTGATGGCGTCGACCACTTCGAAGTATTCGGGCTCGAAGCGCAGACCGTCGGGCTGAGGCGTCACCTCGTGGAAGGAAGCCAGTGTGTCGAGCACCCACTCCTTCACGTCGTCGACATCCTCATACTCGGCCATCTCGGCGGCCTGCTCGAGGGTGGCGTTGATGGCCGGGGCCATGGCGCGGGCGGCCGGCGAGAGGCGCATGTTGCGGCTGCTCAGTGCCAATCCGTCGTCGGCGCGCACAATGGGGCAGGGCACGAGTTCGATGGGGTACTTGATTTGGTCGAGCAGAGCGCGTATGACGGCGATCTGCTGGTAGTCCTTCTCGCCGAAGTAGGCGCGGCGCGGCTGGGCCAGGTCGAACAGGCGGCGCACCACGACGGCCACTCCCGAGAAGTGGCCCGGGCGACGCGGACCCTCCATCACCTCCTCGACGGGGCCGAAGTGGTAGACCTCGGTGGGCTCGCCCTGGGGGTACATCTCGTCGACCGACGGGGTGAAGGCGATGACCTCCTTGGCCCGCTGCTGCGGCAACGAGGCTATGAGCTTGAGGTCGGCCTCGACGGTGCGGGGATACTTGGCGAGGTCTTCCTTGTTGTTGAACTGTATGGGGTTGACGAAGAGGCTCACCACGACGAAGTCGTTCTCGCGCATGGCGCGTTCGATGAGCGAGAGGTGTCCCTCGTGGAGGGCGCCCATGGTGGGCACGAGGCCTATCTCCAGGCCCTGTTCTTTGGCTTTTTCGACGGCTGCCGTAAGCTCGGCGGCCTTGCTTATCTGTTTCATATCGGGTATCAGTCTTTGATTTCTTCGTAAGGGGTGAAGCCCTCGTCGTCGGTGTCGGAGGGATGCTGGCGGTCGGCGGGCAGGTCCTTGCGCTGCAGGTAGCGGTTGGGCCACTCGAGCAGGTAGTTGACCGCGGTGAGCACCAGGCTGAAGAGCAGCGCCGAGCCGAAGCTGTCGACCCGGAAGCCGCCCACTATGGCCGAAGCCATGAGTATGATGATGGCGTTGACGACGAAGAGGAACAGACCCATCGTGATGGCTGTAACGGGCAGTGTCACAACAATCAGGATGGGGCGCACCAGGTTGTCGAGCAGCGAGATGACCACCGCCGTGAGCAGCACGGCCCAGAACGACGACACGTCGACCCCGGGCAGGAGCCAGGCGCCGACGATGACGGCTATGGAGAGCACCAGCAGGCGGGCCAGGCAGCCACTGTGGCCGCTGTAGAATTGCAGGTTCATCTTCATAGGTCGACCTCTCCTTTACCCTGGCGCACCAGTTCGATGCCGTCGCTGCAGTCTATCACCGTCGACGGCTGGTCGTCGGCCAAGCCGGCGTCGACCACCATGGCCACGCGCGACCCGAAGCGGTCGTGTATCAGCTCGGGGTCGAGGTAGGTCTCGGGCTCGTCGCCGGTGTCGTCGAGCGGCCGCACCGAGGTGGCTATCAAGGGCACGCCCACCTCGTCGACGATGGCGCGCAGGGCGCCGCACTCGGGCACGCGGATGCCTATAGTGTGGTTGGCATTCTGATAATTGCGCGGCACACTGCCGGCGGCTTCCATGATGAAGGTGAACGGTCCCGGCAGGCAGCGCTTGAGCAGGGCGAAGGTGTCGCGGTCCATGGCGCGCACGTATTCCGACGCCTGGCTCAGGCTGGAGCACAGCATCGAGTACTTGGCCTGCTTCACACGGAACCCTTTCAGCTGCGCAATCTGCTCGACAGCCTTCTTGTGTTCCATCGAACAGGCGAAAGCATACAGCGTGTCGGTAGGCACAATGGCCACCTCGCCGCCCTTCAGCGCCTCGGCCACTCGCCTCACTTCCCGCGAGTTAGGATTATCATTATAGAGTCTTACAAGCATAGTAATCTCTCGGTTTTGAAAGTGCAAAAGTACAAAAAATTATTAAATTGCACGCCACCTTGTAGTTTTTTTCTCGGCAACACCCCGTTTTCGCCCCCTCGCCGCCGCCCGTTGCACCCCCCTTCCCCACCCCATCCCCTCCGGTCCCGCTCCGGTCGTTGTACTATCGTTGTACTATTGTTGTACTATCGTTGTACTATCGTTCTTATGTTTTCAATAGTACAACGATAGTACAACAATAGTACAACGTGCGGAAGGGGTGCGGAAGGGGTGCGGGAGGGGTGGCGAGGGGGTGCATTTTTATTTCTGGCGGAGCACAATATAGGTCAGCAAAGCGCGTTAATCAGAATATGAAACAATGCCTTGCCACACTGCTACTGCTGCTCGGCTCTATGGCGGCCATGGGACAGGCCGACGGATTCGACCGTTGGTTTGCCGACGCCACGCTGCGCATAGACTGCCTGCGCGAGGGGTCGGCCCAGGGCGACACCGTGTGGGTGGAACGCTGGATAGACCGCACGGCCAGCTGGCACGGTTCGCGCACACAGCTGACAGACCCCTTTGACAACGGCGACTACCGCGTGGTGGTGCGCGACGCCGAGACCGGCCGCGACCTGTACTCGCGCGGGTACAGCAACCTCTTCCGCGAATACAAGGACACCCCCGAAGGGCGCACCACCAAGGCCCGCTTCGAGGAGACACTGCTGGTGCCCATGCCCAAGGGCAGGGTGCTGATAGCACTGCAGCGGCGCAACCGGGAGACCATGCGGTTCGAGGACCAGACGGTGACGCCCTTCGACCCGCAGCGGCAGGCGCTGGCCACGGTGCCGGTGCCACAATGGCAGCAGCGGCAGGAGATACACGGAGCCCCGGCCGAGAAGCTCGACGTGGCATTCGTGATGCAAGGCTTCGACCAGGTCCCCGACTCGGAATACCACGCCGTGTGCGACCGCATGACCGGCGTGCTCTTCGGCAAAGAGCCCTTCAAGAGTCACCGTCAGGACTTCAACGTCTACTTTGTCCGTGGCGACGCCGGGGTGGAGTACAACACCTTCGGTGCCGACCGCTACGCCATGACCTTCCGGGTGTGGCAGCTGCACGATGTGCTGGGCGACACCCCCTGCGACCACGTCATCGTGGTGCTCAACAACGGGAAGTACGGTGGCGGCGCGATATATAACTTCTACTCGGTCAGCTCGCTGCACTCGATGGCCGAGAGCGTGCTGCCCCACGAGCTGGGGCACGGCATAGGCGGCCTGGCCGACGAATACGTCGACGAGGACCTGAGCTATGCCGACCTGCACCGCACTGCCTACGAGCCACTGGAGCCCAACATTACCAACCTGGTCGACTTCGGCTCGAAATGGCAGTCGCTGCTGCCCGCCGGCACCCCTGTGCCCACGCCGGCCCGCACCGACGTGCCGCGCAACCAGTGCGGCCCGCTGGGTGCCTACGAAGGCGCCGGCTACTCGGCCAAAGGCGTCTACCGCCCCGCCATGCACTGCATGATGCGCGACTATGCCCCCTTCTGCCCCGTGTGCCACGCACGGCTCACCGCCATCTTCAACCTCTACACCCGATGAGACGTCTGCTCATACTGTCGGTACTGCTGGCGGCCCTCACGGCGCTGCCATTCGGCTGTAGCCCCGACGAGTACGCCGACGAGCGCACGGTGAAGCTCGACTTCTCGGCCGATACCGTCAGCTTCGACACCGTCTTCACCACCATGGGCACCGCCACGCGGCAGTTGCGCGTCTACAACCGCAGCTCGCACGATATAGAGCTCGGCTCGGTGACCCTCAAGCACGGGCGCCAGAGCCGCTTCCGCCTCAACGTCGACGGCGACACCTCGATGGTGGCACGCCACATCGAGCTGCAGGCCGGCGACAGCATGTTCATCTTCATCCAGGCCTGCATCGACCCCGACGGCAGCAACCAGCCCTTCCTGCGCACCGACTCCATCGTGTTCAGCAACGGGCAATGCGTGCCCTTGATGGCCTACGGCCGCAACGCCGTCTACCACAAGGTCGACAGTGGCTGGTTCAGCCGCATCGACTGTGCCGCCTGGGACCACTCGCGACCCCATGTCTTCCTCGGCCCCGCCGCCGTCATGGAGGGCAACACCCTCGTGCTGCGGGCCGGCGACGAACTCTACTTTGCCGACGGCGCCATGCTCATCATCGACAGCATGGCCACCCTCGACGCCCGCGGCACCGCCGAGCAGCCCGTGCGCTTCACCGCGCTGCGGCAGGAGGAGTGGTACCGCGACCTGCCCGGACAGTGGCAGACACTGTGGCTCTACAACTACAGCACCGCCAACGTGATAGACCACGCCGTGATCGAGAACGGCACCGCCGGACTGCGCTGCTACCCCATGTCGCAGCTGACCCTGAGCAACACCGTGATACGCAACATGAGCGATGCCGGGCTGGTGGGGCAGAACGCCACGGTGGCATGCAACAACGTGCTGGTGTACGACTGCCACAGTGCCCTGGCCCTCATCGGCGGTGGCGACTACACCTTCGCCGGGAGCACCTTTGCCGACTACTGGAGCTACCGCAGCCGCTCGCGCGATACCGCCGCCGTCATCATCTCGAACTACTACTATCTGGAAGACGGCAGCTACACCGGCGCCGACATGCAGCGCGCCAACTTCACCAACTGCATTGTCTATGGCAGCCGCTCGGCAGAGGTGGCCATAAGCACCATGCCCCCCTTCGCCATGCACTACGCCTTCGACCACTGCCTGGTGCGCGGCGGCGAGTGGGACGAAGACCCGCTGTTCGAGGACGTGGACGAGGACAACTACCGGCTAAAAGACAACTCGCCAGCCAAAGGCATAGGATATCAATATTAGAATACACCCGATATGTACGAATACTTTCAAGGCAAACTGGTATCGCTCGAGCCGACGCAGGCCGTCATCGACTGTGGCGGTGTGGGCTACCTGCTGGAAATCACCCTGAACACCTACGAAGCCCTGCGCCGCGCCGAGGGCGACACAGCCAAGCTCTACGCCCACCTCGCCGTGCGCGAGGACGCCCATCAGCTGTTCGGCTTCGCCGACATGGCCGAACGCGAGATGTTCCGCATACTGATTGGCGTGAACGGCGTGGGCAACCAGACAGCCCGCATGATGCTCTCGTCGCTCACCGTCGACGAACTGCGCGAAGCCGTGGCCTCGCAGGATGTGAAGAAGGTGCAGCGCGTGAAAGGCATCGGCGCCAAGACCGCCCAGCGCATAGTGCTCGAGTTGGCCGACAAGGTGGGCGGCCTGAACCTTGGCACCACGGCCAAGGGCTCGGTCGACACACAGGCCCGCGACGAAGCCTTGTCGGCCCTCACCATGCTCGGCTTCCAGAAAGCGGCCGTCGAGAAACTGCTGCTGAACGGCGACTGGACCGGAATGACGGTGGAGGACATCATCAAGGAAGGACTGAAACGACTGTAGGGTAGATAGGAAAGACCCTGTGTACATTAAACTATAAACCTTAAACTCTAAACAATATGAAAGGAAGCCAAATCCCGTTCAAGAAGAACATGATCCAGGGCGTGAGCATCGTTGCCGCCGCCCTGGTGCTGGGCCTCTTCATGGTGTGCACCGTGAAGACCCTGAAATCGTACGACGACACAGTGAAGGTGCGCGGCCTGTGCGAGCGCGAGGTGCCTGCCGACCGCGTGGTGTACCGCATCTCGTACAACGAGAAGTCCAACTCGCTGGCCGACCTGCGCAACATCGTGCGCGAGCACAACGAGGCGATAGTGAAGTTGCTGAAGCAGGCCGGTTTCAACGACGACGAAATCAAGGTGGGCAACGCCAGCTACGACGACCGCTACACCTGGGCCAACAACACCAGCCAGATCACCTTCCGCTACCAAGCCTCGCAGACGGTAACCGTGTTCACCAAGAACCTCGACCTCGTGCGCAAGGTGCAGCAAACCCTTGAGACCGACCTGGTGAACCAGAACATACTGGCCAACAGCTATGCCGACTACCAGTACCTGGGCCTCAACGACATCAAGCCCTCCATGATTGCAGAGAGCCTCGAGAACGCCCGCACCGCCGCCGACGAGTTTGCCAAGAACAGCCACTCGCACATCGGCAAGATGCGCACCGCCTCGCAGGGCTACTTCGAGGTGGAAGACCTCGACGAGAACACCCCGCAGGTGAAGAAGGTGCGCGTGGTCACCACGGTGGAATACTACCTGAAATAGACGCGCCGCATCGGCAGCCACACTACACCAGCTCTGCCTTTTGATACGATGATGGCAGGGTTGGTGTAGTGTTTTTTTGCGCCATATAGCTTTTTATTTGTATCTTTGCAGCGCATTATAGGGGTACTTGCCAACCCCCTTTAACAAAACAAGGACATGACAGACAGCACTTTATCGGCCACTACACAGCCGAAAGACTCGGTGATAATTTATTCCGGCGGGCTCGACTCGACTACCCTGCTCTACGAGGAGCAGACCCGTGTGGCGTTGGCAGTCACCTTTGCCTACGGCAACAACCACGCCGCGCGCGAGACCGCCTGCGCCCGCTACCACTGCGGACTGCTCGGCATAGAGCATCTGATTATAGACCTCGAGTTCATGGGACGTTACTTCAACTCGTCGCTCACCGCCGGCGCCGACGCCATACCCGACGCCGACTACGCCGAGGCCAACATGCGCTCCACGGTGGTGCCGTTCCGCAACGGCATCATGCTCAGCATCGCCTGCGGGCTGGCTGAAAGCCGTGGCCTGCGCCGTGTGCTCATGGCCAACCACGGTGGCGACCACGCCATCTATCCCGACTGCAGACCCGACTTTGTGCAGGCCATGGGCGCCGCCATGCGTGCCGGCACCTACGAAGGCGTCGAGTTGGCCGCTCCCTATACCGACCTCGACAAGACAGAGCTTGTGCGCCGGGGCGCCAAGCTGGGCATAGACTACAGCCACACCTACTCGTGCTACCGCGGTGGCGAGCACCACTGCGGCCACTGCGCCACCTGCCGCGAGCGCCAAGAGGCCTTCATCAAGGCCGGCGTCGCCGACCCCACCGTTTACGACAATTGACATCCAGATATATGTACTACCTGAAGAAAAACCTCGAGATTTCGGGCGCCCACAGCCTCACCCTCGACTATCCAAGCAAGTGCACCGCGGTGCATGGCCACAACTGGACCATCACCATCTACTGCCGTGCCCGCGAGCTGGACCGCAACGGCATGATTGTCGACTTCAGCGACATCAAGCGCCTCGTCGCCGACCCGCTCGACCACCACGTGCTCAACGATGTTCTGCCATGCAACCCCACGGCCGAGAACCTGGCGCGCTGGTGCTGCGAACAGGTGCCGCACTGCTATCGTGTCGATGTGCAAGAGAGCACCGGCAATATCGCCACCTACGAACTCGACGACCCATGCTCGTGACCGAGATATTCCACTCGCTGCAAGGCGAGGGCTACCACAGCGGCACGCCGGCGGTGTTCATCCGCCTCGGCGGCTGCAACCTGCAGTGCCCTTTCTGCGACACCCCACAGCGCACCGGCGGCCGCCAGATGGCCGAAGCCGCCATAGTAGAGGCCGCAGCACAGTGGAAAGCGCCACTGGCCGTCGTCACCGGCGGCGAACCCTCGCTACAGCTCACCTCCAGCCTGGTCTCGGCCTTGCAGGAAAAGGGCTTTCGCGTATGCGTCGAGACCAACGGCACCCGACCGCTGCCAGCCAACGTCGATTGGGTTACCCTCTCGCCCAAGAGTCTGTGGCTCGGAGCCGAGGCTGAACCAATACTTACCAAGGCCGACGAGCTGAAGGTGGTATACGACGGCGAGCACGACCCCGCCGCCTACGACTACATCGCCGCACGGCATCGTTTCCTGCAACCCTGCGACACCGGCGACCCAGCGCGCAATGCGGCCGTCATGCAGCAGGCGGCCGACTACTGCCTGCGACACCCCGAGTGGCGCCTCTCGCTTCAAATACACAAGATATTAAACATACGCTAAACCCCATGAACCGCGAACAAGACAACTTACAGGCCCTAGGCCGCAAAAGCCAGATACCCGACAACTACGCTCCCGAAGTGCTCGAAGCCTTCGAGAACCGCTTTCCCGAGCGCGACTACTGGGTGCAGTTCAACTGTCCCGAGTTCACCACCCTCTGCCCCATCACCGGGCAGCCCGACTTTGCCGAGGTGAAGATACTCTACATCCCCGACCGCCGCATGGTGGAGAGCAAGAGCCTGAAGCTATACCTCTTCTCGTTCCGCAACCACGGCGACTTCCATGAGGACTGCATCAACACCATCCTCGACGACCTAGTCCGCCTGATGAACCCGCGCTACATCGAGGTAAAAGGTATCTTCGTGCCACGCGGCGGCATCAGCATACACCCCTACGTCAACTACGGCCGCCCCGGCACCCGCTACGAGGAACTGGCCACCCAGCGCATGGCGCAATACCAAATGTCATAACTCCGATAGGGATAAAAGCGGGCGGCGGGACCTTCCGGTCCCGCCGCCCGCTTTATATATTCCAGCCTTAGAACAGGCCTTCCAGCACTTCGTCGTCGACGAGGTTGGGCATGGTGACCTTCAGTTCGGGGCAGATATCCATGGCGCGCTTGATAGCGAACATGGCGCCCTCGTTGCGGGCCCAGCTGCGGCGGCTGATGCCGTTGTTGACGTCCCAGTGGAGCATCATGCGCAGGCGACGGTCGCAGGCCTCGCTGCCGTCGAGCACCATACCGAAGCCACCGTTCATCACCTCGCCCCAGCCTACGCCGCCACCGTTGTGGATACTGACCCACGTGGCGCCGCGGAAGCTGTCGCCGATGACATTCTGCACGGCCATATCGGCACAACGGTTCGAACCGTCGTAGATGTTAGAGGTCTCGCGGAAGGGGCTGTCGGTACCGCTGACGTCGTGGTGGTCACGGCCGAGCACGATGGGGGCGCTGATCTCGCCCTTCTTGATAGCCTCGTTGAAGCGGGCTGCAATCTTGGTGCGGCCTTCGCAGTCGGCATAGAGGATACGGGCCTGGCTGCCCACCACGAGGTGGTTCTCCTTGGCGCCACGGATCCACTGTATGTTGTCGTGCATCTGCTGCTGTATCTCGGCGGGAGCCGTGGCGGCTATCTCACCCAGCACCTCCATGGCGATATGGTCGCTCTTGTCGAGGTCTTCGGGCTTGCCGCTGGTGCATACCCAACGGAAGGGGCCGAAGCCGTAGTCGAAGCACATGGGTCCCATGATGTCCTG